>JBDTEP010000018.1:0-5695 GCA_039922455.1 Mycobacterium sp. | reverse complement strand
TGCGGGTTGGGGTCTCGGCTCAGGTCGAACCGCTCGGGATGGTCGAACACCGTGTCATCCCAGTTACCGGACGAATAGAACATCACCACCTTCTCACCCGCTCGGATCATTTGACCGCCAAGCTCGCAATCGGTTGCGGCCGTGCGACGGAAGGTCATCACTGGCGTGGCATAGCGGATGAATTCCTCCACCGCCGTACCGATGCGGTTGTCGAAGTCCTCCAGCAGCCAGGCGCGCTGATCGGGGAAATCGGTCAGTGCTTTGATCGCGTGACTGGTGGTCTGGCGGGTGGTGTCGTTGGCGGCCACCGCCAGCAGCACAAAGAATGCGGCCACGTCGTTGTCGGTGAGGCGATCGCCGTCGATCTCGGCGTTCACCAGGCCGCTGAACAGGTCATCGCCGGGACGGTCGCGACGCTCCGCGGCGAGCATGCCGGCGACCTGATGCAGACCCATCTGCGCTTCAACGAGGACTTCCAGCGGGTTGCGGCCGGCGCAGTAGATCGGGTCCGCCCACGACACCATCGCATCGGCGGCGTGCTCGACACGCTGACGCTCGGATTCGGGAATTCCCACCATGTCCGACAGCGTGCGGATGGGCAGTTCTTTTGCGCATCGATCCACGAAGTCGGCCCCGCTGCCGGCGGCCCGCAATTCGTCGACGATAGCCGTGGCGTTCGCCTTGATCGAGTCCTCGATGCGGCGGACCTGTCGCGGGGTGAATGCGGCGGTCACCAACTTGCGCAGCTTGGTGTGCCGCGGTGGGTCCATCGCCAGGAAGGACTGCGACCCTTCCAGGAGCTCCTCGGGAATGTTGTCGAACAGCACACCTTTTCCGGATAGGAAGACCTCGTTGGTGCGGCTGACCGTGACGATGTCGGCGTGTCGGGTGACCGCCCAGTAGCCGGGGTCGTCGGGATCCTCCATCAGCGTGTCCTGGACCGGAGGATGCCAGCTCACCGGGCGCTCGGACCGCAGCTCGGCGAAAGCCCGTTCCCGATCTGCGGCGGTAGTCGACCAGAACGCACGCGAAGACAGGTCGATTGAGTCATAGCTGCGGGTGGTGGCGGACGATGCTGTCATAGGGGCTCCTCGACTTATGACCCCGATCACAGACGGGTCATGCCGACGATAAATCTAGACATAGTGTCTAGTCAAGATGTCACGGTAGCCGTTACCCTTAGTCGCGTGGCATCTGTGACCCGAAAACCCCCGACCAGCCGCCGGGAGCGGCGCGGGGAGATCGAGCGTCGTCTGCTCAACGCCACCGAGCGGCTGATGAGTGAAGGAGCCAGCTTCACCGAGCTCAGCGTGGACCGGCTTGCCACCGAGGCTGAGATGTCGCGCGCCAGCTTCTACATCTATTTCGAGGACAAGGGCCATCTGCTGCGTCAACTCGCCGGCCATGTGTTCGGCGATCTCGCCGCGGGCGCCGAGCGCTGGTGGAGCATGGCGTGGCGCCACGATCCCGGCGATGTCCGCGCTGCGATGGCCGCCATCATCGCCAGCTATCGGCAGCATCAACCGCTGCTGATCGCGCTCAGCGAGATGGCCGGTTACGACCCGCTGGTGGCGGCCACCTACCGGGAGCTCCTGACCGGTATCTCAGACCGGGTGACCCAGGTCATCGAGGACGGCCAGACCGACGGCTCGATTCGCCGCGGGCTGCCCGCCACCGCCACCGCCAGTGCACTGACCTGGATGGTGGAACGAAGCTGCCAGCAGAATCTACCGACCAGGGACGTGGGCTACGACTGCGAACTCGCCGCCGCGATGACCGAAATCATCTGGGGCGCACTGTATCTGGAGCAAGTACCAGAGTAGGGCGAGTACTGCACTCCCTACCATGTCATCAGCGTGGACGACGGACGGCAGGCACCTGGTATTACGACCCGGCCGGCGCGGTGTTCCAGGCCGAGCGGTCATAGGAGTTCTCGATCTTCTGACGCTGCTTTTTCAGCCGGGCGGGGAACAGCGCGTTGAAGACGCCGGCCGGAGGTACGCGCGTCGGGGAGAAGACGTAGGTGATGTTGCCGCGGCTAACGCGGATGTTGTCGGGGTTGTTGATATCGAGCCTGAAGTAGTTGTTGTGGATGACGACCAGGCCCAGGAGGGCGTTGTTGACGGCCAGCGAGTCCACCTGTGCGGCGGGCCGGTTGGGGAAGTCTGCCATGCCGTCGTACTGGCGACACAGGTCCGTCACCGCGAACGCGGTGCTTTCCGGCACGCCAACGCCGCCGTAGTCGGGCAGCTTCATGAACCTGACCAGCTTGGGGTCGGCCTTATAGATGCCGTGGAACGGCTGTTCAGGGTTGGCCAGCAGCAGAAACGACACCTTGTCGGTGGGGACCGAGGAGGTCGGTCCCTGCTCGCGCAGCCACTTGCAGGCCACCTGCGACCCCATGCTCACCGCGTAGACCAGCACGTCGTCGGCATCGGGGTGACCGTTGAAGTGTGCGGTCAGCATGTCGTCGAGGGCTTTCGCGCCGCGTTCCACCGCTTTGACCGCAGGGACATAACGCAGGCCGTCAAAGTAGGTGTTCGGGTACTTGACGCATCTGACGGTCTTACCTTTGGTGACTGCACCGCGGCACATGAACCGCAGTAGCCCGCTCCATCCCGCCCCGTCGATGGCCAATACCGTGCTCATCGCTATTACACCGCGACCAGGTCATCGGCGTGGACGACCGGGCGGCGGGCATCCGGTGCCAGCTCCGCGGTGCCATGACCGATCATGGCAGCCAGCTCCACCGCGCCGTAACCGACGACGCCGCGGGCCACCACCGCACCGTCCGGGCCGCAGAGTTCGACCACGTCGCCGCCGTGGAACCTACCCGATACCCCGGTGATCCCCGCCGGTAACAAGGAGCGCCGCCGGGTCAGCACCGCCTCGACGGCCCCGGCGTCCAGCGTCAACGCACCGGCCGCGTCGGCCGCGTGCCGCACCCAGAACTTGCGCGCCGACATCCGCTGCGGCCGAGGCGCGAACACCGTACCCACCGAGGCGTCGGCGAGGGCCGCGGCTGCCTCACTGGCCGCGGCCAGCAACACCGGGACCCCCGCGTCGGCGGCCAACAGCGCCGACGACAGTTTCGACACCATGCCGCCCGTACCGAGGTTGCTGCTCTCGCCGGCCACCACGCCGCTGAGGTCATCCTGGCCGGACACCTCGGGCACCAGACGGGCCAGCCCCTTACGGGGGTCGGCGTCGTAGAGACCGTCAATGTCGGACAGCAGTACCAGCGCATCAGCGCCGACCAGGTGGGCCACCAACGCCGAGAGCCGGTCATTGTCACCGAACCGGATCTCGTTGGTGGCCACCGTGTCGTTCTCGTTGACGATCGCGACCGCGTGCAGTGTCCGTAATCGGTCCAAGGTGCGAGCGGCATTGGTGTGCGACACCCGCATCGACACGTCCTGCGCGGTGAGCAGCACCTGTCCGACGGTGCGGTCGAACCGGCCGAAGGCAGCACTCCACGCATTGATCAGCGCCACCTGGCCCACGCTGGCGGCAGCCTGTTTGGTGGCCAGATCGGTTGGCCGCTTGGACAATCGCAGCGGCTCCAGGCCGGCAGCGATGGCCCCCGACGACACGATCACCACGTCCGAGCCGGCCTTCATTCGGGCTTCGATCGCCGCGGCGAGCCCGGCGAGCCGGTTCACGTCGAACATGCCGTTGGCGGTGGTGAGTGCGGTGGTGCCGATCTTGACGACGACGCTGCGCGCGGTACGAATCGCATCGCGCGCGCTGCCGGTCACGTGTCCTCCGGGTGCTCTCGGCGCTGTTTGCGCGCAACCTTGCGATCGGCGGCACCAATCCGATCGGTCTGCTCCAGTCTGGTGTCGGTGCCTCTCCCCGAGAGCGTCACGTCAACCCCGGCCGGAGTGGTCGGCTGCCAGTCGAAGGTCATCTCCCCGATCGTCACCGCGCAGCCCGGCGTGGCGCCCAGTCGCAGCAGCTTGTCCTCGACCCCGAGGCGGGCCAGGCGGTCACCGAGGTACCCGACCGCCTCGTCGTTGTCGAAGCTGGTCTGGCGAATCCAGCGCTCCGGGCGTTCCCCGCGCACGATGAAGCCGCCGTCGCCGTCAGGCTCCACGGTAAACCCGGTCTCCCCGGCGGGTATCGGCCGGATCACCGGCCGGCGCGCCACCGGCTCGGGTTGCGTCGCGCGATACTCCGACACCAGCTCGGCCAGCGCAAACATCAACGGCCGCAATCCTTCTCGAGTCACCGTTGACACCATGAACACCGGCCAGCCACGCTCGGCCGCAATGTCCTCGCGGACGAACTCGGCCATCTCCCGCGCCTCGGGCACATCGATCTTGTTGAGCACCACCGCCCGCGGCCGGTCGACCAGGTCGCCGAGCGTTGAATCCCCTTGCATGGTGGGGGTGTAGGCGGCCAGTTCGGTCTCGATCGCCTCGATGTCGGACATCGGGTCACGGCCTGGTTCGGCGGTGGCGCAGTCGACGATGTGCACCAGCACGGCGCAGCGTTCAATGTGCCGCAGGAAGTCCAAGCCCAGCCCGCGGCCGCTCGAGGCACCCGGGATGAGGCCAGGCACGTCGGCCGCGGTGAAGGTGTGATCCCCGGCAGAGACCACGCCCAGGTTCGGTGCCAACGTGGTGAAGGGATAGTCGGCAATCTTCGGCTTAGCCGCCGAAATCACCGACACTAGTGCGGATTTCCCCGCCGAAGGGAATCCGATTAGGCCAACATCGGCGACGGTCTTGAGCTCCAGGGTGAGGTCACAGCTCTCGCCCTTCTCCCCCAGCAGCGCGAAGCCGGGCGCTTTGCGGGCCCGAGACACCAGGGCCGCGTTGCCCAGCCCACCGCGACCGCCGGCGGCGGCCTCGAAGCGGGCACCCGACCCCACCAGGTCGGCCAGCAGTCGGCCGTTCTCGTCGAGCACGACGGTGCCGTCCGGCACCTTGATCTCCAAGTCGGATCCGGTGGCGCCCTCTTTGTTGCTGCCCTGTCCGGGTTTCCCGGAGGACGCGGCGATGTGCGGCCGGAAGTGGAAGTCCAACAGGGTGTGCACCTGGGGGTCGACAACCAGCACAACGCTGCCGCCGCTACCGCCGCTACCGCCGTCGGGACCACCAAGCGGCTTGAACTTTTCCCGGTGAACCGACGCGCAGCCGTTGCCCCCGTCGCCCGCCCGCACATGGATGACGACGCGGTCGACGAACCGGGCCATCGGGCTTCCTCTCACCCGTCCCACACGCCGAACGTGCAGCCACTGCGAATTTTGTCGCTCGTTTTCGCAGTCAATGCACGTTCGCGGCGTGTAGCCGGTTTATTAGCTCCAGTCGCGGACGACGGGCACGATGTTGATGGTCTTGCGGCCGCGCTTCGCACCGAACTCGACCGCGCCAGGCGCCGTGGCGAACAGAGTGTCGTCGCCACCGCGCCCGACGTTGACGCCGGGGTGAAAGTGGGTGCCGCGCTGGCGGACCAGGATCTCGCCGGCCTTGACGACCTGGCCGCCGAACCGCTTGACGCCGAGTCGCTGCGCGTTGGAATCGCGCCCGTTCCGTGAGCTGGAAGCGCCCTTCTTGTGTGCCATGTGGTTGTCTCCTGCTCAGTATTGTCTGTTCTTCGCCTGACGGCTCATCACTTGATTCCGGTGACCTTGAGCACGGTCAACCGCTGACGGTGCCCCTGCCGCTTGTGGTAGCCGGTCTTGTTCTTG
>JBDTEP010000017.1:0-6313 GCA_039922455.1 Mycobacterium sp. | reverse complement strand
AACGGCGGCAACGGCGGCGACGGCGGCCAGTTACTCGGCGGCGGCGGCGGCGGCGGAAACGGCGGCAAGGGCGGCGCAGCTACCGGAACCGGCAGCACCGGCGGAGCCGGCGGCAACGGCGGAAACGGCGGAAAGATCGGCGGAAGCGGCGATCTCGCCGGCGGCGGTCATGGCGGCCACGGTGGCGACGGCGGCGCAGCTACCGGCATCGCCAGCACCGGCGGCACCGGCGGCGACGGCGGCGACGGCGGCGGCGGAACCGCGGTGATCCTCGGCATCAGCGGCAGCGACGGAGGCGACGGCGGCGCTGCCGGCAACGGCGGCGCTGCCAACGGCGACGGCGGCGTCGGCGGTACCGGTGGCCACGGCGGTGGCGGTGGCCACGGAGTGGGCTTCGGCGGCAACGGCGGCAACGGCAGTCGCGGTGGCGACGGCGGCGACGGCAGCAATGGGGCCACCGGCGGTCTTGGCGGCCCCGGCGGCGCCGCCGGCCCCGGCACCGTCCACGGCCAACCCGGCACCCAAGGAACGCCGGGCAGGCCCGGCAGCACATCCTGACCGGCGTTGACTCGTCCGGACTTCAGGCCAGCTGACCCGACCTCTGATGGTATGCACATGACTCGGTACTCGTGGGCTGTGATAGGGGCCGGACCGGCCGGCATCGCCGCGGTGGGCAAGCTGCTCGACCATGGCATCGCCGATCACGAAATCGCCTGGGTCGACCCTGAATTCGGTGCCGGCGACCTCGGCGCCAAGTGGCGGGCCGTCCCCAGCAACACTCAGGTGGGGCTGTTCCTCGACTATTTTCATGCTTCACCGTCGTTCCGCTTCGCCCAAGCACCCCCTTTCGAGCTGAACGCCCTCGATCCGGAGCAGACGTGCCCACTCGGCTTGGTGGCGGAGCCCTTGGTGTGGATCTCACATCAGCTGTGCGACCGGGTAAGACCCTTGCGAACGACGGCGACAGAGCTCTCCCTGCAAAACCGACAATGGACCGTGCACACCGAGCACGAGGACATCGCGTCGAAGAATGTGATCCTTGCGGTCGGCGCGGTTCCCACGAAGCTCAGCTACCCCGGACTCGAAGAGATCCCGATCGAAGCGGCCCTCGACCCCGGCCAACTCGAGCAACTTGCGCTCGGTGAGGCCACCGTTGCCGTGTTCGGCTCGTCACACTCGTCGATGATCGCACTGCCGAACTTGCTGACGACCCCGGTGAAAAAGGTGATCAATTTCTATCGAAGTCCACTGCGATACGCCGTCTACCTTGCGGATTGGATACTGTTCG
Organism: Mycobacterium sp.; assembly: GCA_039922455.1. Classification (GTDB taxonomy): domain Bacteria; phylum Actinomycetota; class Actinomycetes; order Mycobacteriales; family Mycobacteriaceae; genus Mycobacterium. Next base: position 5,025 of record JBDTEP010000017.1, on the reverse strand, counting down.
ACGATACCGGCCTCAAAGGTCAGGCCGCCCAGTGGGCACGAGAGAATATCGACGGGACATACCCCGAACGCCTGGACAGGTGCTCGGTAAGCAGTCCCGAGTTCCAGGAGCGGCTGCAGGAGTGCAGCCACGTCGTCTATACCGTGGGATTCCAGTGCAGACAGCTTCCGGTAACCCCTCAATGGGGGCCGCTGAAATACGATGCCAGCAACGGCATTTTGGCGCCCGGGCTGTTCGGTGTCGGCATCGCATTCCCTGAGTACCAGACCGACCCATTGGGATCCGGGCAGTACCGGGTCGGGCTGCACAAGTTCATGCAACGACTCGACGATGCCTTGCCGCTGTGGCTGCGCTACAACACGTAGCGGCGGCCAACCCGATCACCTGCGTCACACCGAGTACTTTGCCGCCAGCTCATTCTTGTACAGTTTGCCGGTATCGGTACGGGGCAGTTGCGCCTCGAAGGAGATCGATCGTGGACATTTGTAGTGCGCCAATCTATCCCGCAACCAAACCAGCAATTCGTCGGCGAAGGCGGCAGTGGCGTCCGCCGGGTCGACGGTCTGCACAGCCGCTTTGACGCTCTGTCCCATCTCGTCGTCCGGGATTCCAAACACCGCCGCATCCATCACCTTCGGGTGCGTGATCAACATGTTCTCGGCTTCCTGCGGGTAGATGTTCACCCCGCCCGAGATGATCATGTGGTGGCGACGGTCGGTCAGGTACAGATACCCGTCGTGGTCGAGGTAACCGACGTCGCCGACGGTCGCCCAACCGTGCCTCTCCCGAGACTTGGCCGTCTTGTCCGGGTCGTTGAGGTACTCGAAGGCGTTGCCGCCCTCGAAGTAGATCTCCCCGGGCTCCCCCGCGGGCAGCTCGTTGCCGTCCTCGTCGAGGATGTGCACCGCGCCCATCATCGGCTTGCCCACCGAACCGGGGCGGGCCAGCCACTCGTCGGCGCTGATCAACGTCGAGCCGTGCGCTTCAGAGGACGCATAGTATTCATCGACGATCGGCCCCCACCAGTCGATCATCTGCTTTTTGATCTCGACCGGGCAGGGTGCCGCTGCGTGCATCACCCGCTGCAGACTCGATACGTCGTACGAATCACGCACTGCCTTGGGCAGTTTCAACATCCGCGTGAAATGGACGGGGACAAATTGGGCGTGGGTGACCCGGTAACGCTGCACAGCCTCGAGGCAGCCTTCCGGATCGAATTTCTCCAGCACCACCGTGGTTATACCCGCGGCCTGCGCGCTCATCGACCACACAGAGGGGGCGGTGTGATAAAGCGGCGCGGGGCTCAGGTAGATCGACTCGGGGGTCATCCAGACCGATACCAGCATCGACATCAGGCCGGGTGCCTCGGCGGGCGACACATGCGGCAGTGCGCGTTTGATCCCCTTCGGCCGCCCGGTGGTGCCGGACGAGTACTGCAGCAGGTCGCCCTCGATCTCGTCGTCGATAGGCGTATCGGGTTGATCGGCAACACATTCCGGGTAACGCTGCCAACCATCTAGTTCGTCGTCGGCGATCAGCAGCAACTCGGGCAGGCTCCCCAACTCGGCCAGGCTCTGGCAGGTCTTGCGCAGCGCCGCAGAGCTGATGACCGCCTTCGCGGCGCTGTTGTCGATGATGTAGGCGGTCTCGGCCGCGGTCAGGTGGGTGTTGATCGGCACGTAGTACAGGCCGCTGCGCCGCGCAGCCCACATAATGGCGTGGATGTGCTCGTTGTTCTCCATGAGGATCGCGATGGTGTCACCCTCGACCAGTCCTGCGCCGCGGAAGAAGTGCGCCAACCGGTTCGCGCGGGCCTCCAGGTCGTCGAAGGTGACGACGGTGCCCGACGGGTGCAAGATGATAGCCGGCTTGTCAGCGCCTCCCAGACCAGAGGTGTGCTCCCGAATCTGCATGGACAGACTGTACCGCCGACAAACTTGACAGCTGTCAAGTGGTCGGACTTACGCCGCGAACGTGCGTGAACCCGGTGATGTCTCCGGCATGTCGGCCGGGGACACGCACACTCGCGCGGAAGGTGCCCCAGCGCGCGCTGGCGGCAGGGGAGGGGACTAACCCAGGCGCTGCTTGAGGGCGTCGAACTCGTCACGCAGCCCGGTCGGCAGCTTGTCGCCGATAAACTCGAACCACTGCTCGATCAGCGGCAACTCGGCACGCCACTCGTCAGCGTCGACGACCAGTGCCTGCTCCACGTCGGCAGTGTCCACATCCAGCCCGCCCAGCTCAAGGTCAGCGGCCTGGGGCACGGTGCCGATCGCGGTCTCTTGGCCGCCGGCCTTGCCCTCGACCCGGTCGATGACCCACTTGAGCACCCGGCTGTTCTCGCCGAAGCCCGGCCACAGGAAGCGACCGCCCTCACCACGGCGGAACCAGTTGACGAAGAACACCTTCGGCAGCTTGGACTCGTCGGCGCTCTTGCCGGTGTCGATCCAGTGCTGCATGTAGTCACCGACGTTGTAGCCGATGAACGGCAGCATTGCCATCGGGTCGCGGCGCACCGTGCCGACCTTGCCCTCAGCCGCGGCGGTCTGCTCGCTGCCCATGGTGGCGCCGATGAAGACGCCGTGCTGCCAGTCGCGGGCCTGGCTCACAAGCGGCACGGTGGTCTTGCGACGGGCGCCGAACAGGATCGCCGAGATCGGTACGCCAGCCGGGTCATCCCACTCCGGGGCCAGGATCGGGCATTGCGACATCGGGGTGCAGTACCGCGAGTTGGGGTGGGCCGCAGGGGTTTCGGTCTTTCCGCCGAGCCAGTCGTTACCCTTCCAGTCGGTCACGTGCTCCGGGGTCTCCCCGTCGATGCCCTCCCACCACACGTCGTTGTCGTCGGTGTGGGCGACGTTTGTGTAGATGGTGTTGCCGGCCTCCAGCGTGATCATCGCGTTCGGGTTCGAGCTGTGACTGGTGCCCGGCGCCACGCCGAAGAAACCGGCCTCGGGGTTCACCGCATAGAGCCGGCCGTCCTTGCCGAACCGCATCCAGGCGATGTCGTCACCGAGCGTTTCGGCGCGCCAGCCCGGGATGGTCGGCTGGATCATCGCCAGGTTGGTCTTGCCGCACGCCGACGGGAACGCCGCCGCCACGTAGTAGGCCTTGTTCTCCGGCGAGATCAGCTTGAGGATCAGCATGTGCTCAGCCAGCCAGCCCTCGTCGTGTGCCATCGCCGAGGCGATCCGCAGTGCGTAGCACTTCTTACCCAGCAGCGCGTTGCCGCCGTATCCCGAACCGTAACTCCAGATCTCGCGGGTCTCCGGGAATTGGGTGATGTATTTGTCGTCGTTGCACGGCCACGGCACGTCCTGCTCGCCGGCGGCCAGCGGGGCACCCACCGAGTGCAGACACTTGACGTACTCGCCGTCGGTGCCGATCTTCTCCAGCGCCGCGGTACCCATCCGGGTCATCACCCGCATCGAGGCCACCACGTAGGGCGAGTCGGTGATCTGGACACCGAGCTTGGGGTCCTCGGCGCCGAGCGGACCCATGCAGAACGGGATGACGTACAGGGTGCGGCCGCGCATGCAGCCCCGGTAAAGCTCGGTCATGGTGGACCGCATCTCGTCCGGGTCCATCCAGTTGTTGGTGGGCCCGGCACCTTCGGGGGTGCGGCTACAGATGAAGGTGCGCGACTCGACCCGGGCGACGTCGGCGGGGTCGGAGAGCACGAGGTAAGAGTTGGGCTTCTTCTTCTCGTCCAGCTTGACCGCAGCACCGGCGTCCACCAGCTGGGTCATCAGCCGGGTCCACTCCTCCTCTGAACCGTCCGACCACTCGACCCGGTCCGGCTGAGCGAGCTCCGCGATCTCCTGAACCCAGGCCAGCAGCCCCAGGTGCTTCGTCGGTGCGGTGTCCAGACCGGGAATGGTCGCTGAGGTCATTGAGCTCTCCTGTGTAACCTGTGTCGCTTGTGGGGTTTGCCGCTGCTACGCGGCCGCTTCCCATCTCTTATACCGCCATTAGATAAGAGATTACCGCGAATAGCTGCGTGGGGCGAAGCGGGCACATGCCGGCTAAGACCCAGCTAGTCCAAGACCGCCGCCTCGCCACCCACCGGACCAGGTTCACCCAGCTCCGTGCGCACCGCTTGGAGCGCCCGCTGCAATGCCGGCAGCTGCCGATCACGAACCGCGGCGGCGCGAGAGGTGGCGGCGGCATGCTCACGCAATTCCCGGTCCAGCCCGGCTATCCGGTCGGCGACCCTCGCCCCCTCGATCTCGTTGTGCCCGGCAAGTTCGGCGGTCAGCGCCGATTCGGCGGCCACCACCTGTAAAGCCACCAGTTCCTCCAACGCGGACCGCAGCGTGGCGGTGGCCTCGCCTACCCAGCGATCGAGGACCGCACGGTCACGCAGCAGCCCGCGGATGCGCACCACCCACACCGTGACCGCCACCCCGATGACAACGCACACCGCCGCGCCGGCCGCGGTCAACCCCGGAGCCAGGTGCGCGAACAACCGGCTCAGGGTCAGCGCCACCCCTAGACCGAAGCCCATCCCGAGCAGCGTCATCAACTGGGTCTCCAGGCGCCGGGATTTCAACGGTGGCTCGCCGATCTCGATCTGCGGCACCGGCGGGTTCACCCCGGTCGCCGAGGTGACCTCCCCAGCCAGACCCAGCTCGTTGGCGACGTCGGCCAAATGTTCGCCGACCCCCTGGTCAACCTCCGTCACGACCTCCTCCAACCGGCCGCGCACGTAGGCCTCGAACTCGGGCAACCGGCTCCGGGTCATGCCCGCAGCGTCCTCGGCGAGCTCGCCGCGCACCGAGAGACAGCGCTTGCGGGCGAAATAGGCCAGCTGAACCCGGGCCTGCGCGACACGGCTACGCAACGCGATCAACCGCTCCGATTTCGACATCCGCCGCTGCCGCAGCGCCTCGTCGCGTTGCTCCTGCAGCAGCGTCACCCGGGCGCGCCGCCCTTCCGCGCGCGCGTCACGGTCGATCCGATCGGCGTCGGTACGCAGCTGGAACTCCCAGGACCGCAAGCGGTTCCGACGTTCAAAATCGCTGT
>JBDTEP010000016.1:0-17613 GCA_039922455.1 Mycobacterium sp. | reverse complement strand
TCCGACGGCGACACCGGCAGTGCCCAGCACGACGGCGGCCGCCGACCCGGCGACCAAGGCGGTCAACAGATCGTGGGCCGCACCTGCGCGCCCGGCGATCATGGCGGCCACCCGGCCCGCCACCCGGATCAGACCGACCGCGACGGCCGCGGCCGCCGCCCCGATGGCCTGCAGCGAAATCCCGGTCACCACTGAGGCCATCCCAACGACAGCGGCCAGCACCGCCAGCCCGGCCAGGCAGTGCAGCGTCGCGCGCACCGGCGGGCTGGCGCCGCTCGACGGCACCGTCAACGCCGCCACCGTCCCGGCCGCCGCGACGGCCAACAGCGCGTTCGGGGTGCCGGGCCCGCCGGGGACCGCCACGAAACCGGTGACCCCGGCCAGTACGGACGCGGCCAGCACGGCGGCCAGGCGGCGCGCCACCGGGGTCCACGGACGCGCCGCCGCCCGGACGGTGGCCGCCACCTGCTCGGCGGGATCGTCGAAACGTGGTTCCGCCGTCATGCGCTCGACCCGGGACAGGGTCAGCATGGTTCCATCCCGGATTCCCTGTTGCGCCAGAGTTTTTGAGCCGTCCAGCGGTGCCCGACCGGGCTGGCCGAGCCGGTACGGACGCAGCGTTGCCGGGCCGTCGCGCAGCGCCATAAGGTCGACGACGGACGGGATCAACGCCGCGACCGGCACCCCGGCCGGCAGGGCCAGATCGGCGTGCACGGTATCGGCGTGCACCGCGACCCGACGTAGGCCCGAATCCGGAATCGACATGTACCACCTCCTCCGCTGGCCGCACGTTACCGCGGTGGCGGACCCGGCGTTTTCGGTGTTCCACAGCTGACTTGCCGGCGGATTCGGCCTCGTCTACGGTGTGCCGATGACGGAGCTCGGACGGACCGGGAGCCCACCGGCGGCGCCGGAAGCCGGTGAAATCGCCGTTGTCGCACCGCCATCAGTGTCGCGCTCAGAACCCGGGGCGGCGCTGACCCGACTGCTGCCGGTGGTGATGGCCGTCGGGATGCTCGGTATGACCGCGGTCATCTACCGCTCGGGATCCGCGGTCGCCCGCAGTCCGGTCTTCGCGCTGCTTCCGCTGATGATGCTCGCTTCAGCGGTAGCGGCCGCGCTGGCGGGACGAAACCGCAACCGGGGCAACGACATCGACGACGACCGCGATGACTACCTGGATTATCTTGCCGCGCTACGGGATTCGATGACGGACACCGCAGCGGCTCAACGATCCTGGTTGGCATGGTCGCATCCGGGCCCTGACGCGCTGTGGACGCTGGCCGGTGGCCCCCGGATGTGGGAGCGCCGGCCCGACGATGCCGACTTCGGCCGGGTCCGGGTGGGGATCGGGTCAGTCGAGTTGGCCACCCGGCTGGTGTCACCGGCAAGAGATCCGGCCCACCGGGCCGACCCAGTCACCGACACCGCACTGAGCCGCTTCCTGGACATCCACGCGACGGTGCCCGAGGTGCCGATCGCGGTGAACCTGCTGGGGCCGGCGCCGCTGCTGCTGGACGGCGAACCGCTCCGGGCGCGCGGCCTGCTGCGGGCGATGATCTGCCAACTCGCGGTATTGCACAGTCCGGACGCACTGCTGATCGCGGCGGTCGTCACCGATTCCGTAGGCCACTGGGATTGGCTGAAATGGTTGCCGCATCACCAGCATCCGTCGTCGGAGGATGACACCGGACCGCTGCGGCTGACCTACCCCAGCCTACCCACCGCGCAAGCCGCGCTGGCCGGCCGGCGAGCCGTGGTGGTCATCGACGACGCGGCTGCCGGGCTGTCGGTGGTCGAGGCCGGCGCCGGGGACACCGGCGATGCGCGACGGCTGTGGGTGACCGGGACGAAGGTGAGGGGTTCCGATGAGCTGTCGGCCCGCCCGGACTTCCTCGACCTCGCCGATGCGGTGGTGTGTGCGCAGCGGTTGGCCGGTCACCGGACGGCCGGGTCCGGCGGCGATGGCCCGCGCCGTTGGACGCAACTGCTGGGCATCGTCGACATCGATGGGTTCGATCCGGCCGTCGGGTGGGCCGACGCATCGGGGCAGCGGCTCTGCGTTCCGGTCGGCACCGACCCGGACGGAAACCCGGTGCGGCTCGACATCAAAGAGGCCGCCGAGCGGGGCAGCGGTCCGCACGGGCTGTGTATCGGCGCCACCGGCTCGGGCAAATCGGAGTTCCTGCGCACCCTGGTGCTCGGCATGACAGCGCGGCATTGCCCGGAGGACTTGAACCTGGTGCTGGTCGACTTCAAAGGCGGCGCAACCTTTCTCGGATTCGAGCAGGCCAGGCACGTGGCCGCTGTCATCACCAACCTCGCCGACGAAGCGGCACTGGTCGAACGGATGCGGGACGCCTTGTCGGGCGAGATGCACCGGCGTCAGGAACTGCTGCGCGCCGCCGGGGTGTCCGGCATCACCGGCTACGCAGCGGCCCGGCGGTCCGCCCAGCCGATGCTGCCGGCCCTGCCCGCGTTGCTGATCATCGTCGACGAATTCTCCGAACTGCTCGACCAGCAGCCCGATTTCCTCGACACCTTCGTCGCGATCGGTCGGCTGGGCCGCTCCCTGGGCATTCACCTGCTGTTGGCCAGCCAGCGGCTCGAGGAGGGCAGGCTGCGCGGCCTGGAATCGCATCTGTCCTACCGGGTGTGCCTCAAGACGATGTCGGCCGCCGAATCCCGGAACGTGCTGGGCGTGCCGGACGCCCATGAGTTGCCCAACATTCCCGGAGCCGGTCTGCTGCGCACCGCCGACGGCGACGTGACCCGATTCCAGACGGCCTTCGTCTCCGGCCGATGCCCCTCGGCGCGCCCGGTCCCGCGCGAGGTGCGACGCTTCACCGCGGCGCCGAGCGGTCCGGCCACCGCGGCGCCCGACCCGGCCGGACGCACCGTGCTGCAGGCGATGCTGCAGCGGTTGGCCGGGCAGGGCCCGCCGGCCCGACAGTTGTGGCTGCCGCCGTTGGGGACCGCGCCGGAGTTGGGGGCGCTGCTCGGCGGCGAGTACTCCGAGTTGAGTGTGCCGATCGGCGTCGTCGACCGGCCGTTCGAACAGCGGCGCACGTCGCTGTCGGTCCGCCTGGACGGCGCCGCCGGACACGTCGCGGTCGTCGGCGCGCCGCAGTCGGGCAAGTCGACGACGTTGCGCACCCTGATCGCCGCGCTGAGTGCCACCCACGACGCGACGCGGGTGGCTTTCTACTGCCTCGATTTCGGTGGCGGCGGCCTCGGCTCGCTGGGTTCGCTGCCGCAGGTGGGGTCGGTGGCCGGCCGTGGCCAGCCCGACCTGGTGCGGGGGACGGTCGCCGAGATGGAGGCCATCCTCGCGCGCCGGGAAGCCCTGCGAGCCGGCGGTGCCCTGGACGGAGACGGTCCGGCCGACGATGTGTTCCTGGTGATCGACGGGTGGGCCGGGTTGTGCCGCGAATTCGATGTGGAGGCAAGGATTATCGCCCTGGCCGGGCGCGGCCTGTCCTTTCGTGTGCACGTGGTGCTGTCCGCGTCGCGGTGGGCCGACGTGCGGCCCGCGTTGCGCGACCTGATCGGCACCCGGATCGAGCTGCGACTAGGCGATCCGGCCGAATCCGAGCTGGACCGCCGGCAGGCCCAGCGGGTGCCCCGCGACCGGCCGGGGCGCGGCCTGACTCCCGACGGACTGCACATGCTGGTGGCGCGCCCGGACGGATGGGAACCGTTGCGTCGGGGCGATGCCGCGGCGCCGCCGATCCCGTTGCTGCCGGCGGTCGTGGACCGGGCGACACTGACCGTGACGGCCGACGATCAGCCGGTGCTCGGTGTCGACGAACGCGGACTCGGCCCTGTCACAGTCGATTTCGAGCGTCAGCCGCACCTGCTGATCCTGGGCGACAACGAATGCGGCAAGACCGCGGTGCTGCGCACGCTCTGCCGGGAGCTGGTGCGGACCCGCACGGCCGAACAGGCGCAGTTGCTGGTCGTCGACTATCGGCGCAGCCTGCTCGGGGTCGTGCAGTCCGAGCACCTGGCCGGCTACGCGATGTCAGCGCCCGCGTGCGCCGCCCTGCTGCCCGACCTGATCGAGTTGTTGGCCCGGCGGATGCCCGGCGGGGACGTCACCGCTCAGCAACTGCGCGACCGGTCCTGGTGGTCCGGGCCGCAGCTGTACCTACTGGTCGACGACTACGACCTGGTGGCCACCGCCGCCGGCAGCCCGCTGACACCACTGCTGGAGTACCTGCCCCACGCCGGTGATCTCGGGCTGCACCTGGTGGTGGCCCGCCGCAGCGGCGGGGCGGCCCGGTCGATGTACGAACCGGTGCTGGCCGCATTGCACGATTTGGGGGCGATGGGGCTGGTGATGAGCGGCGACAAAGGCGACGGCCCGCTGATCGGTTCGGTTCGGCCCGGACCGCTGCCGCCGGGGCGCGGCATTCTGGTCACCCGGGCCGACGGTGAGCGGCTGATCCAAGTGGCCTGGGAGCCGTGAATCACCGCGCGGTGATCGAGGCCGGCCCCGCAACCGTCCGCCGGTTATGTTGCGGGGCCGGCGAATTAGCCGGCTCTGTGGCGGCGTTGGAGTGGATCGACGACCCGATCGCCCTGGTCGACGGGCAGCCGGTCGCGATGCCGGAGCTGCTGCGCAGTGTGCTGACCTGCCCCGCGCCCGTCGAGTCAGTGGAGGTCGTCCACCCGTCGTGGTGGCCGGCCCGGCGGGTGGAGCTGTTCACCACCGCCGCACGCGCCCTGGCCGACGACGTCGCCACCCGGCCGCGATCGGCGGTGCTGTCCGGCGCATGCGGAGCCACGATCGTCGTCGAGATCGCCGCCCGGCTGGTGGCCGTGACCGGGGCTGTGGCCCCCGAAATCACCGCCGAACCGCGGATCGGCTCGCCGGACGAGGTGGCCGCCGCCGTGGTGGACCGCGTCGCGGCGTTGGTGCGGGATCACCCCGCCGCGGTGGTGATCGACGCGCCCGCCGGGGTCGGCGGGGCCGGCGCATTGGCGACGATGATCGCCGAGCGGTTGCCGGGGCAGGCGCAGGTGGTGGTGGTCGACGAGCTGCCGGTCACCCGCGCCGCTGCGACCCCGGTCGTAGCGGACCTCGCCCCTGCACCGACCCGCACCGGTGGCCGACTGCGGCTGGCGATGGCGGCTGCGCTGGGTGTGGTCGCGCTGGGCCTGCGTGCACACCACGACCCCCCACCCGACCCGGCGATCCCCGCGACGTATCTGATGGAGGGCCGGGTGGCGGTGCAGGTGCCGACGGACTGGCCGGTGCGCCGGGTCACCGGCGGGCCCGGATCGGCCCGGGTGGAGGTGGTGTCGCCGACGGATGCGCGGCTGGTGCTGCACGTCACCCAGGCGCCGGCCGCCGGCGAAACCCTGGCCGCAGTGGCGGAACCACTGCAGCGGGCACTGAACCTTGCCGATCCCGGTGTCTTCGTCGGCTTCGATCCGGTCGGCAGCAGCGCGGGACGGCCCGCGGTGACCTACCGGGAGGTTCGGGACGGCCATTACGTCGACTGGGTGGTGTTGGTCGATCATGCGGTGCGGATCGGCATCGGCTGCCAGAGCGGCCCCGGCGGCGACGACGCACTGCGTCCGGTGTGTGAGCAGGCGGTGCGCTCGGCCCATGCCGTCACCTGAGGCGTGCCCCTTAGTTCCCGCGAGCGAGCGTGTCCCCGGCCGACACGCCGCTGAAAATCCCGGGATTGCGCACGGTCGGCACCGGGTGGGAACCGAACGCACCCCGTTGCAGTCGAACTACATATCAGCGAACGAACGACAGGGGCAGATATGACCACACCCAACACTCTCAGTGCCGACTTCGACGTCATGCTCGCCGTCGCTGCGGCCACCGACGCCAGAAACGAGGAGATCCGCGGCATGTTGCAGGCATTCGTCGGCCGGATGCGCGCCGTGCCGCCGTCGATCTGGTCCGGCCTGGCAGCAGCCAGGTTTCAGGACGTTCTGGACCGCTGGAACACCGAATCGATGAGCCTGCACCACGCGCTGGCGCGCATCGCCGAGACCATTCGACACAACGAGCGGGTGTTGCGAGAGGTGGCTGAAACGCACTCACGCCACATCGCCGCCGCCGGCGACGGAATCTGAGCGGGGCCGGACATGGATGCGGCACTGTCGTACAACTTCGAGGAGATCGAACACACCGTCCGCCAGGAGATCCACTCCACGGCTGGTCGGCTCAACGGCGCGCTGGAGGAGTTGCGATCGCAGATCGCACCCCTGCAGCAGGTGTGGACCCGGGAGGCGGCCGGTGCTTACCACGCCGAACAGCTCAGATGGCAGCAGGCCGTCAGCGCGCTCAACCAGATCCTGTTCGACTTGGGTAGCGCGGTGCGCGACGGCGCCGCGGACGTCGCCGACGCCGATCGCCGCGCCGCGGGGGCTTGGGGGAGGTAGGAGAGACCACCCCCGAACACGGTGTGGCCCCGATGGAGGAGAGCCGTCGGGGCCACACCGGCTCACCGCTGAACGAACCAGCGCCGACCGTCGCAGGCGGTCGCGGTGGGGGCAGAGACGATGGCCGGATCGGAAAATAGCGGCGGGCGCCGCTCTATGGACGACTGGGACGACGACCGCATCCCCGACACCATCCGACGGCACATCCTCGACGGCGACCGCGGCCGGGGCGGCCACCGATTCACCTCACGCGAGTCCAATAAGACGGTCTTCCCGAAGCGGTGGGACGACTATTCGATCATCTCCGCAATCAGTCGCACCATCGACGGTCCTTACACCACCAGCGATGACCACGACCACCTCCGGGACCCGAACATCCGGAATCTCTACGGGTTTGTGGACGGTGTCCGCGTTGTTGTGCGAATTGCCCGTGACGGCAGCGTTATCACTGCTCATCTGCTCGACGGCGTCGGCGTGATGCGAACCGGCAAGAAGGACCCGACCCGGCGGAAAAACGTTCCGCTCGGCGGGGTCCGCCACGTGCCATTGCCCCATGGACTTGATCACCCTGGCTGGCCAGGCGGTCGCAGCGGCCGACTTGGACGACCAGGCTCGCGGTCGAGTCGATGTGGAGATCGAGTTCGGCGACACGGCGATCGCACTCGGCATCGCAGTGCTGGAGACGCGTAGACCGCTGCGGACTGAGGTACTGGATCAGGTAGCCGTTGGCGCGGCCGCGTGGTACGCCAACGCGGCCTATCGACGACTTGTACTCGATGCGGTGGCCCGACAGAAACGTCAGAACGTTGCGTAGCGGCCCCACCCGCGTTTTGACCGACCCGGATCACCACCGCTAAGCTGCATCGTTGGCGTGCGGTGCCTCCTGGCGCAGCGGGTCCTCGGGTCACTGTCGGTCGCCGAGAACCACTCCGCATTCCACGCCCGACCGGCACCCGGCTCGCACCGGGATCCGCATAACCGGGTAGCAACCCGAATAAAGAGAGGTAAGCGCTGTGCCCACCTATACGCCGAAGGCGGGTGACACCACGAGGTCGTGGCATGTCATCGACGCCACCGACGTGGTGCTCGGCCGGCTCGCCGTCGCAGCAGCAACGCTGTTGCGCGGCAAGCACAAGCCGACGTTCACGCCGAATGTCGACGGCGGTGACTTCGTCATCGTCATCAACGCCGACAAGATCGCCATCAGTGGCGACAAATTGCAGAAGAAGATGGCTTACCGCCACTCGGGCTACCCGGGCGGGCTGCGTAGGCGCAGCCTTGGCGAGATGATGGAGACCCGTCCCGACCGTGTCGTGGAGAAGGCGATCCTTGGCATGCTGCCGAAGAACAAGCTCGGCCGTCAGATCCAGCGCAAGCTGCACGTCTACGCCGGTCCGCAGCATCCGCACACCGCCCAACAGCCGGTCCCGTACGAAATCAAGCAGGTGGCGCAATGACCGAGTCGGCAATTGAAGGTACTGAGACCGCTGAGGCCACCGAGGTCGCTGAGGCCACCGAAGCGGTTGAGGCCGAGGCCGTAGAGGTTGAGGCCGAGACCGCAGAGGTTCAGGCCGAGACCGTAGAGGTTCAGGCCGAGGACGCGCCGAGCTACGAACCGCACGACCTGGGCCGTCCCATCCAGACCGTCGGTCGCCGCAAGGAGGCCGTGGTGCGGGTCCGGTTGATGCCGGGCACCGGCAAGTTCTTCCTGGACGGGCGCACCCTGGAGGCCTACTTCCCCAACAAGGTGCACCAGCAGCTGATCAAGGCGCCGCTGGTCACCGTTGACCGGGTGGACCACTTCGACGTCTACGCCCACCTCGACGGCGGCGGTCCCTCGGGCCAGGCCGGTGCGTTGCGGCTGGCCATCGCCCGCGCGCTGATCATCGTGCAGCCGGAGGACCGGCCGGCGCTGAAGAAGGCCGGCTTCTTGACCCGTGACCCGCGGGCCACCGAGCGCAAGAAGTACGGTCTGAAGAAGGCCCGCAAGGCCCCGCAGTACAGCAAGCGCTGATCTGCGATTGCATTCTGGCAGCGAGTTGGGGGTACCTTCCGCAAGTGGAAGGTGCCCCCGCTTGCTTTTGAGCGTGCGGATTCCCGGTCCCACAACGGCGTGTCGGACCGGGGACACGCACGCTCGCGGCGATAAAGGATAGTTATGGGTCGACTTTTCGGTACCGACGGCGTCCGCGGGGTCGCCAACCGCGAACTGACCGCGGAACTGGCCGTCGCGCTGGGCGGCGCCGCAGCGCAACGGCTGTCCCCGGACACCGATCGACGGGTGGCTGTCGTCGGTCGTGACCCGCGGGCCAGCGGCGAGATGCTGGAAGCCGCGGTCATCGCCGGGCTAACCAGCCAGGGCGTCGACGTATTGCGCGCCGGTGTGCTGCCGACACCGGCAGTGGCCTACCTGACCGGCGCTTATGAAGCCGACTTCGGGGTGATGATCTCGGCGTCGCACAACCCGATGCCCGACAACGGCATCAAGTTCTTCGGCCCGGGCGGCCACAAGCTCGACGACGCCACCGAGGACCAGATCGAGGATCTGGTGGCCGCCGGTCCGGGGCTGCGCCCGATCGGCGCCGGGCTGGGCCGGGTGGTGGACGCCAAGGACGCCCTGGATTGCTACCTGCGGCACCTCGGCGAATCCAACCGCACCCGGCTGGACGGCCTGACCGTGGTGGTGGACTGCGCCCACGGCGCGGCGTCGGAGGCGGCGCCGCGGGCCTACCGGTCCGCCGTCGCCACCGTGATCGCGATCAACGCCGACCCTGACGGGCTCAACATCAACGACGGTTGCGGCTCGACGCACCTGGAACCCTTGAGCGCCGCAGTGCTCGCCCACGGTGCGGACCTGGGCCTGGCGCACGACGGCGACGCCGACCGGTGCCTGGCCGTCGACGCCGCCGGACAGGTGGTCGACGGCGACCACATCATGGTTGTGTTGGCGCTGGCGATGCGCGACGCCGGTGAACTGGCCGGCGACACCCTGGTGACGACCGTGATGAGCAATCTCGGGTTGCACCTGGCCATGCGCGAGGCCGGGGTGGAGGTGCACACCACCGACGTTGGCGACCGCTACGTCCTGGAGCAGCTGCGAGTCGGTGGCTTCACCCTGGGCGGTGAGCAGTCCGGTCACATCGTGCTGCCCCAGGTGGCCACCACCGGTGACGGCGTCATCACCGGTCTGCGCCTGATGGCGCGGATGGCACAGACCGGCACGCCGCTGGCCGGTCTGGCGTCGGCGATGCGCACGCTGCCGCAGGTGCTGATCAACGTTGAGGTCACCGACAAGGCCGAAGTGGTGGGGCGCCTGGCGGTGCGCACCGCGGTGCAGCGTGCTGCCGAAGAGCTCGGCGACAACGGACGAATCCTGTTGCGTCCCTCAGGAACCGAGCAGTTGGTTCGGGTGATGGTGGAAGCCGTCGATGAGGACACCGCCCGCCAGATCGCGGCCAGTGTCGCTGAAACGGTGCGCACCCGGCACTGAGCTGTCCCTCCCGGCGCAATTGAGGGGAACCGCGGGAGAGTCGCCACCGTCATACCCGGTATGGGACGACAACAGGTGTACCTCGACGCGGCCGCGTTGCACTCGGTGGCGGACTGCTTTGACGCCACCGCACAGGCCATCGACACCGCTGCCCGAATCCGGTTGGGTGGATTGGCATTCGATGGCGGCGTCGCCGGGCGCGACCATGTCGGGGCGGGGGAGTCGCTGCGGCGGGCGTTGGACGCCTGGGCGCCCGAGTTGGCGCGCTGGTCGCGGGCGACCGCCGAGATCGCCCTGGCGCTGCGAGCCGGGCTGGTGCGTTACGGGTACGCCGAGTTGACCGCGGCGGATCGGGTCGGTTGAGGTGGCGCAGCCCTACGACGTGTCCGCGCGGCTTGCCGAGGGCCGTAATGCGGTGGCGCACACCCAGACCTACGTGTCGGCCTGTTCTCGGCTGGGATACCGGCATCTGGACCTCACCGGCTACGACGGGCAGCTTGCCGACGCCTATGACAGTGAAGCCGGTCTGGATCTGCGGCTGCTCGACGCCGACTGCGCCGCGCTGGGGGCGCTGGCCGACGCGGCCGACGACGTGCTGCGTCAGCAGCGCGGGAAACTGGCCGACTTGGCCGCGGCGTGGCGGGGGCCGGGTGCCGACGCCGCCGCGGATTTCCTGCGCCGGCACTGCGACGCCGGTGCGGAGCTGGTGGTCCGGTTGCGCGCGGCCGCCGCCGGATGTGGGGTGCTGCGCGACGAGTTGTGGCGGCTGGTCGATGCCAAGGCGGCGGCGGTGGTGGCCCTCGATGACCGGGTGGGTGCGCAACGTCCGGCGTGGCTGGCGGCCGCGCATGCGGTGAGTTCCGGCGCCGACGACGAGCACGCCGTCGAGGTCATCGAAAGACAGGTGATCCCCTACGTGGACAACGACGTTCGGGGGGAGTGGCTCTCGGCTGTCCGGTCGGCGCGGGACGGGGCCGCGGAGGCCTACGGCACCGCGCTGGCGGCGACCGATCCCGCGCCGGGAGTGGTCTTCGCGATTCCAGGTGACCTCGGGCCGGCCTGGCAGCCCGACGAGCCGCTGCCCGTTGCGCCGGTGGCCCCGGCCGCAGTGGCGCCCGCGGTGTCGGACATGCCACTTGATGCGCCGGATGTGCGGGGGGACAGGGCCGCGTCCCGGGCGGCCACCGCGCCTATCGACGAGCTGCCAAGTGATCTCGGTATGCCTGCGGGACTCGGCCTGCCCGGTGACCTGGGTCTGCCATCGGGCGGGGTGCCGTCCGGCGGGGGTGGATTGGGCGGCCTGGGCGGGCTCGGCGGGCTGATTCCGCGGCTGGCCGACGCCTTCGGTGATCCCGGGCTCGGCGACCGGTCCGGTGATCCGTTCGGCGATGACGCGTGGACCGACGACCATCCCGAGGACCCCGATGACCCCGACCCGGATGACCCCGACCCCGAATCCGAGCCGATGGTCGATGCGGCCGGGGAAGACGCAGACGGGGAACCCGAAGGAGCCAGCTTGGCCGACGGAACTCAGGCGGCCCCCGAACCGGAACCGGGGCCGGCGGTCGAGGAAGTGCCCGCGGCCGACACCCTCGAAACCACCGAAACCGAGCAAGCCGCCGAACCCCCACCGAAGACCCCGTGCGAGATCGCCGCCGAGGAATTGCCGCAGGTCGGGCAGTGAAGCAGAGTCAAAGCATGAGCATGCCTAGTTATTCGCATCATGATGCAAGCGACGGTATGATGCTGGATGTGAGGACAACCGTGGTAATTGACAGTGATGTCGCCGCCGAGGTCGAACGGCTTCGGCGGGAGGGTCTGGGGATCAGCGAGGCGCTGAACCTGCTTGCCCGCCGCGGCATAGCCGCGCGGACCGGTGCACCCGGGGATCGGTACCGGCATCGGACGGCCCGGATCGGCTTGAAGGTCGACGTCACCAATGTGGCCGACGTCCTCGACCTGCTCGACGATCATCGGTGATCATCGATGCTCATAGACGCGAATCTCCTGCTGTATGCCGTCGACGCCGACAGTAAGCACAATGCTGCGGCCGCCGCCTGGTTGGACGAAACGCTGAGCGGCCCCAACCGGGTCGGCCTGCCGTGGCAGACGATCGGCGCGTTCCTGCGAATCGTCACGCACCCCAGGGTTACGCAGAATCCGCTGACCGGGTCCGACGCGTGGAGCTACGTCGCGGATTGGCTGGCGGTTCCGGTGGTGTGGATCCCGCCGGCCACCGAATCCACCGGCAGGATCTACGCGAGCATCTGCACGCAAGTCGAGGTCACCGGCAACCTCGTCCCGGATGCTCAACTGGCCGCCCTCGCGATGGAGCACGGCGTAGAACTCGCCTCCGTCGACTCCGACTTTCAGCGATTCCCCGGCCTGCGCTGGATCAATCCGCTGAGCTTGGGGTGAGCTGAAGCGGCATCGAAGCCCTGCGGCGGATCAGGTCGGCAGCAGTGCGCGCAACTCCTCGACATAGCGCAGCGCCTCGCCCGGGTCACTGGCCAGCGGACCGACCAGCAGCGTCGTCACGCCCGCCTCGGCGAATGCGGCGATCCGCTCGGCAACCAAGCCGCGCGGCCCGATCAATGAGGTGTTGCGGACCAGCTCGTCGGGGACGGCGTCGATCGCCTCGGCTTTGCGTCCGGACAGGTACAGCTCCTGGATGTGGTTGGCGACGTCGCCGAAGCCGTAGCGGGTGGCCAGGTTGTGGTAGAAATTGCGGCCCTTGGCACCCATCCCACCGATGTAGAGCGCCAGCTGTGGTTTGACCCACCCCAGGCGGTCTTCGACGTCATCGCCGATGGCCAGCGGTGCGCCCACCATGACATCCAGTGGACCCAGCGCCGGATCCCGTTTGGCTGCACCGGCTTTCAGTGCGTCGCCCCATACGTCGACGGCCCGCTCCGGGTAGTAGAACACCGGCTGCCAGCCGTCGGCGATCTCGGCGGTCAGCTGCACGTTCTTCGGGCCTAGCGCAGCGATCGCAATCGGAATCCGCTCCCGCACCGGGTGATTGATCAACTGCAGCGGTTTACCCAGCCCGGTGCCGCGGTCCGCCGGCAGTGGCAGCTGATAGTGCTTGCCGTCGTAGCTCAGTCGTTCACGACGCCACACCGCCCGGCAGATCTCGACCACCTCGCGGGTGCGGCCCAGCGGGGCGTCGAACGGAACACCGTGGAAGCCCTCCACCACCTGCGGCCCGGAGGTACCGATGCCCAGCCGGAACCGGCCGTCGGAGACGAGGTCCAGGCCGGCCGCCGTCATCGCCAACAGGGTGGGGGTGCGGGTGTAGATCGGCAGAATCCCGGAGACCAGCTCGACCCGCGACGTCTTGGCCGCCAGATAGCCCAGCTGGCTGACGGCGTCGTAGGAGTACGCCTCCGCGACCGCGACCGCGTCGATCCCGACCCGTTCCAGCTCGACGACCTGCTCGACGCTGTCTTTGAAGTCCTTGACGCCACCCGCATATGACAGCTGCACACCGATTCGCATCCATGACACATACCAGGGTGGTATCGGTGACGCGCCGGATTAGCCCCAGTTTTTCCAGGCGTTCCTCAGTGCGTGCACACCTGATGACGACGGCGGCATGGGCGGCGCCGACGGCGCGGCGGGCGACCGTGGTTGTTTCGGCGAGACAATTTCCGTCGATTTGATGGAGAATCGAGCCGTGGATGATGTCGGCGGGCGGATTGCGGCGGCTGCAGCTGCGTTGCAAGAGCATGGTGCCGTATTTGCCTACCTACACGGCAGTCGCGCCGCGGGGACCGCAAGACCAGATTCCGATGCCGACGTCGCAGCCTACTTCGATTCAGAGCCCCCGGAGGCTTTCGAGGTTCTGCTGCCCGCTGGCATCGATCTGCTGGTGCTCAATAGCGCTCCACTCGAACTCGCCGGGAGGATCGCGTTGGACGGGAAACTTCTCTTCGAGCGCGACGCCAGTGCCCGGGTGACGTGGGAGGCGACGACACGAAAGATCTACCTGGATGAGCTGCCGCGACTGAGGCGCGCACACCGGGAGTTCACCGAAGCGGTGTTGCACCGTGGTCGATGAAATCCGTGTTCTCCGCCTGCTGCGGGGCCTCGCCGACAATCTCGGTGTGTTACGCAATGAAGCCGCTGCCGAAGAAAGCCGTCGTGCTGATCCGATGTGGCTGCGCGGTGTGAAGTACACCTTCGTCACGTCTATCGAAGCGTGCATTGATGTCGCCCAGCACATCTGTTCCGCTGAGGGTTGGGGACCGCCGGCCGACAACGGCGATGCGATGAAGGCATTGGGGCTTCACGACGTACTCGCCGCTGAACTCGCCGACTCGATGCGGAAGGCTGTCGGATTCCGCAACGTCCTCGTGCACGAATATGTCGCGGTTGCTGATGAAGTCGTCACGTCGAGGCTCAACGACCTCAGCGATCTCGAACGGTTCAGCCAGCAGGTAATCGCTTTCGTGCAACGCGGCTGAACGTCAGCTCTGGCTGGACTTCAAGTGGTGCTGCGCCACCGCCTGCTGGATGAGCGCAGCTCGCTTGGCCGCCGCCTGCGGGTCGACGGCGTCGCTGCCTTCCGGGGCGGTCCAATCGAACAGCGATGCCAACTCCCCGTCGAGGTACATCTGCCGGCATCGGCCGCGCTGGATCTTGCCGCTGGACGTGGTGGGAATCGTCATCTGATCGACGAGCACGAACCGCTGCGGTGCGACGCCGTGGTGTTTGGCGAGCGCAGCCCCGGCGGCGGCGACCAGATGCGGCAGGTCGGTCTCGCGGATTCGCTGTCTGGCCACCTCCTGCACCACCACCAACTGTTCGCTGGTGCCCGCATCCGAGGTGACCGAGAAGGCGGCGCCGCGGCCGGCCAGCAGCACCGGGTGGCAGGACTGCACACTGGCCTCGATGTCGTTGGGGTAGTGGTGGTTACCCGCCAGGATGATCAGATCCTTGCAGCGCCCGGTGATGAACAGCTCGCCGTTATGTAGGAAGCCCAGGTCTCCGGTGCGCAGGAACGGGCCCTCGCGGGTGTCGGCCAGATACGCCCCGAACGTCTTTTCGGTGTCTTCGGGTTTGCCGCGGTATCCGGTGGCGACACTGGGCCCGGCGATCCAGATCTCGCCGACTTCGTCGGCGTCGCGCAACCGCCGGGTCTCCGGGTCGGCGATCACGATGCGCTGGCCGCCCCGGGGCCGGCCGCAACTGACGATGTCCACCGTGCCGGCGGCGTCGGGGTCGGCGTCGGCGACGCGGCCCTCGCCCAGGGCGCCCCGGTCGACCCAGCGGATCACCGGTAGGTCGTGCTGCGAACCACCCGACACCAACAGGGTGGCCTCGGCCAGGCCGTACACCGGCATCAGCGCGTCCGGGCGTAACCCCGATGGGGCGAACGCCTCGGTGAACCTCCGCAGTGTCTGGGCGTGCACCGGTTCGGCGCCGTTCATCGCCGTGGCCAGGCTGGACAGGTCCAGGGCCGCACGCTCGGCTGGGCTACTGCGCTCGACGCACAGGTTGTAGGCGAAGTTCGGCGCGGCGGTCATGGTGGCCCGATAACGTGAGATGGTCTCCAACCAACGGATCGGGCGGGTGATGAAGCCGGCCGGCGACAGCAGCACGGTGCTGCACCCGACGTAGACGGTCTCCAGAATCCCGCCGATCAGTCCCATGTCGTGGTGCTGCGGCAGCCAGTACACGGCGATGTCGTTGTCGTTGCCGCCCCAGGCCTCGTGGATGGCGGCCAAGTTCGACAGCAGGTTGGCGTGCGTCAACACCACGCCCTTGGGCGTCCGGGTGGACCCGGAGGTGTACTGCATCATCGCGATGCTGTCGCCGTCGATGTCCGGGGCGGTCCAGCGCTGCGCGTCTTCGGGTGCGGCATCCGGCAGCGACCACTGCAGTGGCCGGCGGACCATGGCGTCCACCGCGGCTCTGACGCGGGTCTGGGTTTCGGCGTCGGCCAGCACATGACCAGCGCGCGCATCGGGGACGACCGCCATCAGTCGTACCAACCGGTCCTGCACCGGTACCGCCACCGCGCCGGCGTACAGACAACCGAAGTAGGCGGCGACGCTGTCCAGGCCGGGCCGGCAGATCACCAACACCCGCCGCCCAGCCACGCCTTGGGCCTGCAGGTTGGCGGCGATCGCGCGCGCTCGCACGTCGAGTTCGCGGTAGGTCAGCCGACCTTGTTCGCTCTGGCCGTCGACGGTGAAGGTGAACGCCAGCTTGTCGCCGTGCCGGTCGGCCTGCCGGCGCAGGAGGTCAACCAGGGTCGGTGTGGTGGGGTCTTCGGACATGCCGTCGCCTAAACCGGATCCTGAAGCACGGATTCAAGATATCCGCCGGGGTGCCGCACCGGTACGGCGGGGACGGAGAGTGGGCTGGGAGAGGACCTCGCCCCATTAAGGAATTCCACAGTTAAGGACTTTGTTTCATAAAAATAGACGAGTGATGATTATTTGTAATCTAATGGCGTAAAAGTGCTGCGGGGCGGCCAGGAAGCTACTGTGAACTGGCGAGATTTGTTGCGTCGGGAGACCGTGACGTGCGTTGTTCTGCGCTCGGACGTACCGCGAGGAAATTTGCAGCTTCGGAAATCCTCCGTTGTGTCTCAGCTCAATTTCAGTTATCTTGCTCACCGGGGGATCGGCGCCTAACTGGCGCGAACCGAAATCTTGAGGAGATATCGATGCACCAAACACTTCGTCCCTATGTCACCGCGGGTGTCGCAGTACTGGGGGCCGGCATGATCGCCGCCACCCCGTTGGCCGCCGCTTCCGCCGTCGACGTCCATTCGATGCCCGATGTGGCACTGACCGCCGGGATTGAACTCGGCGACATCGACTTCACCAAGGCCTGGACGGATGCGTTCAACACCGCGACGTCCAACTACGACACGGTGACGGCTGCGCTCCACGACGCCCAGTCCGCCCTGTCGGACGCGCTGGCGGCCAAGCCGGATGTCGACGGTCAACAGCTGTTCGACGCCGTGACGTTCCTCGGCGGGGACCAGAAGGGCTTCCTCAACCCGCTGTCGAACTGGACCCTGGACGGTGCCCACAGCCTGCTGTACTACGGCCTCACCGGGCAGCTTGCCGCCACGGGCTTGTTCCCGGCTCCCGACGAGACCGTTCAGGGCGTCGTCAACTTCCTGGCGTCGCCGCTGAGTGGCACGATCTTCAGCCAGCTCGGGCCGTCCATCAGCCCGCTGGTGTCGATGATCAACAGCTTCGACGCCATCTCCGGTGATCTCACCGGTAGCGCGCCGAACTACACGGCGGCCCTGCAGGAAATGGTCAACATCCCGGCCAACATGTTGAACGGCTTCCTGAACGGCGACACGTTGAACCTCGACACGCTGATCCCGGCGATCGTGAAGGCCGACCTCATCGCGCTCCCAGACGGGGCCAGCATCGACCACCTGAACCTGGCCTTCGGTGGGCTATTGACCCCTGGTGGTGTGCCGGGCGCGGGTGCCGACGGTGTGACGGCGGCCGGCGGTTCGATCTTCAACGCCCTCGGTCTCGACCTCAGCGGGGTGCCGATCATCAACAACCTGGCCGTTGCGGCCGACGGGGTTGGTCCGCTCGGAGCGATGGCCGGCTTCGAGCAGGCCCTCGCCGCGCTGTTCAGCGGTTCACTTAACTGGGCCGGTGACACCACGACGACCGGCGGCGCTGAGTTCACCGACGGGCTGACAGGTCTGCTGGACGGGCTCGGCCTGG
>JBDTEP010000015.1:0-12420 GCA_039922455.1 Mycobacterium sp. | reverse complement strand
GGCGAGTTGGTGATCGACGAGGGCACCTACACCGCGCGGCTGCGCGGCCGGCCGCTGGACCTGACCTACAAAGAGTTCGAGCTGCTCAAGTACCTCGCTCAGCACGTCGGCCGGGTCTTCACCCGGGCACAGCTGCTGCAGGAGGTGTGGGGGTACGACTTCTTCGGTGGCACCCGCACGGTCGACGTGCACGTCCGGCGGCTGCGGGCCAAACTCGGGCCGGAGTATGAATCGCTGATCGGCACGGTCCGCAACGTCGGTTACAAGGCGGTCCGACCGGTGCGGGGCAAGTCACCGGGCGCGTCGGCGGCCCACGAGGACAACGCGGACGCCGCGGACGACGAGGACGAGGTGACGGCGGGTGTGGCGGGTGCCGCCGCCGGCGATGGGGCGTCCGAGTCGCTGGCCAGTCAGTGACCGACCCGCAATGGCACGCCGCACTCACCGACGACGAGCAACGGCAGGTTCGGGAGCTGATCGCCGCCGCCGGAGATCACGACGGTGTCGCACCGGTCGGTGAGCAGGTGCTGCGCGAGTTGACCGGTGCCCGTAGCAGGCATCTGCTCGCTGGTGACGGCGACGCATTGCTGGGCTACCTGTTTCTGAGCGCCCCGTCGGACGACACCGCACCGATGGCGGAACTGGTGGTGCACCCGCGGGCCCGGCGGCACGGAATCGGGACCGCTCTGGCCCGCGTTGCGCTGGCCGAAACCCGAGGCCGCAACAGGTTCTGGGCACACGGAACACTGCCCGCGGCCCGGGCCACCGCCGCGGCGTCGGGCCTGGTCGCGGTGCGCGAACTGCTGCAGATGCGGCGGTCGCTACGCGGGCTGCCGGCCCCGTCGATGCCGGCCGGGGTGTCGATCCGGACCTATGCGGGCGTCGCCGACGACGCCGAGTTGCTGCGGGTCAACAACGCCGCTTTCGCCTGGCACCCGGAGCAGGGCGGCTGGACGGCGTCGGATCTGGCCGAACGGCGCGCCGAGGCGTGGTTCGACCCGGACGGAATTTTCCTGGCATTCGACGAGGCCGCCGACCGGACGCTGTTGGGTTTCCACTGGACCAAGATCCACCGCGGCAAGCCCGGCGCCGAACCGGAGTGCGGGGAGGTGTACATCGTCGGGGTCGATCCGGCCGGCCAGGGGCGTGGCCTGGGCCGCGCGCTGACCGAGGTGGGCCTGGCCTATCTGGCGGACCGGCTCGCCGACGTCGATCCGCCGACCGTGCTGCTCTACGTTGAGGCGGAGAACACCGCGGCATTGCGGACCTATCAAAAACTGGGGTTCACCGTGCACAACGTCGATACCGCCTACGCCGCGGTGGACTGCGGTTGACGGCCCGCTGATTTATTCATGATGCGTTCACCTGCCATGTGGGCGCCATCCATGAGTGCCGTTTAGGTTCCGGGGGGCATTTGAACCGAAGCGAGAAGGCTGGGAAAAGGGGACGAACGATGAAATCCACCAAGGCGGGTCTGGCACTGTTTGCGGCCGCTCTGACAGGTCTGGCGCTGAGTGGGTGCGGCAGCGACGACAACACCGGTGGCTCGGCTGGGGCCGGAGCCGCCGCGGGTGCATCGGGATCCGCCGAGTGCGGCGGGAAGAGCACCTTGTCCGCTGAGGGGTCGACGGCTCAGCAGAATGCGATCGCGGTGTTCAACCAGTCGTGGGGCAAGCAGTGTTCCGGCAAGAACCTGTCCTACAACCCGACCGGTTCCGGTGCGGGTCGCGAACAGTTCATCGCCGGGCACGTCGACTTCGCCGGATCCGATTCGCCGCTGAGCGAGATTCAGGTCGCCGCGGCGGCCGCTCGGTGCGGCGGCGGGAACGCGGCCTGGCATCTGCCGCTGGTGTTCGGTCCGGTCAGCATGGCCTACCACCTCGACGGGGTCGAGCACCTGGTGCTCAACGGTGACGTGCTGGCCCGGATCTTCAGCGGTGCGATCACCAGCTGGGACGACCCGGCGTTGGTGGCCCTGAATCCGGGTGTGGAGCTGCCGGCGGCCGCCATCACGCCGATCTACCGGTCGGATTCATCGGGCACCACCGACAACTTCCAGAAGTACCTGGGCGCCGCCGCACCGCAGAGTTGGACCAAGGGCGAGGGCAGTGAGTTCCAGGGCGGTGTCGGCGAAGGCGCGCAGAAGTCGGCCGGGGTGGTGCAGGCGGTGCAGAGCACGCCCGGAGCCATCGGCTACGTCGAGAAGGGCTTCGCCGACCAGGCGGATCTGCCGTCGGCCATGATCGATTCGGGTGCCGGAGTGGTCGCCGCGACCGATGAGTCGGCCGGTATCGCGATTCAATCGGCCGGGTTCATCGACGAGGGCAGCAACGACATGCGACTGGACCTGAGGTCGCTCTACGGCACGAAGCAACCCGCCGCATACCCGCTAGTCTTGGTGACGTATGAGATCGTCTGCTCCAAGGGCTACGACCCGGACACTTCGGCTGCCGTGAAATCCTTCCTGAAGGCGGCGTCGACCAGCGGCCAGGACGGATTGACGGACGCGGGATATGTTCGGCTACCGGACCAGCTCAAGCGGCGGCTGAGTTCCGCGATCGACGCGATTCAATAGTCGCCCGTGCCGCAACCGATGGGGGGTGTCTAGCGTCGCAGAATCATCTGACTCTTCCTTGTCGGTGTTGCCGGAGTCTCCGGTAACACCGACGACAAGGACACGTTCCGCCGGAAGTCGCCTCCAAGACCGGGTATTTCGCCTGGTGGCGGAGGCCTCCGGTGTGCTGATCATCGTCTTGATCACTGCGGTCGGAGGTTTCCTGCTGCTGCGCGCCGTACCGGCGTTACAGCGCAACCGGGAGAACTTCTTCACCTTCGCCGGTAGCTGGGTCACCACCGACACCTCTGCAATGCATTTCGGCATCGCGGAATTGTTGCGGGTGACGGTGTTCATCTCGGTATTCGCCCTGCTGTTGGCCATGCCGGTGGCGCTGGGTGTGGCGGTATACCTCACCGAATACGCGCCCCGACGGCTCGTCGGGCCGCTCGCGTACATGGTCGAGTTGTTGGCCGCCGTGCCGTCGATCATCTATGGGGCGTGGGGGTTGTACGTGCTGGCGCCGCAGCTGCGGAGCAGCGCGCAATGGCTCAACGACAATTTCGGCGGGTTCTTCCTGTTCGCGACCGGCAATGCATCGGTGGCCGGCGGCGGCACCATCTTCACCGGCGGGATCGTGCTGGCCGTAATGATCCTGCCGATCATCACCGCGGTCACTCGCGAGGTATTCGCGCAGACGCCCCGCGGTCAGGTTGAGGCTGCGCTGGCGCTGGGAGCGACCCGCTGGGAGGTGGTCAAGATGGTGGTGCTGCCGTTCGGGCGGTCGGGCTACGTCAGCGCCGCGATGCTGGGTCTGGGACGTGCGCTCGGCGAGACGGTTGCGCTGTTGATCATTCTGCGGGCCACCCAGAAGTCGTTCAGTTGGTCGGTGTTCGACGGCGGTTCCACCTTCGCCACCAAGATCGCCGCCACCGCATCGGAGTTCAATGACCAATACAAGGCGGGTGCCTACATCGCGGCCGGACTGGTGCTGTTCGTGCTGACGCTGATAGTCAATGCGCTGGCGCGCGCCGCTGTCACCAGGAAGGCCCACTGATGACGGCCCTGCTGGACCGGCCGGTCAAGGAGCGCACCTTCGCGACGGTCAGCCTGCGGCGCAGGGTGTCCAACAACATCGCGACGGTACTGGTCACCCTCGCGATGGGGGCGGCGCTGGTGCCGCTGGTGTGGGTGATGTACTCGGTGATCGAATTCGGTTGGTCAACAGCCACTTCCCTCGACTGGTGGACGCACTCGCAGGCCGGCATGACGGCGTACGCGCACGGGGGTGGCGCCTACCATGCGATCGTCGGGACCCTGCTGCAAGGGCTGGCGTGCGCGGCGCTCTCGATCCCCCTCGGCATCTTCGTGGCGATCTACCTGGTCGAATACGGCGCCGGCACCCGGCTCGGCAAGCTCGCGACCTTCATGGTCGACATTCTGACCGGCGTGCCGTCGATCGTGGCAGCGCTTTTCATCTACGCGCTGTGGGTGGCCACCCTGGGATTTCAGCGCTCCGGTTTCGCGGTGTCGCTGTCGTTGGTGCTGCTGATGGTGCTGGTGATCGTGCGGGCGACCGAAGAGATGCTGCGGGTCATTCCGATGGACCTGCGCGAGGCCAGCTATGCACTGGGCGCGCCGAAGTGGAAGACCATCACCAGCATCGTGATCCCGACCGCGCTATCGGGGATCGTCACCGGGATTCTGCTGGCGCTGGCCCGGGTGATGGGCGAGACGGCGCCGCTGCTGGTCTTGGTCGGCTATTCGCAGGCGATGAACTTCGACATGCTCCACGGATTCATGGGGTCGTTGCCGGGAATGATGTACGACCAGACATCAGCAGGCGCCGGCACCAGCGCGGTTCCTACCGATCGCCTTTGGGGTGCCGCACTGACGCTCATCGTTCTGATCGCAATACTCAACATCGCGGCCAGATTCGGGGCGCGATTGTTCGCGCCCAAAAAGTTCTAGTCTGTCGGCAATCCAACGCGAAGCGGTGGGCATGAAATTTAGGGGAGCTGCACGGTGGCTAAACGGTTGGATCTGACCGACCTCAACATCTATTACGGGTCGTTCCACGCCGTTGCGGAGGTGACGCTGTCGGTGGCACCGCGCAGCGTAACCGCGTTCATCGGGCCGTCCGGATGCGGCAAGTCGACCGTGTTGCGCACCCTCAATCGGATGCACGAGATCACCCCGGGGGCCCGGATCGAGGGCTCGGTGCTGCTCGACGGTGAGAACATCTACCATCCCGGGATCGACCCAGTGGGCGTGCGCAAGGCCGTCGGCATGGTGTTCCAGCGCCCGAACCCTTTCCCCACCATGTCGATTCGCGACAACGTGGTGGCCGGGCTGAAACTGCAGGGGACCCGCAGTCGCCGGACACTCGACGAGACCGCCGAGTTCTCACTGCGCGGCGCCAACCTGTGGAACGAGGTCAAGGACCGGCTGGACAAGCCCGGCGGCGGCCTGTCCGGCGGGCAGCAGCAACGGCTGTGCATCGCCCGGGCCATCGCGGTGCAACCCGACGTGCTGTTGATGGACGAGCCCTGTTCGGCGTTGGACCCGATCTCGACGATGGCCATCGAAGAGTTGATCGCGCAGCTCAAACAGGACTACACCATCGTGATCGTCACCCACAACATGCAGCAGGCAGCGCGGGTGAGCGACCAGACGGCGTTCTTCAATCTGGCGGACATCGGCAAGCCGGGCCGGTTGATCGAGATCGACGGCACCGAGAAGATCTTCTCCAACCCGAGCCGCAAGGAGACCGAGGACTACATCTCCGGCCGATTCGGGTAGCGGGTCGGCGCAAGCTACGTCGTGTTACTCGGGCGGGGGCAGGGTGTGCTCGTCCGGAAACTTGCCGGTGGCCTGGAAGATGACCCGACGGGCGACCTCGACGGCGTGGTCGGCGAACCGCTCGTAGAACCGGCCCAGCAGTGTCACGTCGACGGCTGCCGCCACCCCGTGCCGCCACTCCTTGTCCATCATCACCGAGAACAGATGCCGGTGCAGGTCGTCCATCGCGTCGTCTTCCTCGCGAATCCGGGCGGCCTTCTCCGGGTCACGAGAAATCAGCACCTCTTGCGCGCTGTTGCCCAATTCGACTGCAACCCTGCCCATTTCGGCGAAATATCCGTTGACTTCTTCTGGTAGTGCGTGTTGCGGGTGCCGACGGCGGGCGATCTTGGCGACGTGCAGCGCCAGCGCGCCCATCCGGTCGATGTCGGCGACCATCTGGATGGAACTGACGATGGCCCGCAGATCCCCGGCGACCGGTGCCTGCAACGCCAGCAGCACGAAGGCGCTCTCTTCGGCGCGGGCGCTCATTGCGGCGATCTGTTCGTGGCCGGTGATCACCTGCTCGGCCACCACCAGGTCGGCCTGTAACAGGGCCTGCGTGGCGCGTTCCATGGCGATCCCGGCCAGGCCACACATAGTGCCGAGCTGTTCGGCCAAGCCCGAGAGTTGCTCGTGATAGGCGGTTCGCATGTTCTCAAGACTAGCGTGAGCGACGATTGCCGGCCGCGCCGCAGCAACCACCGACCAGTTGGCTACTCGCAGCTGGTATCGGCCGCGTTGGTGACTGTCAGGTCATCGGGCAGCGCGGTCGGCTCGGCGTTGGCGCCGCGGTTGAGTTGCACGCTGATCTGCGAACCGCTGGCCGCCGGCCTGGTGACGGTACGGAAGTCCGACCCCAGCACCACGCGAACGATCTGGCCCAAACCGCTGATCCGCTCGATCGGCGCGTTGGACAGCGCCGAGGCCACCGTGGCGGCGGCCTGCTCGTTGCCCGGCGAGAACAGCACCTTGGTGGTCTTGACGGTGCCGGGGTAGTCGTCGGCACTGTCGACGTCGAAACCCCACTGTTGGAGGTTGTCGGAAGTGGAAGCGGCCAGGCCGGACTGCTCGGTGGCGTTGGACACCCGCACGGTGACGTCGCCGGGGGAGGTCGTGACCGCCCGCACCTGCTCGCTGTACGGCTTGGCGGCCGGGCCGGCCGGCGACACCGCGGACGCGGTGGTGGGGTTGGCGGGGGTGGTCGGGGTGGCCGTGGCGTTGTGGTCGTTCTCGCCGGGCAGCGGTTCGTCGTTGATGATGGCGTCGAACAGTGCCCGCACATCGTCCATCCGCGGGACCTCGTCACCGTTCTCGTCGGTCTCACTGGTTGGCACGGTCACGAAGGTGATGTGCCCGGCGGACACCTTCTGCAGCGACTGCCCGAGGTTCACCAGGTCTTTAGTCTTGATGTTGTCCACGTAGCTGTCGCCGATGAACATGTTGACCACGTTGTTGAGCTTGGCCGGCGAGAAGAAGGTGTTCGTGGAGATCAGCGAGCGCAGCAGCGACGACAGGAACAGTTGCTGGCGTTTGATACGGCCGTAGTCCCCGTTGTCCTCGGTGGTGACGTTGCGGGCCCGCACGTAGTTCAGCCCGGTCGTGCCGTTGATCCGCTGTCGTCCGGTGTTCTCCAGAACGCTGCCCAGTTCGAGATCGTAGAGCGGACTGGTGGTGCACACCTCGACGCCGCCGAGTGCGTCGACCATCCTGCCGAAGCCGACGAAGTCGACCGCCATGAACCGGTTGACCGCCAGCCCGGAGAGCTTCTGGATCTCCTTGACCAGGCATTTCGGCCCGCCGAAGGCATATGTCGAGTTCAGCTTCGTCTCGGTGTAGACCGTGTCGTCGCTGTAGGTGCCAGTCTCCTGGTCGTAGATCGGGCCGTAGGCGCCGGTCGCGGCATTCCAGGTCTCGCACTGAATCGGCGTGATCGCCAGGTCGCGCGGGAACGACACCACCACGACGCGCTTACGGTCCGCCGGGATGTTGACCAGCATGATCGTGTCCGATCGGGCGCCCTCGGCGTCTTCGGTGCTGCCTGCGCCGATATTGCTGTTGGCGCCGGCGCGGGTATCGGCGCCCACGATCAGAAAGTTCTCGTCGCCGTACTGCCCGGCCGCATCCAGGATGTCGTGCGAGTTGGGGTCCAGCGCGTTGACGTGGTTGAGGCTGTTGTTCTTCGAGGCGCTCCACTGCCAGGCCGAACCCGTCAGTACCAGGGCGAGCACCGCCATCATGGCCGCCACCGTCCGACCGGCCAGCATCGCGCCGTGGTGAGTCCGGTGCGGACGCGGTTCGG
This sequence comes from Mycobacterium sp., assembly GCA_039922455.1. GTDB lineage: Bacteria > Actinomycetota > Actinomycetes > Mycobacteriales > Mycobacteriaceae > Mycobacterium. Next base: position 4,723 of record JBDTEP010000015.1, on the reverse strand, counting down.
GGGAGACCGGATCGGCGCGGCGACGCGGCGCGATCCGCACCGGCGGTATCTCGGGTGCGACGTCCGGCGGTTCAGCGAGGCTCGACGGAGGAGAGGCGAAGCTGGGACCGCCGAATGAACCCGGCAACTCAGTGGTGGGCGCCAGCCCGTCCCAGTTGGCGTCGTCGATCGCGGGGTGCGGCCTGCCGTGAATCAGGTCGAGATCGGGCAACTCCGACGGATAGGCCACGTCGGCGATGTCGACCGTGAAACTCGGTCTCTCGGCCGCCTGCAAGGTCGGCCAGTGATCGAGTGCGGGCTCGGGAGTGAATTCGGGTACTGGGTGTTCTGGGACCACCGGGACGGCTGGACGCCCGCTGCGGCCGCCGGACGGAGGTGCTTCGGCGTTGACCTTGGCGATCAGGTCGGCGACGCTCACCGAGCCGTCGCCGCCGTTGCGGCGGCGTGACGGCGCGGCTCGCCGGCGGGGAGCCGCGGCGACGTCCGGGGACGGGGTCTGCCACCGTTCCCACGGTGCGGGCCCTGGCGGCGTCATCGTCATGAGCTGATGGTCACCGTCGTCCCGGCCCTCTCCAGCCGGGCGGGCAGGAGTGGCGCTATCGCCGTCACTCATGTCCTCAAGGGCCTCCGAGTCTTCGGGACTGACGGGCGTCGATCACACGTCAGCGAGGTACGGACGACCGTCATGAATCTCCGTACTGTGTCCGCCCCCGCAGGAACATCCCTGGCAGGGGCGGCAAGCTACTTATAGTACTGAGAGTTTCTCCGACACGCGATGTCGAGAACATCTCATTTCAGCCACCTGAGTGCATAATGTCAGCCCCGACAGGTACCGCACAATCGTCCGGGTCGGTCAGCCAGCCTTCGGGAAGGGTGACTTTGGCCGGTGAACCCTGTCGGCCGCGCGGCCCGGTGGCGGCGGCCGGGAACGGGATCGATCCGTCCAGTTGCCCCAGCAGCGCGTCGAGTTCGGGCAGCGTGGTGACCATCGCCAGGCTGCGCCGTAACTCCGAGCCGGCCGGGAAGCCGTGCAGATACCAGGCGATGTGCTTGCGGATTTCGCGCATGCCTTTGTCTTCGCCGAAATGCGACGCCAGCAGCTCACCGTGGCGACGGATGACGTCGGCGACCTCGCCCAGCGTGGGTGGCGTGGGGGTCCGGTGGCCGGCGAAGGCCGCCGACAGTTCGCCGAACAGCCAGGGCCGTCCCAGGCAGCCCCGACCGATCACGACACCGTCGCAGCCGGTGGCGGCCATCATGGCCAGCGCGTCACCGGCTTCGAAAATATCTCCGTTGCCGAGAACCGGGATCGAGCGGACATGCCCCTTGAGCTGGGCGATCTGCTCCCAATCCGCCGTGCCGGAGTAGCGCTGCGCCGCGGTCCGGGCGTGCAGGGCCACCGCGGCGGCCCCTTCGTCCTCGGCGATGCGCCCGGCGTCCAGGTGAGTGTGGGTGGCCTCGTCGATGCCGATCCGGAACTTGACGGTCACCGGTATGTCGGTGCCGCGGGTGCCGCGTACCGCCGCGGCGACGATGTTGCCGAACAGCCGGCGCTTGTAGGGCAGCGCGGAGCCGCCGCCGTGCCGGGTCACCTTGGGCACCGGGCAACCGAAGTTCATATCGATGTGATCGGCGAGGCCTTCGTCGGCGATCATCTTCGCCGCGGCGTAGGTGGTGTCCGGGTCGACGGTGTAGAGCTGCAGCGAGCGCGGCGACTCGGCCGGCGAAAACGTCGTCATGTGGAGGGTGGCCGGGTGGCGCTCGACGAGCGCCCGGGCGGTCACCATCTCGCACACGTACAACCCGCTGACCGTTCCGGCCCGGGACTGTTCCAGCTCGCGGCAGAGCGTGCGGAAAGCGACGTTGGTCACACCCGCCATCGGAGCCAGAACCACGGGGCTGGCGAGGTCGATCAAACCGATCCGCAATGCCGCCCCAGGGCTCAGCGGGTGCCCCACGGCGCCGCCGTCGGTTACGGCGTTGATGGCTCCAGCACCTTCTTGGCGGCCCGCTTCTCGGCCACCTTGGCCTCCCGCTCGAGCCGGCGCTGCTTGGCCACCTCGAACTTGTCGCAGGTCTCTTCCAGCTCGGTGACGATCGCACCGATTTGGTCTTGATACCGGGCGGCCTCGCCGGTGAAGTCCTCCCGCTCGAGGATGCGCCACTTCTTCAGCACCGGCATCACCACGTCGTCGAGGTGGATGCGCGGGTCGTAGACACCGCCGACCGCGATGATCACCGCCTTGCGGCGGAACTCCGGGACCACGAAGCCGGGCATCTGGAAGTTGGCCAGCACCCGGTGCAGCGAGTACATCGCCTGCTGCGGCGCGATGTCGAAACCGGCCGCGCTGACGTCGCGGTAGAAGATCATGTGCAGGTTTTCGTCGTGCGAGATCCGGGCCAGCAGCTGGTCAGCGATGGGATCGTTGCAGGCCCGGCCGGTATTGCGGTGCGAGATCCGGGTGGCCAGTTCCTGGAAGGTCACGTAGATGACCGAGTCGAACAGGCTGTTGGCGAACACGTCGCCCTGAACTTGGTGGTTCTGCCCGGGGCTGAAGCCGCGGTTGACGACCTCCATCCGCAGCGTCTCCAGTTCGATCGGATCGCAGTTGCGGGTGACGACGAGGTAGTCGCGCAGCGCGATGCCGTGCCGGTTCTCCTCGGCGGTCCACCGGTTGACCCAGGTGCCCCAGGGGGCGTCCATGGTGAAGTTCATCGCGATCTCGCGGTGATACGAGGGCAGGTTGTCCTCGGTCAGCAGGTTCTGGACCATCGCGGTGCGGGCGACCTCGGACAGCTTCGACTGCCCGGGTTCCCAGTCCTGCCCGCCGAGCGCGTAGTAGTTCTTACCGTCGGCCCACGGGACGTAATCGTGCGGATTCCAGTCCTTGGTCATGGAGAAGTGCCGGTTGACTGCGTTCTCGACGACCGGCTCGAGTTCTTGCAGCAACTCCAGTTCAGTCAATGCGCGCGCCATGGCAGCCCCCACTTATCTGTGTCCGCTAGTTGCAGGCAATATATCTGTGTACGTCAGTATCATCAAGTTTTCGGCATGGCGTGTTGTTGGGATGCGTCGTCGGCCCGGCCTGATCGCTCAGCGGCCGGCGTAGTGAGCAGCATGTCGACGCAAAAATCGATGAACTGCGTGCGACTGGCTGTGAGCCGTCCGTTCAGGTAAGCGGTGAACAGGGCGGTCAGGGCGCCGATCAACCCGGTTGCCGCCATGTGCTGCAGCGCTGGATCGCCGATTCGGGTGAGTTTGCGCTGCAGCATCTCGATGAAGTTCGGCATCCATTCCGCGCCGGACTGGGTCAGGACCGGCTCGGTCTCCGGGGCCAGCAGCAGCACTCGGCCTCGCACCGGGTCATCGACCATCAAGGTGACGAATCGTTCCACGGCTTCCCGCGGCGTGCGGGTCGACAGAAGTGCCGCCATTGCGCGCCTACACACGTCGTCGTATACGGCGCGCACGAATTCGTCACGGTCGGCGAAGCTTTCGTAGAAGTAGCGTTCGGTCAGCACGGCCGCGCGGCAGACCGAACGAATGGTCAGCGCGGGTCCGCGTTCGTCGCCGAGCAGTTGCACGCCGGCGGCGATGAATTCATCCCGGCGCAGAGTCTGGCGATCTTTCAGTGGGACTCCGGACCAGCGGCCCCGGCGTTGACCGGACGGCACTTCAATCTCCTAAGGTCCATTTTGACAACGACCGTAGTCAAAGTTACCTACGTTCGACGGGATACTCCATCGTGGACGCAAGACATGTCTGCGTCGTGTTCGCCGACCGGCGACGCGCCGACCGGTGCCGCCGAGCCGGCCAGGCCTCCGCAGCCACTGGACTCCGATTCGCTGACCTGGAAATACTTCGGCGACTGGCGAGGAATGCTACAGGGGCCATGGGGCGGATCCATGCAGAACATGCATCCGCAACTGGGGGCGTCCGCCGAAGAGCACTCCAAGTTTTTCCGGGAACGCCGGCCGCGGCTGATGCGCTCGCTGTATCCGATCGGCGGTGTCGTCTTCGACGGTGACCGGGCCCCGATGACCGGGGCCGAGGTCCGCGACTACCACATCAACATCAAGGGGGTCGATGCGCAGGGCCGCCGCTATCACGCGCTGAACCCCGATGTGTTCTATTGGGCGCACGCGACGTTCTTCGTCGGCACCATCATCGTGGCCGACTGGTTGTGCGGGGGCGTCACCGAAGCCGAGAAGCGCCAACTCTTCGACGAGCACGTCACCTGGTATGCGATGTATGGCATGAGCATGCGCACGGTACCGGCAACCTGGGAGGGTCGCGCCGTTCTTCGTGTGGCTGACCGTCGGACTCTATGACCCGCCGGTGCGTGCGCTGCTGGGCTACACCTGGTCGGCCCGTGACGCGTGGCTGCACCGTCGCTTCGGCAAGCTGGTCGGGGCGGTGTTCGCCCTGGTGCCGCGGCGGATGCGGATACACCCGCGGGGCCGCGCCGGCTGGGACCGGGCCACCGGCCGCATCCCGGCCGACGCGCCGCTGGTGCACACCCCGGCCCGCAATCTCCCGCCGATCGATGAGCGTGACAACCCGATGCACTACTGCCCTAAGGTCTAGGCCTCGATTCGCCATCCGACCGGCCGGCGTTGCGGGCGGGCCGGTCGGTAAGGCCCATGGCGATCACCAAAACCCTGGTGCGGCTGCGCCACATGACCGTCGCCGACTTCGACGCCGTCCTGGACGTGCATCTGC
>JBDTEP010000014.1:0-38585 GCA_039922455.1 Mycobacterium sp. | reverse complement strand
TCTTCAACCTGCCGGCAACGGTCGAGATGGCCACACCGAACGTCTACGCCGACTCGATCGAGTGGATGAGCCGCAACCTGAAGCGTCGCGATTCGGTCATCTTGAGCCTGCATCCGCATAATGACCGCGGCACCGCGGTGGCCGCCGCCGAACTGGGGTATCAGGCCGGGGCAGACCGTATCGAGGGCTGCCTGTTCGGCAACGGCGAGCGCACCGGCAACGTGTGCCTGGTGACGCTGGGGCTGAACCTGTTCTCCCGCGGGGTGGACCCGCAGATCGATTTCTCCAACATCGACGAGATCCGGCGCACCGTCGAATACTGCAACCAGCTGGCGGTCCCCGAGCGGCACCCCTACGGCGGCGACCTGGTCTACACCGCGTTCTCCGGCAGCCACCAGGACGCGATCAACAAAGGCCTCGACTCGATGAAGGTTGCCGCAGATGAGGCCGACGCCGATGTCGACGACATGTTGTGGCAGGTGCCCTACCTGCCGATCGACCCGCGTGATGTCGGGCGCACCTACGAAGCGGTGATCCGGGTCAACTCGCAGTCCGGAAAGGGCGGGGTCGCCTACATCATGAAGGCGGACCACGGGCTGGTGCTGCCGCGGCGGCTACAGATCGAGTTTTCGAAGGTGATCCAGGGTATCGCTGAGGGCTCAGCGGATGAAGGCGGCGAAGTCAGCCCCAAGGCCATGTGGAACGCGTTCGCCGAGGAGTACCTGAACCCGGTGCGGCCACTGGAACGGATGCGCCAGAAGGTGATCGCCGCGGAGGTCGACGGCGGCACCGACCGGATCGAGGCCGTCGTCGAGGTGGACGGGGTGGAGGCTCAGATCACCGGCGCCGGCAACGGCCCGCTGGCCGCGTTCGTCGATGCGTTGGGCACCATCGGATTCGATGTTCAGGTACTGGACTACTCCGAGCACGCGATGAGCGCCGGGGAGGAAGCTCAGGCCGCGGCGTACGTGGAGGCTTCGATTAGTGGTCAGACGGTGTGGGGTGTCGGTATCGCGCCGTCGATCACCACGGCGTCACTGCGGGCGGTGGTCTCAGCGGTCAACCGAGCGGCCCGAATCAGCTGACGCTGACCTGGCCGGGGGTTGCCAACGCTCGCCAAATTGAGACACATACCGTCCCGGGCCTATGTCAGAACAGCGAAATCTGCTCGCCGGCCGGCCCGGCATCAATGAACGCCTCGATTCCGGTGCCGTCCACCACCCCGCCGACGCAGGCCATGAAGTGCACGTCGGAGACCATCGGCACTCCGAGTTCACGCGCCTGGTAGCCCTTGCCGTGTTCGGCCCAGTCGTCGTTGCAGACCACCAACGAGGTGTGGGTGTCGACGACGTCGCTGTAAGCCAACCCGGCGTGCAGGATGCGTTCGACGAGTTCCTCGTGGGTGCGGGTGCATTCCGCTGACAGCGCCACCCGCATGCCCTGCACCAGCGGGCGGCCCCGCACGTAGCGGCCCGGGTTGAGGTAGGCGCACGGCATCCGCGACGCCAGCGCCTTCAGCGGCCGCAGCTCCTCGTGGGTGATCCGGCCGTTGGGCCACCGGCGCCGAGTCACCGGCCGGACCGGCAGCCACACGTCGCGCTCCCGGGCGCGTGCCAGCGCGGGCGCCAACACACCGGCGAGCACCCGGGCGTCGTCGAGCGCATCGTGGGCCCGGGTCTGCACTACGCCCCAGTGCGCGGCCAGCGTCTGCAACCGCAGGTTGGCCAGGCCCAGGTCCAGCCGCCTGGCCAACTCCAGCGTGCACATCACCGAGTCGACGGGCAGTTCGGCGCCGGCCATCTCGGCTTCGGCCGCCAGGAACGTGTAATCGAACGCCACGTTGTGCGCCACCAGGGTGCGGCCGGCCAGCAGTGCGCCGACCTCGCCGACGACATCGGCGAACTGCGGCTGCCCCTCCAGCATCTCGGCCGTCAGCCCGTGCACATGGGTGGGTCCGGGGTCGGTGCCCGGGTTGACCAGGTGCGACACCGATCGCTCCACTCGGCCCTCGGCGTCGAGCGCCAGCGCGGCGACGCTCAGCACCCGGGCGTGCCCGGGCCGGAATCCCGACGTCTCGACGTCGACGACGACCCAGCCGTCGCCAGGTTCGCGGGCCGGGCGCCCCCACAGCGCACTCATACCCCGAGGATGGCACGCCGGGGTGACGAACGTCGGTCGCGGACCAACCGTGTCGGCGACCTAAACCGTGGAGGGCCACCAAAGGGCGACCCGCTTCGCCCGGCGCAAGCGCCGCGCTTGCGATCGCCCTAAACTCACGCCGTGATCACTGCCCGTGGACGCCTCGCGCTCGCCGCCGGAGCGACCGCCCGGTGGGCGTCACGGGTGACCGGCCGCGGCGCGGGCGCGATGATCGGCGGCCTGGTCGCGATGACACTGGACCGCTCGATCCTGCGCCAACTCGGCACCGACCGGCGCACCGTCGTCGTCACCGGCACCAACGGCAAGTCGACCACCACCCGGATGGTCGCGGCCGCGCTGCGTGACCTGGGTCCGGTGGCCACCAACGCCGAAGGCGCCAACATGGACGCCGGGCTGGTGGCGGCGCTGGCCGCTGACCGTGCCGCCGGATTGGCGGCCCTTGAGGTCGATGAGATGCACGTCCCGCATGTGGCCGACGCGGTGCCGCCGGCCGTGGTCGTGCTGCTCAACCTGTCCCGAGACCAGCTGGACCGGGTTGGTGAGATCAACGCGGTCGAGCGGGCACTGCGCACCGGCCTGGCCCGACACCCGCGGGCGGTGGTGGTCGCCAACTGCGACGACGTGCTGATGACTTCGGCCGCCTACGACAGCCCGCACGTGGTGTGGGTCGCCGCCGGTGGCGGCTGGGCGGGCGACTCGGTCAGCTGTCCGCGCAGCGGCGAGGTGATCGAGCGCCGCGACGGCCACTGGCGTTCAACCGGAACCGACTTTCACCGACCCACCCCGCAGTGGTGGTACGACGACGAATCGTTGTACGGCCCCGACGGACTGGTGCTGCCGATGCGGCTCGCACTACCCGGCACCGTCAACCGCGGCAACGCCGCCCAGGCCGTCGCCGCCGCGGTCGTACTGGGCGCCGATCCTGCTGCCGCCGTTGCGGCGGTGTCGGCGGTCGACGAGGTGGCCGGCCGCTACCGCAGCATTGCGGTCGGCGAGCACACGGTGCGGATGCTGCTGGCCAAGAACCCGGCCGGCTGGCAGGAGGCGCTGTCGATGGTCGACAAGCACGCCGCCGGGGTGGTGATTGCCGTCAATGGGCAGGTGCCCGACGGCGAGGACCTGTCCTGGCTGTGGGACGTGCACTTCGAGCACTTCGAAGACGTGCCGGTGGTCGCCGCCGGGGAGCGCGGCACCGACCTGGCCGTCCGGCTGGGCTACGCCGGGGTGCCGCACACCCTGACCCACGACACGTTCGCGGCCATCGCGTCCTGCCCGCCCGGGCGGGTCGAGGTCGTCGCCAACTACACCGCGTTCCTGGCGCTGCAGCGGAGGTTGGGTGATGGCTGACCCGGTGCGGATCGGACTGGTGCTACCCGACGTGATGGGCACCTACGGCGACGGCGGCAACGCGGTGGTGCTGGCCCAACGACTGCGCCTGCGGGGTATCGCCGCCGAGATCGTCGAGATCACCCTGGCCGACCCGGTGCCCGAGTCACTGGACCTCTACACCCTGGGCGGCGCCGAGGACTACGCGCAACGACTCGCCACCCGGCATCTCATCCGGCACCCGGGGCTGCAGCGCGCCGCGGAGCGCGGCGCTCCCGTCCTGGCGATCTGCGCGGCCATCCAGGTGCTCGGGTCCTGGTACGAGACCTCGGCCGGAGAACGGGTCGAGGGAGTAGGTCTGCTCGACCTGACCACGTCACCGCAGCAGGTGCGCACCATCGGTGAGGTGGTCGCAACACCGCTGCTGGCGGGGTTGTCGGCGCCGTTGACCGGTTTCGAGAACCACCGTGGCGGCACCGTGCTGGGCGCCTCGGCGACACCGTTGTCGGCGGTGACCAAGGGCGCCGGCAACAAGGCCGGCGACGGGTTTGACGGTGCGGTGCAGGGCAGCATCGTTGCCTCCTATCTGCACGGGCCGTGCTTGGCCCGCAACCCGGAGCTGGCCGATCTGCTGTTGTCGAAGGTGGTCGGCGAGCTGGCACCGCTGGAGCTGCCCGAGGTGGAGTTGCTGCGCGCCGAGCGGCTGACCGCGCGATGACCGATCAGACCACCGTTGCCGACGCCGCGGTCCTGATTTCGCAGCGGCTCTACGATCGGCTGGCCGATACGACCCACGTCATCGAGGATCTGGTGGCCAAGGAGTCACCGGAGCTGACCGGGGATTCGTCGCTGCTGGGGCTGCTGCACGGAACTGTGTCGGCGAATGTCGACACGTACTTCTCGGCGATCCGGCACAACATCCCGGTGGCCGACATCGCCGCGCCCGCGGTCGCACTCGAGCACGCCCGCCGGCTCGCCCAGCGCGGCGTGCCGGTGAACGCGTTGGTACGCGGCTACCGGCTGGGCCACTCGGTGGCGCTGCAGCTGGTACTCGAGGAGATCCGTTCCGCCGAGCTGGATCCGGATCTGAGCCTGAATGTGCTCGGGCAGATGTCGACGCTCATGTTCGGCTACATCGACGAGATGTCACAACAGGTGGTCACCGTCTACCAGGCCGAGCGGGAACGCTGGCTGGAGAGCCAGAATGCGGTGCGCGCATTGCGGGTCCGCGAGATTATTTCCAACGAAAGCCTGGACGTCGACGCGATGACGACCGCGATCCGCTACCCGCTGCGACGAACCCACGTGGCGATCGTGGTGTGGTACCCGGAGTCGGGCGGCGACAAGTTGGCCGCAGCGGAACGTTTCACCAAGCAACTCTCTGAATCACTTGCGGTGCACGGGCCGCCACTGTTCATCCCAGTCGACAGCACCACCGGATGGGCGTGGATTCCGCTGGCCTCGGCCGCCGAGCCCGACGTGGTGGAACAGATCCGCAGCTGCGCGCTGGCCACGGTCGACGAACCGTGGGTTGCTATCGGGGATCCGCTGCCCGGAGTTGCGGGCTTCCGCCGGTCGCACCGGCAGGCGCTGGCGGCCCACACGCTGGCCATCGCCTCCGGTACCGCGCGGGTCTGCGCGGCAGGCGATCCCGGGCTGGCGGCCGCGGCGCTGCTCGGCGGGGACGTCGACGCCGCGCGGGCCTGGGTCGGCGAGGTGCTCGGCCCGTTGGCCGCCGCGACCGACAACGACGAACGACTCCGCGATACCTTGCGGGTGTTCCTGCGGACCGGCTCCAGCTTCAAGGCGGCCGGTGAGCAACTGCACTTCCACGTCAACACCATGAAGTACCGCATCCAGCGGGCGATAGAACGCCGCGGCCGCCCCATCGCCGAGGACCGCCTCGACGTCGAGATCGCGCTGCTGCTCTGTCAGTGGTACGGCGCGAGCGTGTTGTCCCCCGAGGACCAATAGCCGGCCGATTTCCGGCCGCGCGGGACGAGCGGCGACCGTGCGGCATTACCTAACGTCAGGGACATCAGTGCATGACCCAGGCGAAAGGTTGTATCCGATGAGCACCAAAGTGGCCGGCGAACCGCGGATCTGGCAGGACAAGAAGCGTCACCTGTGGCTGTTGGGCCTGATCGTGCCCACCATGCTGTTCCTGATGTTGCCGCTGGTGTGGGCGATGAACCAGGCCGGCCTGCAGACCGCTTCCCAGGCGTTGCTGTGGATCGGGCCGTTCCTGATCTACCTGCTGCTGCCCGCGCTGGACCTCTGGATCGGCGCCGACGGGCAGAACCCGCCGGATGAGGTGATGGCCTCCCTGGAGGGCGACCGGTACTACCGCTACGCCACCTACGCCTACATTCCGTTCCAGTACGCCAGCGCCATCCTGGGCGCCTACCTGTTCACCGCGTCGGACCTGGGCTGGCTCGGCTACGAAGGGTCGCTGGGCTGGTTGGGCAAGATCGGGGTGGCGCTGTCGGCGGCAACGGTGGCCGGGGTGGGCATCAACACCGCCCACGAGTTGGGCCACAAGCGGGACTCGCTGGAGCGCTGGCTGTCCAAGATCACCTTGGCCCAGGTCTGCTACGGGCACTTCTACGTCGAGCACAACCGTGGCCACCACGTGCGGGTTGCCACCCCCGAAGACCCCGCGTCGGCCCGCTTCGGCGAGACGTTCTGGGAGTTCTTGCCGCGCAGCACCATCGGCGGCATCCGCTCGGCGTGGCAGCTGGAGGCCCAACGGGTCCGCCGGACGGGCAAGAACCCGTGGAACCCGCGGACCTGGCTGGACAACGACGTGATCAATGCACTACTGATGTCGATCCTGTTCTGGGGCGTCATGATCGCGGTGTTCGGCGTCGCGCTGATCCCGTTTGCGCTGATCAACGCCTTCTACGGGTCGTCGCTGCTCGAGTCGGTGAACTACCTGGAGCACTACGGGCTGGTGCGCCAGAAGCAGGAGGGTGGCCGCTACGAGCGCTGCACGCCGCAGCACAGTTGGAACTCCGACCACATGGTCACCAACCTGTTCCTGTACCACCTGCAGCGCCACAGCGACCACCACGCCAACCCGACCCGGCGCTACCAGACACTGCGCAGCTTCGACGACTCGCCGAACCTGCCGGCCGGCTACGGGGCCTTGATCGGGGTGACGTATTTCCCGCTGGTGTGGCGCAAGCTGATGGACCACCGCGTACTGGCGCACTACGGCGGCGACATCACCCTGGCCAACATCTCGCCGCGCCGCCGAGACAAGGTGCTGGCCCGCTACGGGGCGGCGTCCTGATGGCCGCCTACGGGTGCCCGGGCTGCGGCTACGTCTACAACGAGGCCACCGGGGAGCCCCGGGAAGGGTTTCCCGCCGGCACACTCTGGCAGCAGATTCCGGGCGAGTGGTGCTGCCCGGACTGTGCGGTACGTGAGAAATTCGACTTCGAAACGCTGGAGGTGACGCCATGAACGACTACAAGCTGTTCCGCTGCCTACAGTGCGGCTTCGAATACGACGAAGCACTGGGCTGGCCGGAGGACGGCATCGGTCCCGGCACCCGCTGGACCGATATCCCCGAGGACTGGAGTTGCCCGGACTGCGGCGCAGCCAAAGCCGATTTCGAGATGGTGGAAGTAGTCCGGCCGTGACTGACTCCGGCACGGTGATCGTCGGGGGCGGACTGGCCGCGGTCCGCACCGCCGAACAACTCCGCCGCAACGGCTACACCGCGCCGATCACCATCGTCGGCGCCGAGACCCACCCGCCGTACGACCGTCCGCCACTGTCCAAGGAGATGCTGCGCCGCGAGCTCATCAGCGCCGAGGAGGTGGCCCTCAAACCGGCCGGGTTCTACGAGGACAACAGCATCACGGTGCGGCTCGGCTGCGCCGCCCGCACCGTCGATGCGTCAGCCCGCACCGTGACGCTGGCCGACGGGGATGTCCTCGGCTACGACCAGTTGGTGATCGCCACCGGCCTGGTGCCCAGCCGCATCCCGTCGTTTCCCGACCTGGACGGCATCTGTGTGCTGCGGTCGTTCGACGACTGTGTGGCGCTTCGCCGGCGGGCGGCGACCGCGCGCCGCGCCGTGGTCATCGGGGCCGGCTTCATCGGGTGCGAGGTGTCGGCCAGTCTGCGCGCCGCGGGTATGGCGGTGGTGTTGGTGGAGCCACAGGCCTCGCCGCTGGCATCGGTGCTGGGCGAGCAGGTCGGGGCGTTGATCACCCGCCTGCACCAGGCCGAGGGCGTCGACGTGCGCGCCGGGGTACATGTGGTCTCCGTTTCCGGGACAGACGACGTCGAGTCGGTGACGCTCTCCGACGGTTCGGTCCTGGCGGCCGATCTGGTGGTGGTCGGGGTCGGATCGCGGCCCGCCTCGGACTGGCTGGCCGGCAGTGCTGTCGCGGTGGCCGACGGCGTCGTCTGTGACGCGGTCGGACGGACCAGCGCACCCGAGGTCTGGGCGATCGGCGATGTGGCGTCCTGGCGGGACGCCACCGGGGCGCAAGCCCGCATCGAGCATTGGAGCAACGTCGCCGAGCAGGCGAAGACGCTGGTGTCGGCGATGCTGAACCGCGATGCGGCGGCCCGGGGTGTGCCGTACTTCTGGAGCGACCAGTACGAGGTCAAGATCCAGTGTCTCGGCCACCCGCGGGCCGTCGACACCGTGCATCTGGTGCACGACTTCGATGATCAGGACCGCCGGTTCCTGGCGTACTACGAGCGCGACGGGGTACTGGTCGGCGTGGTGGGCGCGGGCGTCCCGGAGAAGGTCCGAACGGCTCGCGGCAAGATCGCCGCGGGGGCGCCGATCTCGGAAGTGCTGCAACCGGTTTAGGGCCGCCAGCCGCGGGACCGCAGCGCGGTGGTGGTGCGCGCGATGACGCCGGTGGGATCGTCCTCGTTGATCACCCGGATGTTGATCCAGTTCTGGTGTTCCAGCTTGCGCTGGCGCTGGTGGTCCTTGACGTACTGCGGACGATCCGTCTGATGCTGTTCGCCGTCGTACTCCGCGGCCACCTGGTAGTCCTCCCACCCCATGTCGAGGTAGGCGAATGGCCGCCAGCGGCCGTCACACACCGGGATCTGGGTGGTCGGGACAGGCAAGCCCGCATCGATCAGCAACAGCCGCAGCCAGGTTTCCTTGGGCGAGGCCGCACCGGCGTCCACCCACGGCAGCGCCGCGCGCAGCCGTCGTAAACCCCGTGCGCCGCGGTGGTGCTTGGCCAGCAGCATCACCTCGTCGATCGAGAACGGGGTGGCCCGGGCGAGCGCGTCCATCCGGGCCACCGCCTTGCCCCGAGGCAGGTGTCGTCCCAAGTCGTAGGCGGTGCGGACGGGAGTGGTGACCGGTATGCCGGCGACCTTTGTCACCTCGGCATCAGCAAGAGTTTCGTCGCGGGCAATCAGCCCTCGCGGTGGCCTGGTATTCGACCAAATCAGCTCGATCGGGACATCAGTGTCGACCCATCTGGCCCCGTGCAGGGCCGAGGCGGCTACGCCGGCGATGACGCCTTGGCGCCCAGATCGCAGCCACGCCCCCTCGATCCGGTCGCGGAGGGTGAGCTCATGCCTTGCCGGCACGTAAACACCGCGGAAGATGGCCCGGTGCCAGCGGCGCAATTCGTGCTCGGTGAGCCGGCCCTGCGCCAGCGCTTCGCTGCCGATGACGACCTCACCCATGGCCAGATGCTGCCAATGGGGACTGACATCTCCGCGAGCCTGTAGTTGGCGTGAAGAAGTGCGAGTAGGCCGAACGCTAACGACAGGCTCGGGGTAGGGGGAGATCAGGCCATGGCGCGGCGGCCGGTGAAGGCACGGCCGAGGGTGAGCTCGTCGGCGAACTCCAGGTCGCCGCCCATCGGCAGCCCGGACGCCAGGCGCGTCACGCTCAACCCCGGGATGTCGCGCAGCATCCGCACCAGGTAGGTGGCGGTGGCCTCGCCCTCGGTGTTGGGGTCGGTGGCGATGATCACCTCGCTGACATCAACGCCGTCGATCCGCTCCCCGACCCGGTTCAGCAGTTCGCGCACCCTCAGTTGCTCGGGTCCGATCCCCGACAGCGGATCCAGCGCGCCGCCGAGTATGTGGTAGCGGCCGTGGAACTCACGGGTGCGCTCGATGGCGGCGACGTCCTTGGGTTCCTCGACCACGCAGATCTGGGTGAAGTCCCGGCGCGGATCCCCGCAGATCCGGCACCGTTGCGCGTCGGAGACATTGCCGCACACCTCACAGAACCGCACCCCTTCGCGGACCCTCGTCAACACCGCGGTGAGCCGGTCGATCTCCGACGGTTCCACCGACAGCAGGTGAAAAGCGATCCGCTGAGCGCTTTTGGGACCGATGCCCGGCAGCTTGCCGAGCTCATCGATCAGGTCCTGGACCGGCCCCTCAAACAAGTCGACGCACCGTCACGCACCGGGCATGCCGAGTGCGTTGCCCATGCCCCCGGCCAGCGGGGAGAGCCGCTGCTGGGCCAGGGCGTGCGCCTTCTTCGACGCATCGGCGAGCGCGCCGACGATCAAGTCCTGCAAGGTCTCGAGGTCTTCGGGGTCGACGACCTTCGGGTCGATATGCACGGCGAGCACCTCGCCGCTGCCGTTGGAGGTGACCTTGACCAGGCCGTTGCCGGCTTCACCGTGCACCTCGGTGACGGCCAGCTCCTGCTGCGCCTGAAGCAGTTGCTGCTGCATCTGCTGAGCCTGGGCCAGCAACGCCGACATGTCGGGCGGGCCTCCTGGTTGCATGACACTCCCCTTGCCTTGTCGTGTGCGATGGTCTCGACTTGGTTGCGGCTTGGTTTCAGCTGGAGACCCGGTGCGTGTGAGATTCCCAGCCTAGTCGGCACGGGCCTACGTTGGCGGCGTGCGCGTACCAGTTCTCTTGCGTGTCGGCATCGCGATCACCACCAGCCTGGTGGTGGCCGCCGCGGTGCCGAGCGCCCCGTTAGCGTCGGCCGCCCCCACCAACATCGCCGGCATGATCGTGTTCCTCGACCCCGGGCACAGCGGAACCAGTGACCCCGCGTCCATCGGCCGCCAGGTGACCAACGGCCGGGGCGGCACCAAGAACTGCCAGACCAGCGGCACCACCACCAACACCGGCTACCCCGAGCACAGCTTCGCCTGGGACACCACGCTGCGGATCCGGCAGGCCCTCAGCGCCCTGGGAGTGCGCACCGCGATGTCCCGCGGCGACGACAACGGGCCGGGACCCTGCGTCGACGAGCGTGCCGCGATGGCCAACACCCTGCACCCCAACGCCGTCGTGTCCATCCACGCCGACGGCGGACCGGCGGGCGGCCGCGGATTCCACGTCAACTACTCGGCGCCGGCGCTGAACCCGGCGCAGGAGGGCCCGGCGGTGCGGTTCGCCCAGGTGATGCGCAGCCAGCTGCAGACCTCCGGCATTCCGCCGGCCAACTACATAGGCACCGACGGATTGAAGGGACGCGCCGACCTGGCCGGACTGAACCTCGCCGAGTACCCGTCGATCCTGGTCGAGCTGGGCAACATGAAAAACCCCGTCGACGCCGCCCTGATGGAGAGCCCGGCAGGCCGGCAGAAGTACGCCGACGCCGTCGTCCGCGGCATCGCCGGATTCCTCAGTAGCCAGGCGTCAGCCCAATAAGGCCCGTGCCAGTCGTGCCCGGTAGGGCGATCTCGTCAGCCCGCTAAACTAGCGCCAGGTAAGAGTACGTTTTGCGCCAGGGAATCAACCCTGCTGAGGATTGGCGATTGCACCGGCGATGAGTCCTGAATTGGCCGAGCCGGAGCATGTCTCGGCATCACAGATAGCGGCAGAGTCGCGGCGTCGGCGGACCTTCGCGGTCATCAGCCACCCAGACGCCGGCAAATCGACGCTGACCGAGGCGCTGGCTCTGCACGCCCGGGTGATCTCCGAGGCGGGCGCCGTCCATGCCAAGGCCGGGCGGCGTTCCACCGTCTCGGACTGGACGGATATGGAGAAGGCGCGCGGCATCTCGATCACCTCCACCGCCCTGCAGTTCGCCTACCGCGCGGCCGACGGCACCGAGTGTGTGATCAACCTCCTCGACACCCCCGGCCACGCCGACTTCTCCGAGGACACCTACCGCGTGCTCACCGCCGTCGACTGTGCGGTCATGCTCGTCGATGCCGCCAAAGGTCTGGAGCCACAGACCCTGAAGCTGTTCCAGGTCTGCCGGGCACGGCGGATACCGATCATCACTGTGATCAACAAGTGGGACCGGCCCGGGCGCGACGCACTGGAACTGCTCGATGAGATCGAGGGCCGGATCGGGTTGCGGCCGACTCCGCTGACGTGGCCGGTGGGGATCGCCGGGGACTTCCGCGGCGTGCTCGACCGCCGCACCGGGTGCTTCATCAGATATATCCGCACCGCGGGCGGGGCCACTATCGCACCCGAGGAGCGGCTCGACCCGGCGCAAGCCGAGCAGGTTGCGGGCCCGGCCTGGGCGCAGGCCGTCGAGGAATGCGAGTTGTTGGCCGCCGACGGTGCCGACTTCGATCCGGACACGTTCCGGTCCGGTCAGAGCACCCCGTTGCTGTTCACATCGGCAGTGCTCAATTACGGCGTCAACCAGCTACTCGACGTTTTGGTGCAGCTTGCGCCGTCGCCAACAGCCATGACCGATGTCAGCAAGAATCCGCGGCCGCTCGACGCCGATTTCAGCGCTTTCGTGTTCAAGGTGCAGGCCGGGATGGACAGCGCGCACCGCGACCGGGTTGCCTTCGCTCGGGTCTGTTCGGGGGTGTTCCATCGTGGTGACGTCGTCATCCACGCCGCGACCGGTCGACCGTTTGCGACAAAGTATGCGCAGGCCGTTTTCGGACGACAGCGCTCCACCCTCGACACCGCCTGGCCCGGCGACGTGATCGGGCTGGTCAATGCCGCCGCGCTCGGCGTCGGCGACACCCTGTACCGCGGCGATCATGTCGAGTTTCCCGCCATCCCGTCGTTCACCCCCGAGCACTTCGCCGTTGTCCGGGCCACCGACCCCAGTAAGCACAAGTCATTTCGACGCGGTATCACCCAACTCGAGCATGAAGGGGTCATTCAGGTCCTGCGCTCTGATCTACGTGGCGAACAAGCCCCGGTATTGGCCGCTGTCGGACCGATGCAGTTCGAGGTCACCAGTCACCGGATGGCCAGCGAGCTCAACACCCCGATCACGTTGGAAAACCTCAGCTACACGGTGGTCCGCCGGGCCAGGACGCAAGACGTCGGCTTCCTCAATGCGCAATCGGGCGTCGAGGTGCTGACCCGCACCGACGGAGCCCTGTTGGCGTTATTCAGCGACAAGTGGCGCATGAACATGGTCCAGCGTCACAATGCCGAAATTGTGCTCGAGCCGCTCATCGCCGCGGGCGACTAAAGACCCCGACGGCTAGCGCCGGGCAAAAGCCGGTGCGCGCTCCGGCCGGACGCCAACGCCGACCAGGTACGCCGGAACGGCGGAGAGCCAGGGCATCCGGGTGATAACGGCAGCCAAACTCGCTGGCGGGCTTAGGTTTTTGCCGCGCAGGATCGGGGTCAGCGCCCGATGCATCATCCGCTGAACTGATTGGGTGACGACGGCGGGAACGATCCGGCGCCGGTGTACGGCTGCCAGATCACGGCCGGTTACCCGGCCTCGCCGCAGTGGTTCGGCCAGGATGGTCGCGGCGGCCACCGCGTCCTGCACCGCCAGGTTGATACCGACACCGCCCACCGGTGACATGGCATGCGCGGCGTCGCCGATGCACAACAGACCGTCGACACTCCAGTGCCGCAGCCGATTCACCCGCACGTCAAGATGTTTGACGTCGTCCAGGGACTTCAACGCCGCCACCGAGTCGGCGGCCTCTGGAATCAAGTCGACGATGTCGCGGCGGAACGCGTCGATGCCGCGCGCCCGCAATGCCGCGTCACCGCCCTTGGCCCCCAGGTAGGCGACCTGAAAATAGCCCTCGCGCGGAATCATGATCGCGGCTCTGCCCGGGCCGAGTCGCGGCAGCAGCGTGGGTTGCGCGGCACGGTCATTGGGCAGCCGAAACCACCAGACATCGAAGTTGACCGGAAACTCGCGCGCGCTCAACCCGGCCTGCTCGCGCACGATCGAAGACCGGCCGTCGCAGGCCACCGTGAGCTCGGCGCGCAGTTCTCCGGGTCCGTCGGGGCCTTGGTAACGCACCCCGACCACCCGGCCGTTCTCGCGCACCAAGCCGGTGACCTCCGTCTGCATCCGCAAGGTGAAAGTCGGCTCAGCCTGCGCCGATTCGGCGAGCAGGTTGAGCAGGTCCCACTGCGGCACCATCGCAATGTACGGGTGCGGCTGGCGGCGCAGTCGCCCGAAGTCGACCATGGTGACACTGCGGCCGGCCACGTCGAGGGTGACTCGGTGGATCTCGCTGTGCGACAACGCCGTAAAGCGGTCCCACAGCCCAAGATCGTCGAGGAGTCGCAGCGTGGTCGGGTGCACGGTGTCGCCGCGGAAGTCACGCAGGAAATCGGCGTGCTTCTCCAGCAATGTGACCTCGACGCCGGCGCGGGCGAGCAGCAGTCCCAGCACCATTCCGGCCGGGCCGCCGCCGACGATGACACAACCGGTGGAAGGGGTCATGCCCCGGCACCGTCGACGCGACGGGCCCCCAACTCGTTCTGCAACAACTCCAGGGCCACCTCTTCGGGGTCGCGGCGCGGTGCGAGGTTGGAGCCATCGGCAGCGGCCTCGGCAACCTCGGCCAGCATGGCCTCCTCGTCGGCCCGTTGAGCCGAGAAGGCATCGCTCGGGGCGGGCGCGGCGGCTGACGCGGCCTCCGGTGGAGGTCCCCCGGCCTCGCAGCGCACCCGCCAGTTCACCCCGAGGGCATCCTTGAGTGCCTCGACGATGACGTCGGCGTTGCGCTGTTCGGATAGCCGTTTGGCCAGCGGCGCCGACTCGTGGGTCAGCACCAGGGTGTTGCCGTCCACCGTGCGCACGGTGGCACCCGCCAGCATCACCTCGGTGGTGCGGCTGCGCTGGCGCACCTTGTCGCGCACCGTCGGCCACATTGCGCGCACGGCGGCGGCGTCGGGCTCGCCCGGGGCCGCGGCGGCGGGTGGCGGCGCGGGCGCAGGTTCGGGTTTGAGTGCGGGCTTGGGTTCCGGCTCGGGCTTGGGTTCGGGCTCGGGTTCGGGCTTGGGCTTGGGTTCGGGCGGGGGTGCGGGCACCGACTGCCGCGCAGGTTCCGGCGCCGACCCGGATTCAGCGACCTGGGAACGGCGGGCGAACTGCTTGTTCCGGGCCGGGGGCGACGAGCCCTCGGGCGAGGAGAGACCCGGCCCCACAAACCCCGCCGGGGGCGACGAGCCCTCGGGCGACGAGCCGGCCTTCTGCTGCGTGGTCGAGCCGGGGATCGACATGTCCAGCCGGCCCTCGATGCGCTCTATCCGCTGCAGCAGCGCAGCTTCGGTGTCGGCGGCGGACGGCAGCAGCAGCCGGGCGCACACCACCTCCAGCAGCAACCGGGGGGCCGTCGCGCCGCGCATCTCGCCGAGGCCGGCGTGCACCACCTCGGCGTAGCGGGCGAGGGTCGCCGAGCCAAGCCGAGCGGCCTGGTCATACATCCGCTCCAGCATGTCCTCCGGCGCGTCGACCACGCCCTTGGCCACAGCGTCGGGGACCGCCTGCAGCACGATCAGATCGCGGAACCGCTCCAGCAGGTCGATGGCGAACCGGCGGGGGTCGTGGCCGGCGTCAACCACCGCCTCAACCGCGCCGAAGACCGATGCGGCGTCCCCGGCGGCCAGCGCGTCAACCGCCTCGTCGATCAGGGCGACATCGGTGGCCCCCAACAGGCCCAGCGCCCGCTGGTAGTGGACGTGATTGGTGCCTTCGGCATCCTGCTCCGAGCCGGCTAGCAACTGATCGAGCACCGACAGGGTGTCGCGGGGCGAGCCCCCACCCGCCCGGATCACCAGCGGGAACACCGCGTCGTCGACCGCGACGTGCTCCTGCTCGCAGATCCGCAGGATCAACTCGCGCATGGTGCGCGGCGCCAGCAGCCGGAACGGGTAGTGGTGGGTGCGCGACCGGATGGTCGGCAGTACCTTCTCCGGTTCGGTGGTGGCGAACACGAAGATGAGGTGGTCGGGCGGTTCCTCGACTATCTTGAGCAGCGCGTTGAAACCCGCGGTGGTCACCATGTGTGCTTCGTCGATGATGAAGATCCGGTACCGCGACTGGGCCGGCGCGTAGAACGCTCGGTCCCGCAGATCGCGGGTGTCGTCGACCCCGCCGTGGCTGGCGGCGTCGAGTTCGACGACGTCGATGCTGCCCGGCCCGTTGGGTGCCAGCGCCACGCAAGAGTCGCAGGTTCCGCACGGGGTGGGTGTCGGCCCCTGCGCACAGTTCAGCGATCGGGCCAGGATGCGCGCCGACGATGTCTTGCCGCAGCCGCGCGGCCCGGAGAACAGGTAGGCGTGGTTGATGCGGCCCGCCGTCAGCGCGGTGCACAGCGGGTCGGTGACGTGCTCCTGCCCCACCACCTCGGCGAAGCTCGCCGGTCGATATTTGCGGTAGAGGGCCACGGTCAGCAGGTTACTTGCTCGGGCCGACGACGGTGCAGGCCCGGCAGACAGAGTGCTACACCGTCGGTCGCAGATACCCCAACGTATTCCACGCGGGACTGAAGTCACGCCAATTCACTGTCACGTACAACCGGCCGCCGGAGTTCTGGTCGGCTGTCTCGTACTGGAATGAGCCGCCGCTTCCACGGACGGCCGTGACAACCCCGGCATGCCCGTATTCGCTGACATACCCACCAGCGCCGTAGACGACGATGTCTCCGACATGCGGCTCGTTCATGCCGCCGGCAAACGGGACCTGTTCAAAGAATTCACCCAGGCCATTAGTGCCGAAATGTTCGTAGAGATCGAAGGTATTGGGGCTGCGGTCGCTATTTCGCCATGGGTAACCCAGCACCTGTATGTATTCCTGAATAAGCGGATAACACTGGCCATCGCCGTACATCACAGGATGCCCCAGCGGGGCATCGGCAGCAGCGCGCCTGAAGACGTCGAGTTCATCGGCGATCCTGACCGGCAATGAATCTGCCTCGTCGGAGCCGATCTCCATCGCCTGCACCGACGAATGCTCGACACGCGGATCAGCCCGGCTCGAGGCATACGCCGCGGGAACCTGGCCCAGCCCAAAGAGGCCTATCGCCACCACCGCACAGCGCCAGACACCGACCTTAATCGCCATTTCTAGGGCCTCCACCGGCATTGCAACGGGGTTCCTGATGCAACTTCCTAATTTAACAGCCCGCCAGCGTAGTAAGTGCCATCGACAGCTCGCGCTTAGCTGCGTTTATTCGATGAAGCTCGCCCGAGTGACCAACGATGGCTGCCGGCCCGACGACCGGCTAATTTAACGCCGTGTCAGGCCAGCATCGACTCGGCGGCGGCCAGCAGCGTGCAGGTGGCCAGACCGTCGACGGCGTCGCGCAGGTCGTCGGTCGACGGAAACGACGGGGCGATCCGGATGTTCTTGTCCTCGGGGTCCTTGCGGTACGGGAACGACGCACCGGCCTCGGTGACCGCGATCCCGGCATCCTTGGCCAGCGCGACGGTGCGGCGCGCGGTACCCGGCCACACGTCCAGGCTGATGAAG
Source organism: Mycobacterium sp. (assembly GCA_039922455.1). Lineage (GTDB taxonomy): Bacteria > Actinomycetota > Actinomycetes > Mycobacteriales > Mycobacteriaceae > Mycobacterium. The sequence continues at coordinate 21,463 of JBDTEP010000014.1, read as the reverse complement.
TAGCCGCCCTTGGGGTCGGTCCACGACGCGATCTTGGTGTCACCGAGTCGGTTCGCCAGGATCTCCGCGGCCAGTTCGAACTTCGGCGCCAGGATCTGCTGGTGGCGGCGCATGTGCAGCCTCACCCCGTCGGCGTCGCCGAAGAACCGCAGGTGCCGCAGCTGGTTGACCTTGTCCGGGCCGATCGAGCGCTTGCCGGCGTACTGCAGATACCAGGCGATGTTGCCCAGCGAGCCGCCGAAGAAGCTGACCCCGGCCCCGGCGAAGGTGATCTTCGAGGTGGAGGCGAACACGTACGGCCGGTTCGGGTTCCCGGCCGCAGCGGCCAGCCCCAGCACGTCCACCTGGTGGGGGAACTCGATGGTCAGGGTGTGCACCGCGTAGGCGTTGTCCCAGAACAGTCGGAAGTCCGGTGCGGCGGTCTGCATCTGCACCAGCCGGCGCACCGTCTCCCAGGAGTAGGTGATGCCGGTCGGGTTGCCGAACACCGGCACCGTCCACATGCCCTTGATCGCGGGGTCGGCGGCGACGAGTTCCTCGATCAGGTCGACGTCCGGGCCGTCCTCGCGCATCGGGATCGGGATCATCTCGATGCCCATGGTCTCGGTGATCGCGAAGTGCCGGTCGTAGCCGGGGACCGGGCAGAGGAATTTGACGACCGGCTCTTGACTCCAAGGCCGCGGCGAGTCCACCCCGCCGTGCAGCATCGAGTAGACGACGACGTCGTGCATGAACTCCAGGCTGGCGTTGTTGCCGGCGATCAGGTTGGGCACCGCGATACCGAGCAGCTCGCCGAAGATGGCCCGCAGCTCCGTCAGCCCCTGCAGACCGCCGTAGTTGCGGGTGTCGGTGCCGGCGTCGTCGCGGTAGTCGTCCGCGCCGGGCAACGCCAGCAGGCCGTTGGCCAGGTCGAGTTGCTCGGGCGCCGGCTTACCGCGGGTGAGGTCCAGGGCCAGTTTCTTCGCCTGCAGCTCGGCGTAATCCCGCTGGTAACGCTCGTGTTGAGCGACCAAGTCGGCACGGTTGAGGGTATGCAGCGACACGGGTGCGCCTTTCACCGTCGAAGGCCCGACACATATAGGGGACCCCGCGCACCCGCCAGAGCCCATTGACCCTTGCTGCCTTCCGGCCCTGGGGGAGTTCACAGGATAGACGCCGCGCGGGGTCCACCGGCAAGTCTAGCGGTGGTTGTCGGCGCGACGAAGTCGGGCGCTGGGGGCCGTCGTCAGCGGGCCGACGTCGGCCCGGGATGACGAGCGCGCAGCCACTATGAAGTCTCAGCTACCATTGCCGACGGAGGATTCGCCTAGTGGCCTATGGCGCTCGCCTGGAACGCGGGTTGGGTTAATAGCCCTCAGGGGTTCAAATCCCCTATCCTCCGCACCCGATCGGGTGCGACCGGACCACGACACCGAGGTCCGGTCGCACCTGAATCACCAGTTGACGAGCATTGGAGGCGGCGTGAGTCGTACCGTCGCTACGGTTTGGCACGCGTCGCTCTCGACTCTCGCCGCCCTTCTCTACTTCCTATTCGTGCTGCCGCGGTGGTGGGAGCTGACCGGCTTCACCCCGCACGTGCTGGGCACCGTGCTGCGGATCGGCCTCGGCGTGCTGGTCGGCTTGACCGCGCTACCGGTGCTGGCCACCCTCAAGCACAACCGCAAGCCGGAGTACGGCACCCCACAGTTGGCGCTGACGCTGCTGACCGGGTCGATCGTGGCCCACGTGGTGGCCGGAACACTGATTGTGTTCACCGCGATCAGCGAGATCTGGCTGTCCCTGGACAGCGCCGGAATGTGGCAATTCGGCTGCTACGGCGCCGCGGCCGCGATCGCGCTGCTGGGGATCGGCGCCTACTACCTGTCCTTCGTCGCCGAAATGCCGCCGCCGCCGCCCAAGCCGATCAAGCCCAAGTCGGAGAAGCAGCCGGCGCAACGGCGCCGGTGGGGCAAGAAGACCGCCGCCAGCGAGTCGCAGGACGATGAGTCCGAGGACGACGAAGCGGAGGACGACGCCGCAGACGACGCAGACGACGAGACCGCCGAAGCCGAGACTGCCGAAGCCGAGACTGAATCCGAGATCACGGCCGAGTCGGCGGACGAGACCACGGACGAGGCCACGGACGAGTCGGCCGACGAAGAAACCCCGGACCCCACACCGGCCGCGGGCCGCCACAAGCTGCGCCCCTCCGGCAAACGCCGCGCAAAAGCAAGCGAGTAGGCCCAGCCCCGCCGGGCTACCCTTTGACGCATGACCGAGAACCTCGGTGCTATCGCTGACGCGGCACGGGCGCGCGAAAGGCAGTTGGCGAGCCGGTTGGCGACGTCGGTGGCGGCCGATGCACAGTTCCAGGAAGTCCTACGAGATGCCTTCCGGGGCAATAGGATTGCGCGCCAGCGACTCGATGCCATCGAGGCCGAGATCAAACAGACTGCAACGACGTGGCCGGGCCTGGACACCCCCACCGGTTCCCGTCAATTCCAGCAGTTCCTGAACGCCAAGACCCGCGAGATCCACCGGATCGTCGCCGGTGCCGCCGCGGACAGTGCGCGCAAGGCGAGCCTGGTGCGGACCCTGACCAACCGCTACGAACTCGGCGGTGGTGGTGCCGACGGCGCGGACCCGCGGATCCAACTGGTGGACAACGAAACCGCCGCCGATGCACCGCCGCCCCACGATCCCACCATCTCCGGGACGGGCAGCAAGCCGGTGCGGGAGGAGCAGGACGGCTCCCCCTACGATCTGGGCGCGACGATCCCGGGAACCGGAATCATCATCACCGGAGACCCGCAAACGGGTCACCCGCGACTTCACATCCCCGGACAACCCGACGTCGACAATCCCTTTCCCGTCGACGCCGACCACCGGGCGCTGCCGACCGGTACCGCAATCGGACCGGACGGTCAGCAGTACGCCTTCTACAGCGTGCGGCCCTATGGGCCCGGCACGTCGCCGGACAACTTCATCGCGCCGGAGTCGCGGGTACAGAATCTGGCCGATCCGACAACGGATCTGGGCCCGCTGCGGGGCACCACATCGGGATCGGACATCAAAGTCGGCATCTCTCAGGCCAGCGGGGTCTACGACACGCAGTCTCAACGAATGGTCATCGTCGGGAATGTCGGCGAGGACGGGCAGCGCGCGATGTGGCAGTCCGATCCCGTCCGCGCCGGCGACCCGCCCAATGCCTGGATGGACAGCCTGCACCAGGTCGGCACGTTCAACAATCTGGGCGCCGCGGACCGGGAGAATCAGATCGTGTCGCTACCCCAGGGCGGGTATCTGATGACCAGCGCGAGCGACGGCGGCCAGGTGGTGGGCGTGACCGCGGGCAGCCCGCAGGGGCTGCTTGCGGCGCCATCGCATGACCTCACCGGCCCCGGGTTCATTCCCAGTCCGGGCAATCAGCCGGCCGTCCCCTATGGGCCGAGCATCGTCAACATCGAGACACTTCCGAACGGACAGGAGCAGGTCACCATGCGGATCAGTACCTGGCCGACCCCGCAGGGCTGGCCGGTGGGAGAAGGCGCCCCTTCGACGCCCTATCACCCGAGGACCTACACGACTACGTTCAACATCGATCGTTAGAACGCGGAGCTTCCTGAAGGTTTCAGCACGAAGCCGTGTTGCCCGGCGCTGGTGTCCAAACACGCCACCAGCCGATCCGCGCCGACCGCACAGGTCACGTTCTGGTAGGAAACCTTCTGCCCCACGTTCAATGGCTTACCGGAGTCGAACGGTCCGGCCGGGCACATCACTGATTGACGGTTCAATCGCACGCTGCCGGAATTCTCGGTGCGTACAGTGCCAGTCAGGCACCAACCCTGTTCCGGTGAGCCCTGCGCATAGGGCGCGTTGTCCATGCCAGGCATGTCGCCATCGCAGCTGATGGCCTGCAAGGTACCCGGTTCTCCGGCAGCGACGAACTGGCACGAGATGTTGTAGGGCGTGGAGAAATTCACCCAGCGCCCCGGCCCTTTGGGGCCGGTCGTGAGGTAGTCATCCACCGAGACCGCGGTGAAGTCATCCAAATTGGGAAACGCCGCGGGTTGCGCCCCCGCGGGTGATCCGGGTAATCCGACGAGCAGGCCGCCGGCCAGACCCGCGACGGCCAGAACCCGCGCGGCATGACCGATGGAACAGTTCATCGCCAGTCTCCTGCTTACGGCTTAGGCGCCCAGTCCCACACCGACATGTCGTCGCGCGGATATTGACTGCAGGCCTCCGTCGACTTTGCGACGACGCCCTTATTGTTGAAAAAGATCTTGGCGTGGTTGGGCCAGGACACGGCCATCGGGTCGGCGAAGTTCGTCGCCAGTTCCTCGGAGTAAGCCCGGCGCTGCTCGGGGTTCAGCGAGAAGAACCAGTGCATCTTGTCCTGGGTGGCCTGCTGCACCTGCACCGGCTTGTTGTGGTAGTCGATCATGTACCGCTCGTAGTAGACCGGCGACAGGTCGCGGCTGGCGGCCAGCATTTGCTCGGCGCTGCAGTCGGTACGGATCACACGCCGCGGAATCGGAAAGTCATCGGTGGCGTCGGCGGCGGCGGTCGCGGGGAAAAGCGCGGCGGCGATGCTGGCGACTGCGACCAGGGCGGCCCCGCGGCGGATCGGGCGGTGCTTACGCATGGAATCCACTGTAGCCATTACGCCGGACCTTTCCATATACCATTTTTTGACACCGACCCCCACTGTTGAGACCGCTGAGCCGGGTGAAGCTGGTGAGGCGGATGCGGCGACAAACAGCCACGTGGCCATCCGAACTCGATAAGCGATGCTACAGAACTTTAGCCGTGCTACCTAATTAACTTGAGCTGCTGGCGCATGGAATCCCTCACAACCGACCACTGGTTGTGGCGTCCGTGGCAGGCCTTAACTCTGCTAGCGGGCGAACTCCTCCGTTGACGCAGCATCCGCATCGGAACCGCGCGCGATGGCGGCAGCCTGTCGATGCCGTTCAGCCTTCCCGCCGACATGCGGCAGGACGTTGATGGGCCACCAGAACCACCGGCCCAGCAGTGCCGCGATCGACGGCGTCATGAACGCACGCACGATCAAGGTGTCGAACATCAGCCCCAGGCCGATGGTGGTGCCGATCTGCCCGATGATGCGCAGGTCACTGACGGCCATGGTGGCCATGGTGAAGGCGAACACCAGGCCGGCTGCCGTCACCACCTTGCCGGTACCGCCCATCGCGCGGATGATGCCGGTGTGCAATCCGGCATGAATCTCTTCTTTGAATCTGGAGACCAGCATCAGGTTGTAGTCCGACCCCACCGCCAATAGGACGATCACCGACATCACCAGCACCAGCCAGTGCAGTTGCATGCCGATGAGGTACTGCCAGACCAACACCGACAGTCCGAACGACGCCCCCAGCGACAGCGCGACGGTACCCACAATTACCAACGCGGCGACCAGCGCACGGGTGATCAGCAGCATGATGACGAAAATCAAGCACAGCGAGGCGATTCCGGCGATCAGCAGGTCGTAGGCGGAACCATCGTGCATGTCCTTGAACAGTGCCGCCGTCCCGCCGAGGTAGATCTTGGCGTCCTCCAGTGGCGTCCCCTTGAGCGCCTCCTCGGCTGCCGTACGAATCTTGTCGATGTGCGAAATACCTTCTGCCGTAGCTGGATTGCCACGGTGCGAGATGATCATCCGGACTGCCTTGCCATCCGGGGAGATGAACATGTTCATCGCACGCTTGAAGTCCGGGTTTTCGAATACCTCCGGTGGCAGATAGAAGGAGTCGTCGTTCTTGGACTCGTCGAACGCCTTCCCCATGGCGGTGGCGTTGTCGCTCATCTCGTCCATCTGAGAGAAGATGCCGGACATGGTGCTGTGCATCGTCAGCATCATGGTCTGCATAGTCGCCATGGTGTCGATCATCGGCGGGAAGGTGCTCAGCATCAGCGGCATCAGCGTGTCCATGTCGCTGAGATGGCCGATCATCGTGTCCATGCTCTCGCTCATCTGGTCGACACTGTCGACCATGTCGAACGCGGAACGTAACGAGAAGCAGATCGGGATGTCGTAGCAGTGCGGTTCCCAATAGAAGTAGCTGCGGATCGGTCGCCAGAAATCTTCGAAATCGGCGATGTGGTCGCGGATGTCGTAGATCTGGCCCTGCAGAAGGTCCATGTCGACCACCATCGCGTGGGTGGTGTTGGCCAATTGGCTCATGTAGCCGTACATCTGGCGCATGGTGGCGATGGTCTCCCCCATCGCGTCAGCCTGGGTGAGCATGTCGTCCATGCGCTTCTTCTGGAACTGCATGGTCTGCATCTGGCCGGCGTTCTGCATGCTGATTTGGAACGGGATCGAAGTGTGTTCCAGCGGGGTGCCCTGCGGGCGGGTGATCGCCTGAACCCGGGAGATTCCGATGACCTTGAACACCGCCTTGGCCAGTTTGTCGATGACCAGGAAGTCCGACGGGTTGCGCAGGTCGTGGTCGGCCTCGATCAGCAGCACCTCCGGCATCATCCGGGACTGCGAGAAGTGCCGGTCGGCGGCGGCGAAGCCCTCGTTGGCCGGGATGTCGGCGGGGATGTACTGCCGGTCGTCGTAGGCCGGTTGATAGCCAGGCAGCGCCAGCAGTCCGACCGCCGCGACGGCCAGTGAGGCAACCAGAATCGGACCCGGCCAGCGAACGATAGCCGTCCCCAACTGCCGCCAGCCGCGGGTGCTCATCTTGCGCTTGGGCTCGAGCAGGCCGAACCGGCTGCCCACGGTGATGATCGCCGGACCCAGGGTCAAGGCTGCGGCCACCGAGACAAGCATGCCCGCGGAGCAGGGGATACCCAGCGAGACAAAGTAGGGCATGTGCGTGAAGTGCAGACAGAACAGCGCGCCCGCGATCGTCAGGCCGGAGCCCAGGATGACGTGCGCAACTCCGCGAAAAGCGGTGTAGTAGGCAGTTTCCGGGTCCTCGCCGGCTTGGCGGGCCTCGTGATATCGGCCGATCAAAAAGATCGCGTAGTCGGTGCCGGCGGCGATCGCCAACGAGACCAATAGGTTGACGGCGAACGTCGTCAACCCGACCAGGTGGTGATGACCCAGGAACGCCACCACACCGCGAGCGGCAGAGAGCTCCAGAAAGACCATGCCCAGTAGCAGTCCGACGGTGGTGATCGACCGATAAAGCGCCATCAGCATGGTCAGGATCACCACCACGGTGACCGCCATCATTTTGAGCATGGACTTGTCGCCGGCGTGGTTCATGTCGGCGGCCAGCGCCGCGGTGCCGGTGACGTAGACCTTCAGCCCGGGCGGGATCTCGATCGAATCAACCGCGGCGCGGACGGCCTCGGTGGAGTCGTTCGCCGCCGCCTGACCGATATTGCCGACCAGGTTCAGTTGCACGTAAGTCGCTCTGCCGTCAGCACTCTGGGCACCGACCGCGGTCAGCGGGTCGCCCCAGAAGTCCTGGACGTGCTGCACGTGAGCGGTGTCGGCCTTGAGTTTCTTGACCAATTCGGCGTAGTACTCGTGCTCGGCGTCGCCGAGTTCGTGATCGGCCTCCAGCACGATCATCGCAGTACTGTCGGAATCCGACTCCTGGAAGACCTTGCCCATCCGGGTCATGGCCTGCATTGAGGGCGCCTCGGTCGGACTCGCCGACACGGCGTTCTCTTTGCCGATCTGCTCCAGCGACGGCAACGTCGTGCCGAGCAGCACAATCAGCGCCAGCCACCCCAGGATGATCGGCACCGAAAACCGGCGAATGGTGCGCGCGATGAACGGCCGCTCCGGAGGTCCGGCGGCACTATGGGCCGTCGGCGGACTCATGCCGCCTTCAGCAAGCAGAAGGTGTAGGCGTTCACCTCGTTGGAGATGCGTTCGGCCTTGACCTCCCCATCCACAGTGATCCGGCAACCGATGCTGTTGCTATCGCCTTGCGCCATAATGCTTCCCACCACCGCCGGCAGAGTGGTAACGATCTCCAGCTGCCACGGCAATTCAACGTTCTCGGCGCGTTGCGGTTCGGAGTTGACGTCGAAGTAGCTGATGTCGGCGACGGTCCCGGGCGGGCCGAAGATCTCGTAGGTCATTCGCTTGGGATTGAAAGGCTTGGTCTCGTCCACCTGGCCGTCGGAGTACGACGGGCGCTTATCGGACCCGAACAGCCCGTGGATGCGCGTCACCGTGAACCCGGCGACGCCGACCACGGCCAGAATGACCAGGGGTATCCACACCCGGCTCAGCACCTTGAAAATCGAAGTCCCCTTCACCCATCACCTTTGGGTACCCTAACCCAAGTTAGCGTGCGTAAACGCACGCTACAGGAATCCTGCGGACGGTCGCAACGCACATAATGTGCGTTATTCTCTCGCTGTGCGTCAGGCTTCCTTCCAACGCGCCCGCAGCGATGAGAAGAAACGCCAGCGGGCGGTAGCGCTAATGGAATCGGCACGTGCGGTGGCCCTGGAAGCTGGTGTGGCATCAGTCACACTGACCGCAGTCGCCGGGCGGGCCGGGGTGCATTACTCGGCAGTGCGGCGCTATTTCAGCTCGCACAAAGAGGTGCTGCTGCGGCTGGCCGCCGAGAGCTGGGAGCGCTGGGCCAGCACCGTCTGCACGGCGCTGAGCCAGCCGGGACCGATGTCACCGGCGCGGGTCGCCGCCACCCTGGCCGACGGCCTGGCCGCGGACCCACTGTTCTGCGACATGCTGGCCAACCTGCACCTGCACCTAGAACACGAGGTCGACGCCGACCGGGTGGTCGAGGTCCGGCGGGACAGCACCGCGGCGGGGCTGGCCATGGCCGACGCCATCGAGCGGGCACTGCCCGGTCTGGGCAAGGAGGGCGCCCTCGACTTGCTGCTGGCTTCCTACTCCCTGGCCGCGCCGCTGTGGCAGATCTCCCATCCTGCGGCCGGCCTGACCGATGCTTACGCGATGGAATCGCAGGTTCCACCGGACTGGAACCTGGACTTCACCACCGCGTTGACCCGGCTGCTCACCGCGACCTGCGTCGGGCTGCTGGGGCGCTCAGTCTGACTTCTCGCGGCTGGGCTGCACCCGTTTGGGCTCGCCCGGCATCTTAGGATAGTTGGGTGGGTACGGCAGATCGCCGAGGCCGCGGGCTTCGTCGGCGACCACCATCTCGCGCAGTGGCTCGATGGACTGTTCGAGGTCATCGATGGTGCGCCACGGATCGCCGCGTCGGGCGATGAGATCGGGAACGGTGCTGATGGTGTAGTCGTCGGGTTCCACCGGACCGTCGACGGCGAGCTCGTCCCAGGTCAACGGCGTGGAGACGGTGGCGATCGGAGTGGCCCGCACCGAATACGCCGACGCCATGGTGCGGTCGCGGGCGTTCTGGTTGAAGTCGACGAAGATCCGCACGCCCCGCTGCTCCTTCCACCACGACGTGGTGACCGCGTCCGGCGCGCGCCTCTCGATCTCGCGGGCCAGCGCGATCCCGGCCCGGCGGACCTCGATGAAGTCCCAGTCGGTCTTGATCCGCAGATGGATATGTAAGCCGCGGCCACCGGACGTCTTGACGTAACCGACCAGACCGAGCTCGTCGAGCAGCGGGCGCAGCACCCGGAGCGCGACCGCACGGGCCTCGGCGAAGCCGGTGCCTGGTTGGGGGTCCAGGTCAATGCGCAACTCGTCGGGGTGGTCGGTGTCGGGGCAGCGCACCGGCCAGGAGTGCAGGGTGACGGTGCTCATCTGCACGGCCCAGAGCACATCGGCGGGCCGACTGACTTTGAGGACGTCGGCGGTACGGCCGGAGGGGAATGTCACCCGGCAGGTCTGCAGATCGTCCGGATGTCCGCGCGGCAGCCGCTTCTGGTAGACCTCGGCACCTTCGATGCCGTCCGGGAAGCGCTGCAGATGAGTGGGCCGGTCCCGCAGTGCGTGCAGCAGCGGCCCGCTCGCCGTGGTTGTCACGGCCAGGTAGTACTCGGCCAGCGCCCGCTTGGTGCCGCCGGTACCCAGCCGGGGGAAGTACACCTTGTCCGGGCTGGTGAATCGGACGGTGGTGCCGTCGACGTCCAATTCCTCGGGCTTGGCCACCTCAGGTCTCCAGCACGTCGGCGAGGTCGTAGTTCAGCGGGACCTCGAGCTGGTCGAAGGTGCAGCTCGCGGGGTCGCGATCGGGACGCCACCGCAGCAGCTTCACCGTGTGCCGGAAGCGTCCCCCCTCCATCTGGTCATAGGCGACCTCGGCGACGCGCTCGGGCCGGATCGGGACCCATCGCTTGTCTTGCCCCTTTGAAGCCGAATTCCACCGGCTGGCCTCGCCGTCGCGGACCTCACCGAGGCCCAGCGGTTCCAGCTCGGTCAGCAGGGCCAGCCGATCCGCATCGGTGAACGACGCCGCGCCGCCGACCATCACCAGCTCGCCGTCGGGGCGGTAAAGACCCAGCAGCAGCGAACCGATGCCGGTACCGCTTTTGTGGATGCGATACCCCATGACCACGCAGTCGGCGTCGCGGTGGTGTTTGACCTTGACCATGTCGCGCTTGCCGGGCAGGTAGCGCCCGTCGGTCCGCTTGGCGACGACCCCGTCCAGACCGGCCCCCTCGAACGTGGTGAGCCAGCGCATGGCCTGTTCGGGGTCGGTGGTGGCGCGGGTGACATGGCAGCTGGAGCCACCGATCACCAGGGCGGAGAGCGCCTCCCGTCGCACCCGGAACGGTTCGTCGAGCAGCGCCGCCGACCCGGTGGCCAGTGCGTCGAAGCCAATGAACTGCGCCGGGGTCTGTTCGGCCAGCAGCCGCACCCGGCTCTGCGCGGGATGAATCCGCTGACTCAGAGACTCCCAGTCCAGCCGGGTCCGTCCGCCGATCTGCCGCGGCACCACCACCTCGCCGTCGAGCACGCAACGCGGCGCGATCTCGGCGCGCAGTGCGTCCAGCAACTCCGGGAAGTAGCGGCCCAGCGGTTTGCCGGTACGGGACTGCAGCAGCACGTCGTCGCCGTCGCGGAACACGATGGCGCGAAAGCCGTCCCACTTGGGCTCGTAGAACCAGGAACCCGGCGCTCCGTCCGCACTGGGAACCTTGGCCGCCGCCTTGGCGAGCATCGGATCCACCGGCGGCGCGACGGGCAGGTCCATGGTGTCCATGATGGGTGTTGCGACCCCGTCTGTCACCGAAGTCATCGCGGGGAGGTGATGTGCTTGGTGCCCGCCTTTCAGCGACAACCCGGGTTCGACGACGGTGACCTGCGCACGTTGTCGCGGAAAGGCGGGCAAACATCCCATCTCCCATCGCCGCCACGGCGCGCACGGTCAGCGGCGCAGGAACTCCACGATGTGTCGGGCCAGTTCCTCGCCGGCATCCTCCTGCAGGAAGTGGCCGGCGTCGTGGATTACCGGGTGGGCAACACCGCGTGCGCCCCGCATCTCCCGCTGGAAGATCGGCGCCATCGCCCCGGTGATCGGGTCGCCGTCGCTGAACGCCACCAGCATCGGGGTCTCCGATGCGCACAGCGCGGCCCACGCCGCCCGATTGGCCGGAGCCGCGGGATCCTCGGGGGTGGTCGGGATCAGCGACGGCATCGTGCGCGGCCCGACGCAGTAGCTGTCGTCGGGGAACGGGGCGTCATAACCGGCCCGGACGGCCTCGCTCATCGGCTGGCGACACCCGGACTGGACGAACAAGCCGACGTCGATCTCCGGCGCGGTCTGGATCGCCTCGCGAAAGCGCCACCAGATCTGCGGCATCGGGATGTCCCCGGTGGGCAACCCGGTGTTGGCGACGACGACCCGGCTGAACCGATCCGGGTTCTCGGCGACCAACCGCAGTCCGATCAGCCCGCCCCAGTCCTGGCCCACCATGGTCACCCGCTGCAGGTCCAGGACATCGAACGCCAGCGCTCGCATCCATTCGACGTGGCGGGCGTAGGTGTGGTCTTGCGCGCGGGAAGGTTTGTCCGAGCGTCCGAACCCGACCAGGTCCGGACAGATGACCCGATGCCCGGCCTTCGCCAGGATCGGCATCATCTTGCGGTACAGAAACGACCACGACGGCTCGCCGTGCAACATCAGGATCGGGTCGGCCTCTTTGGGACCGTCTTCCACCCAGGCCACCCGCAACGTGCCGCCATCATCGTCGTCGAGGTCGCAGAACTGGGGCGGGTAGCCGAAATCCGGGAGGTCGGTGAACCTATCGTCGGGGGTTCGCAGCGTCTGCATGCCGTGACGATACCGCGTCGGTATATACCCCCAGGGGTGTTTGATAGAATATAATCGTCGGCAACTAAGGGAGGTCTCATGTCCGTTGCGATGAGCACATCGGTGACCGGTACAAATTTCGACACGGTTACCGCCAAGGCGCGAGAAATACTGAAGGACAACGGTTTCGGTGTATTGACCGAGATCGACATGCAGGCAACACTCAAGGCTAAACTCGGCGAGGACATGGAGCGTTACCTGATCCTGGGCGCCTGCAACCCCCTGCTGGCCCACCGGGCCGTGACGGCCGAGAAACGCGTCGGGGTGCTGCTGCCGTGCAACGTCGTGGTCCGCGAGGATCCACAAGACCCGGCGACGGTGCACGTCGAGGCGATGAATCCGCAGCTGATGGCGCAAGTCATCGACAACCCGGCACTGGCGGCGATCGCCGACGAGGTGACCGAGAAGATCCGCACCGTCATCGACAGCCTGGCTGTTGCGCTGAGCACCACCGAAAGGAACCGCTGATGTGCTCCCCCGTGCCCTGTCGGGTCTGCGGTAAGACCACCTGGGACGGCTGCGGACAGCACATCGCCGAGGTACGCGCGCAGGTACCGCCGGAACAATGGTGCGGCGGGCACGCCGAGCAGCAGCCCAAGCGGCGTTCCTGGTGGCGGCGTTAGCCAACACCCACTGCGCGCTCCAGGTCCTCGAGCGCGGTGTCGAGGTGCCCGAGCAGACGCTGCAGGTGCGGAATCGAGCGGCGGCAACCGACCAGTCCGAAGTCGAGGTTGCCGGCGTTGCTGACCACGGTCATGTTCAGCGCCTGCCCGTCGAGGGCGATCGACAGCGGATAGTTGCCGTCGAGGCGAGCGCCCCGCCAGTACAGCGGCTCGGCTGGGCCGGGAACGTTGGAGATGACGATGTTGAACGGCGGGCGGGCCGTCGAGACGAAGCCGGGGATGGCCGCCAACGCCAGCGGCGCCATGTTGGCCGCCGACAGTGCCAGCGCCTGGGAGCGCGGCAACTCGCTGAACACCTTCTTGTTTCGTCGCATCGATTCGCTGATGGCCGCCAGCCGTCGTGCCGGGTCCGTCAGGTCGGTGGCCAGGTTGCACAAGATGCTGCCGACCATGTTGCCACCCGAATCGGCGTCGGCTTCGGTGCGCAGACTCACCGGAACCATCGCCACCAACGGATGATCCGGCAGCGCCTGTTGCTCGTCGAGGTAGGCGCGCAGCGCACCGGCGCACATCGCGAGCACCACGTCGTTGACGGTGACCCCGGCGGCCCGCTTGATTTCGATGATGCGGGCCACCGGCCAGGACTGGGCCGCGCACCGGCGGGCCCCGCCGATCTTGACGTTGAGCATGGTGCGCGGCGCTTCGAACGGCAGCGTCAGCTGCTGCTCCAGTAGGGCGGCACGGACCAGTTTCACCGTTGACGGACCCAGGGACGCAACACTTTTAACAAACCCGGTCAGTTCACTCAGGCGTGAGGGAACCTCGGGACGTGGCCGCGACGGTGGCGGCATGGACCATGGGGTGCGCAGTTCGGACTCACGCGGATCGACCGACAGGGTGCGGCGCAGCAGCCGCAGCAGCGAGACGCCGTCGATCAGGGCGTGGTGGGTCTTGAGGTACACGGCGAACCGGCCGTCGTTGAGCCCCTCCACCAGGTGTGCCTCCCACAACGGGCGGTGCCGGTCGAGCAGGCTGCCGTGCAGCAGCGAGGTCAATTCCAGCAGGTCGCGCACCCGGCCCGGCACCGGCAGCGCCGAACGCCGGATGTGGTACTCGATATCGATATCGTCGTCGAAGGCCCAGCCCACGTTCGCGATCCCGCCGAGCAGCGTCGCCGGACGTTTACGGAAGGCCGGCTGGAGGTCACGGGAGCCCAGCAGTGCCTGGTAGATCTCGCCGACGAACTCCGGTCCGGCGCCCTCGGGCGGCTCGAACAACATCAGACCGCCGACATGCATGGGATGCTCCCGCGATTCGGTCAGCAGGAACATCGAATCGGTCGGTGACATCAACTGCATCAACCTATTAAAGCCTGACCGATCACCAGGTGCTTGCTAATCTGTCCCGGTGCGTAGCCGGGCCGCTGTCTGTATCGCCTCGGCCGCGTGCTTTGTGGCGGCAAGTATCGGCGCGCCCGCCGCGCCCGCCGAAACCGGTGTGGCCGGCAAGACGGTGTTCCTGGACCCGGGCCACAGCGGCGCCAACGACTCGTCGATCGCCCGGCAGGTACCCAACGGACGGGGCGGCACCAAGCCGTGCCAGACCAGCGGGACCGCCTCCGACAACGGCTACCCCGAGCACAGCCTGAACTGGGATGTGACCAACCGGATCCGGGCAGCCCTCGACCAGATGGGCGTGCACACCGAACTCTCGCGTACCGACGACACCTCGCCTGCCCCGTGCATCGACGCACGGGCGGCCGCGGCCAACGCCACGCGCCCGGACGCGATCGTGTCCATCCACGCCGACGGCGGACCCGCGTCGGGCCGCGGTTTTCACGTCAACTACTCCAGCCCGCCGCTCAACGACGCCCAGTCCGGCCCGGCCGTGCGCTTGGCCGGTGACGTCCGGGACTCGTTGGCAGCCGCGGGAATCCCCGAGTCCAGCTACCTCGGCGCCGACGGCCTGTACGGGCGCGCAGATTTGGCCGGGCTGAACCTGGCCGAATATCCGGCGGTGCTGGTCGAATTGGGCAACATGCGCAACGCCGACGACGCGGCTCAGTTGGAGAGCCCCGACGGGCGGGCGGGGTATGCCGCGGCCGTCACCAGTGGGATCGTCGCCTACCTCAGTCGGTAACGATGTCGGACAGGGGAATTGGCGCCACCGCCCGCATGGTCTACGGTGCGGCCGCCCTGTTGCTGGCGTTGGCGGGCTGCACGGACGGCACACCCACCGTGGTGGCCGGGCACGCGGTTTCGATGCTGTATGACCCGGGTCGGGTCGGCGGATTGGCCACCGCCGAGGGGCCCAGTGGCCCGCGCGGTGACCTCCCACCCGTGACCCCCAGGGTGCAGGGCAGCGACGGCGGGGAGATCGACCGGCTGTCACTGCTGGCGATCGACGACATCGAGGAGTTCTGGACGCGGCACTACGCCGAGTCCCTCGATGGCAGCTTCAATCCGGTGTCGACGCTGGTGTCCTATGCGTCCACCGACCCGAACAGCCCGTCGGTGTGCGGCGGCGACGTCTACCAGCTGCCGAACGCGATGTACTGCCGGCGGATGGACACGATGGCATGGGACCGGACCAAATTTATGCCGACCGCTCGAAAATACTTCGGCGACATGGCGATCAACGGGACATTGGCCCACGAATACGGGCACGCCCTACAACAGATGGCCGGCATCGTGAACCCGCTGACCCGAACGCTGGTGCGCGAACAGCAGGCCGACTGCTTCGCCGGGGTGTACCTGCAGTGGGTGGCGGCGGGCAGTTCGTCGCGCGCGCAGTTGAGCACCGGCGATGGGCTCAACCACGTGCTGGCCGGGATCATCGCGATCCGCGATCCGGTCTCGACTTTCGACAACCCGGTGTCGATCTCCGACGCGCACGGCACCGCCCTGGACCGGGTCGGCGCATTCCAGACCGGCTTCGACGGCGGCGCGCAGAGCTGCGCCGAAATCGACATGGGTGAGATCCGCAAACGCCGCGGGAATCTGCCACGGGCCCTGTTTGATTCGGAGAACCCCCAGAGCGATCTCACGATCGACGAGCACGTCCTGTCGACCTTGATGGAGCAATTGGGCCAGATCTTCACCCCATCGAGTCCACCCACTTTGTCCACGACCGCGGGCAGCTGTCCGGGCGGCCGGCAACCCGATCCGGTGGCGTACTGCCCGGAGTCCAATGCCGTCGTCGTCGACCTGCCCGGGTTGCAGGAGATCAGCGCGCCATCGGATCAGTCGTCGATCGGTATGCCGCAGGGCGACAACACCGGGCTGTCGGCCGTCACGTCGCGATATGCGCTGGCGGTGCAGCGCCAGCGCGGGGTCAAATTGGACTCGGCGGCGGCCGCACTGCGCACCGCGTGTCTGACCGGAGTGGCCCAGCGCCAGATGGCCGAGCCGATGACGTTGTCGGACGGTAGTAGCGGTTTGACGCTCGCGGGCGGCGACCTCGACGAGGCCGTCACCGGGCTGCTGATGAACGGCGTGGTCGCCAGTGATGTCAACGCCAATACTGTCCCGGCCGGTTTCACCCGGATTCTCGCCTTCCGCTCCGGGCTGCACGGCGACACCGACGGATGCTTCGAGCGGTTCCCGTGAACCGTCGACCGGATCCGCCCGATCCGCCGGAGCGGCGGACCACGCCCATACCGCAGCCTCCGCGCCCGCCCGCACCACCGCCCGCGCAGCCGTGGTATCTGGAGCCCCGGCGACCCCCAGCTCCGAAGCCCCAGCCGCCACCCCGGGCGTACCGACCGCCCCCGCCCATCCGCCGTCCTCCGGCACCGCAAGGGCGTCCGCCGCCGCCGGCTTTCCCGCCTGCCGCCCCGCCTCCACCAAATCAGGTTGACGCGCAACAGCCGTCGAACCGAGCACTGCTGATCGGCGCCGGCATCACCGGACTGTTGGCACTGGCCGTGCTTTTGATCTTGGTGCTGCGCGTCGTGGTCGGCGGCTCGGGGGTTGTCGAACTCGACGTCACCGCGGCGCAAGAGGGTGTCCGCCAGGTGCTCACCGACCCGATCAACGGATACGGCCGCGACAACGTGACCGACGTCCGGTGCAACAACGGTGTCAACCCGACCGTGCGGAAGGGCCGCACCTTCACCTGTGCGGTCACCGTCGACGGCGCCCAGCGCCAGGTGCTAGCGGAATTCTCAGACGATGCAGGGACTTACGCGGTCGACCGGCCGCGGTGACGTTGGATGGACGACCGTGAACGCCTACTGGCGGAGTACACGTACTAGACCGGCAACACTCCGCTTGGCCTTCAGTCGCCGGCAGCGACCGAAGGCCAAGCGGAGCGGATTAGTGTCGCTGATCATTCGTTACACGTGCACGATGGGTGGCCACACTGGCAGCCGGGACCTTGGGTACACGAGGCGTCACCGCACTGGCAGGTACCCGACTTGCAACAACCGGCTTGGGTTACTTTGGTTTCGTTCATAACCATAACTATACCCCGGTAGGGTATGCACGTCAAACGGGATGCGCGCGCGGAGCGACTCGGGGAATTCTCACGTTCCCCGGTCGCACTGACACAATCACGCCGGACCGATCAGGATCGGACGAGGCGCGCGATGGCTGCCGAGGCTTCGGCGAGCTTCGCCTGGGCCTCGTCGCCACCCTGCGCTAGCGCGTGGCCCACGCAGTGATCGAGATGCTCGTCAAGCAGGTTCAACGCCACCGCTCGCATCGCACTGTTGACCGCACTGATCTGAGTGAGGACGTCAATGCAGTACTTGTCGTCCTCGATCATCTTCGCTATACCGCGGACCTGCCCCTCGATGCGGCGCAGCCGCTTGGCGTAGTTGTCCTTGTGCGCCGAATATCCGTGTGGGTTGGTCATCTCGCCTCCAGCGTTTTCATCAGCGGGTCGACGTCCGCCGCCTCAGCCATCCCGGTCATGGCTCCATCGTACCTACCCCACGGGGGTACACAGAGCTAGCCGGACATATCGACACCAGTCCACGTCGAGGTTGGCGGTACCGTGCCTGATCCCTCATCACCCCGGACGCCCTTGTGTCCCAAGGCCGACGCCCGGTGGTGAAGCGACTCGATGGCGAGAACCGACCACGCTGGCCTAGTGACCGAGCTATGCTCCGACCTATGCCTATACGGGTATAGACATTGGGAGCGTCGGAACGCTTCAGACGCGAAGGCAGTCTTGACAGCAGCCAAGACGCAGCCTTCGGATCATCGATAGGCGGGGCGCCACCGTAAGTACAGGCACCACCGAGGAGGAGGAGTAGGAAGGCGGCGTGAGCGCATCAGCGTGGAATGATCTTCGGCTCAGCCGGCGGACGTTTGTGACCGCGTCGGTCGCTGGTGGATTCACGTTGATGCTGGCCGACTGCGGCCGGCCGACGAGTCCCCCGACAAGTCTCGACGCCGCGATCGCCACGGCCGAAGCGGCCCGCCCGCACACCGGGCATACAGTGACCGCCACGTTGACACCGCAACCGGCCACCGTCGACCTCGGCGGCCCGCTGGCGCGGACCCTCGTCTACGGCAACGGCATTCCCGGCTCGCTGATCCGCGGCAACGTCGGCGACCAACTCGCTGTCACCGTCACCAACCGGCTCAATCACCCCACCTCGGTGCACTGGCACGGTATCGCCCTGCGTAACGACATGGACGGTGCCGTCCCAGCCACCCCCAACATCGCGGCCGGTACCAACTTCACCTACCGGTTCTCGCTGCCACACCCCGGCACCTATTGGGCTCATCCGCACGCCGGCGTGGACGCCGACTACGGCCTGTATCTGCCGGTGATCATCGACGACCCCGCCGAACCGGGTAGTTACGACGCCGAATGGCTCGTGGTCCTCGACGACTGGACCGACGGCGTCGACAAAAGCCCGCAACAGATTTACGAACGTCTGCGCGGACACCACACCATGCCCACGGTGGACACCATGCCTGACATGACCGCCGCCCTCCTCGGCGGGGATGCCGGCGACGTCGACTACCCCTACTACCTAATCAACGGGCGCATCCCCGCCGCACCAACAGGGTTCGCCGCCAAACCCGGGCAACGGATCCGGATCCGGATCATCAACGCCGGATCCGACACCGCCTTCCGTATCGCGCTGGCCGGCCACGTCATGACGGTCACCCACACCGACGGTTACCCCGTGCAACCCACCGACGTCGACGCGCTGCTGCTCGGGATGGGCGAACGCTACGACGTGATCGTCACCGCCGGCGACGGGGTCTTCCCATTAGTGGCGCTGGCTGAGGGCAAAAGCGCACTCGGCCGGGCACTGCTGTCCACCGCCGCCGGGACCGCACCCGACGCCGACTTCCAGCCGCCCGAACTCACCCGCCGGGTGGGCACCGTCGACATGTTCGTAGCCACCCCCGCTGCGGACCTGGGGGCGGTGGAGCCTGACATCACCCTGGGTGTCGAACTGACCGGGTCAATGATGAAGTACGACTGGGGCATCAACGGCACGCGCTACCCCGACAACCAGCCGCTGACGATCGCACAAGGACAGCGGGCCACTCTGAGCTTCACCAATTCCACGACGATGTACCACCCCATGCATCTGCATGGTCATACCTTTCAAGTGATCAAGCCCGACGGCAGTCCCGGCCCGCGCAAAGACACCGTCATCGTGTTGCCTAAGCAGAAGGTCAGTGTCACGCTGGCGGCCGACAATCCGGGCATCTGGATGCTGCACTGCCACAACAGCTACCACAAAGAGGCCGGCATGATGACCAGGCTGGATTACATCACCTGACCTCCAGGAGTCGGTGTTGATCAATGCCTCCAGGACCAGTGTTTCGCAATGATCCGCGGCCGGGGGATATCCGGACCAAACTGCAAGACCTGCCCTATATACCCCTGCGGGGTATCGTTGCATCCATGACCGACCACCATGAACGCGGGACCGCAGTCGTCGACGCCGCCGGGGTCGCCGAACACGCCGGCCATCACGACCATGCCGACCACGTCGCCCAGTACCGCAACCTGTTCGCGGCGATGCTGGTGTTGGCTGTCCCGACCGTCGCCCTGTCGGGAATGTTCGCGACGATTATCGGCTACACCGTGCCCGACGTGCCGGGGGTCAGGTGGGTGCCGCCGGTACTGGGCACCGTCATGTACTTCTGGGGCGGCAGGCCGTTCCTCACCGGCGCGATCAGCGAGATACGCTCTCGCGCACCGGGGATGATGCTGCTGATCGGGTTGGCGATCTCGGTGGCCTTCGTGTCGTCGTGGGGGTCCAGCCTCGGCGTGCTGGGTCACCAACTCGACTTCTGGTGGGAACTGGCCCTGCTGATCGTGATCATGCTGCTCGGACATTGGATCGAGATGCGCTCACTGGCCCAGACCACCTCGGCGCTGGACTCCCTGGCAGCCCTGCTGCCCGACGAGGCCGAGCGGGTCGACGGCAACACGGTGGTCACTGTCACCCCGGGCGAGCTGCGGGTGGGTGACCTGGTGATCGTGCGGCCCGGCGCCAGCATCCCGGCCGACGGCCGGATCATCGAAGGCACCGCAGCGATCGACGAATCCATGGTCACCGGCGAATCGCGGACCGTGCGCCGCGAACCCGGTGACAGCGTGGTCGCCGGCACCGTCGCAACCGACTCCGGGCTGCGCGTCAAGGTCACCGCGATCGGCGATGACACCGCGCTCGCCGGGATTCAACGTCTGGTAGCCGATGCGCAGAACTCTTCGTCGCACGCGCAGCGCCTCGCGGACACCGCCGCCGGCTGGCTGTTCTGGTTTGCGCTCGGATCCGGAGTGCTCACCGCGATCGTTTGGGGGGTCATCGGCCATCCCGACATGGCGGTGATCCGCACGATCACGGTGCTGGTGATTGCCTGTCCGCACGCCCTGGGACTGGCCATTCCGCTGGTGGTGTCCATCGCCACCGAGCGGGCCGCCCGTGGCGGTGTGCTGGTGAAGGACCGGATAGCGCTGGAGAGCATGCGCATGGTCGACACGGTGCTCTTCGACAAAACCGGGACGCTGACCAAGGGCGAACCGACCGTCACCGGTGTTGCGACGGCCCCCGGCAGCAGTACGGAACATGTGCTCGCGCTGGCCGCCGCGGCGGAGTCAGATTCCGAGCACCCGTTGGCGCGCGCGATCGTCGAGGCCGCGCGCCGGCGCGATCTGACGGTGCCGCAGGCAGCCGATTTCAGCTCGTCACCGGCTGTCGGGGTGACAGCCACGGCGGACGGGCAGGTGGTCCAGGTGGGTGGCCCGTGGATGCTGGCAGGCGAACGGCTGGCTGAAATGAGCGAGACGCAGCAGTGGCGCGACGAGGGTGCGATCATCCTGCACGTCGTCGCCGACGGCTCGGTAATTGGAGCGCTGAGGCTGGCCGACGAGGTACGCGAGGAGTCCCGCCAAGCCGTTGACGGGCTGCACCGGCTGGGCATCCAGGTGGTGATGATCACCGGTGACGCCGAGGCGGTCGCGCATGCGGTGGCCAGTGAACTCGGGATCGACCGGGTCTTCGCCGGCGTGCGACCGGAGGACAAGGCGGCGAAGGTGACTGAGCTGCAGGCCGAGGGGCGCACGGTCGCGATGGTCGGCGATGGGGTCAACGACGCGCCAGCGCTGGCCCAGGCCGATGTCGGCATCGCGATCGGCGCCGGCACCGACGTTGCGATCGCCTCGGCG
>JBDTEP010000013.1:0-17291 GCA_039922455.1 Mycobacterium sp. | reverse complement strand
GGCCGTTCCGGCTGGTGTCGCTGGTCAGCCGGGAGGCCGCCGACGAGCTGCAACTGCAGCCCGGCAGCCTGGTCGTCGCCTCGGTCAAAGCCACCAACGTCGTGGTCGAACTGCCGCGTCGGGCCGGCTCCACCGGCCAAACCGATCCGGCGTCAGAATTTGGATAGGCAGTAGCCACACCCGATCAAGCCGCCCCGATTCTGTTTTGATTGGTAACACCAACCGATACGGCACTAGGGGGACGTCCCATGCCAGAGAATCTGAAGGTCCGCGAGGAAACACCGGCGGTGATGGCGCGCGGTATCTCGATGACCGGACCGTGGGGACCGGTGTTCGGGCCACTCGACCTGGACATCCCTGCCGCCGGCGGGGTCACCGTGCTGGTGTGTCCACCCGGCTCGGGGCGCACTGCTTTGCTGATGAATCTGGCGGGTCGGATGAAACCGTCGGCGGGAACGGTCACGGTGTTCGGGCACAGCAAGGCCCGGGACATCTTCGGGGTCGCCGCACTGGCCGGTGTCGAACAACTCGACGCGATCTTCGAGTCGGTGACGGTTCGCGATCTGATCACCGAACAGATTCGCTGGGACGCACCGTGGTATCGGCTGGTGCGCCGCGCCGGTGAAACCGAGCGCGACACGGTGTGCCGGCCGGTCTTCGGTGACCTACCGCTGCCGCAGCTGCACGAGTACGTCGAGCAACTCGACGAACTTACCGGGTTGCTGCTGCGCATCGCACTGGCCAACACCAGCCGGCCTCCGCTACTGGTGGTCGGCAGCATCGATCAGGTCACCAGCGACCGGGACCGCGAAACCCTGATCGGCCGGCTGGTCGAGCTCGGCGAACAGCAGACCGTGATCACCGTGTCGGCCAACGGCATACCAGCGGGGCTGGGGGTGGCCGCACAGATCCCCGTCGAACATCTGAGCCGGGCCGAACTCGCGCAGACCGCCCACGGCAGACACGAGAAGAGGGAAGACTGACCATGCTCGCCGGAATGTCGCTGGGGACCGACCTCAAACGCTATTCACGTGGCACCATGCCGCGGCTGGCCCTGATCACCATCATCGTGCTGCCATTGTTGTACGGCGCGATGTATCTGTGGGCGTTCTGGAATCCGTTCGCCGCCATCGACAAGATCCCGGTCGCGCTGGTCAACGAAGACACCGGCACGGTCGTCTCAGGCCACCAGTTGCGAGCCGGTGACGAGGTCACCCGCGGGCTGGTGGACTCGGGCCAACTCGATCTGAAGCAGGTATCGGAAAGCGAAGCAGCCACCGGGGTTTCCGACGGAACCTATTATTTCTCGATAACACTTCCGGCCGACTTCAGCGCAGCGGTGGTGTCCCCGACGGGTCCGCACCCGCAGAAAGCGCAGATCCAATTCCGGTTCAACGACGCCAACAACTACCTGGCATCGGTAATGGGGCAGAACGCGGCCCGTGAGGTGCTCAACGAAGTCAGCGCCAAGGTCGGCCAGCAGGTGATCGGCACCGCCCTGACCCAGGTGACCGACGAGGTCAAGAAGGCCGCCGACGGTGCCGGACAGCTCTCCGACGGCTCAAAGGCATTGGCCGACAACCTCGGTACCGCACGCGACGGTTCGGCTGCGCTCGCTGACGGCAGCCGTCGGTTGTCGACCGGAATCCAACAGGCCACCGATCCGCTGCTCAAGCTGACCGACGACCTCGGTGCCATGGGTTTCGATCCGAACGCCGCCGGCGCCGCCGCCACCAGGCTCAGCGGCAACCTCAAAGCGGTGACTGACCGGATCGCGGCACTCAACGTCAACTACCGGCAGGCAGCCGGAATCGTCAACCAGGTGGTGGACGGGTTGCGCGCCAACCCCGATCCGGCGGTGCGTGGGCTCGGCGACACCCTCGTCGGGGCGCAGCGGCTCCTCGACGTCAAGGGGCTGGACCCGGCCACCGACGAGGGGCTGGCCCAGCTGCGCGCCAATAGCCAACAGCTGGAAAGTGATCTGGCCGATCCCGGCAGTGGATTGCGCACGTTGATCACCCATGCCCTCGACGGTGGGCTCAAGTCCGATCTGGTCACGTTGCGCACCGGCGCGGCCGACCTTGACGCGGGTACGCACAAGCTCAGCGACGGGTTGGTCGCCTTGGCCGACGGCGGTAACCGGCTCACCGACGGTGCCGAGCAGTTGGCGGCCGGGCTGGGCGCAGCCGATCAGCGCGCCTCGACGATCACCGACCAACAGCGCATCGAGGTGTCCCAGATTCTTGCCAGCCCGGTCGGTGTCGACATGGACTTCACGAACCACGCCGCCACATTCGGCACCGGGTTTGCCCCGTTCTTCCTGCCGCTGGCGTTGTTCATCGGCTCGCTGATCGTGTGGATGTTGTTGACGCCGCTACAGACTCGCGCCATCGTCAACGGGTTGGGTGCGCTGCGGGTGGTACTGGCCTCGTACTGGCCCGCGCTGCTGCTCGGGATCGCTCAGGTGGTGTTGATGTATGTGGTGGTGCATTTCGGCGTCGGACTGCAGGCGAAGTACGCCGTGGGCATGGTCGCGTTCCTGGCGTTGATCGCCGCGTCGTTCCTGGCCATGATCCAGGCATTCAACGCGGTGCTCGGCGTGGCGGTAGGCCGCGTGTTCACCCTGGCCTTCTTGATGTTCCAGCTGGTGTCGTCCGGTGGCGTATATCCGGTGGAGACGACGGCGAAACCATTCCAGATCCTGCACCCGTATGACCCGATGACATACGCGGTCAATGGTTTACGCCAGTTGATCGTCGGCGGCATCGACGCACGGCTGTGGACATCGGTGGGCGTTCTGGCGGGGATCATCGTCTTGTCACTGGCGGTCAGCACCTGGGCCGCCCGCCGAGATCGCCAGTACACCCTCGAGCGCCTCTACCCACCGATCGAAGTGTGACGGGTCCGCCAGTGTTGCAGATCCCGGGCGGCCAGCCGTTGCGGCGACGCGCGGTGCTGCGCGGTGCCGGAGCACTGGCGATAGCCGCGGCGATGCCATGGCCCTCGGCGTGCGGTGCGGATGACGATGCGCTGACTTTCTTCTTCGCCGCCAACCCCGAGGAAGCCGACGCCCGGACACGTATCGTGACGGCCTTTCAGCGCGAGCACCCCGACATCCGGGTGCGTACCGTGCTGGCTGGGGGAGACCCCACCCAGCAGATGTCGACGTTCTGCGCCGGCGGCAAGTGCCCGGATGTGCTGATGGCCTGGGAGTTCAATTACGCCGGGCTGGCCGACCGCGGTGTGCTGCTCGACCTGAACACGCTGTTGGACCGGGATCGAGAGTTTGCGGCGGCGTTGCACGCCGATAGCATTGCACCGCTGTACGAGACGTTCGGCTTCAACGGGGGACAGTACGCGTTCCCGGAGCAGTGGTCGGGGGCATTCCTGTTCTACAACCGGCGAATTTTCGCCGATGCCGGTATACCGCCACCCCCGGGACGCTGGGACCAACCCTGGACATTCGACCAATTCCTTGACACCGCAACCGCACTGACCCGGCGCTCCGCCAATGGCAGGGTCACCCAGTGGGGGTTCGTCGACACCTGGTCGCCGCCCTACTCGGCGGCGCTGTTCGGAATGAACAACGGCACCCCATGGGCGGTACCACGATTCAACCCCACCCACCTCAATTTCGACGACGACGATTTCCTCGACGGCATCGCGTTCTACGCCGACCTGGCCAACGTGCACCGGGTCGCACCCGCCGCGGCGGACACCCAGGTGATCTCCACCATGGGCTTGTTCGCCGCGGGCAACGCGGCGATGGCCCTCGGCGGGCACTGGCGTTACCAGACTTTCGCTCGTGCCGATGATCTGGACTTCGACGTGACGATACTGCCGACCGGTCCGAGCGCGGCCGCGAAGGGTGTGGCGGCCCGTTCTGCCATCGGCAGCACCGGACTGGCCATCGCCGCCGACAGTCGCCACCAGGAACAAGCCTGGGAATTCGTCAAATTCGCGGCGGGCCCGGTGGGCCAGGCACTGATCGGGGAGTCGGGGCTATTCGTGCCGGTGCTCAAGTCCGCGATTGCCGCGCCCGGCTTCACTGCCGCTCACGCCGGGATCACCAACCTCGGCGTCCTCACCGGCGGCCCAGCCCATTCCGAGGGCCTGCCGATCTCCCCGGTCTGGCAGAAGGTCCACGCACTGATGGACCGCGCCGTCGGACCGGTGCTGCGCGGGAAGCGGCCCGCAGCGAGCCTGAAAATCGGACTCACAGCCCGGATCGACGAGGTGTTGGCCACCGCATGAACCCCACACGCAGACGAGCACGGGCGGGACGGTGGTTCATCGCTCCGAACCTGGCGGCGGTCGGGGTGTTCATGGCGTTTCCGCTCGGCTTTTCGCTGTACATGAGCTTCCAGCGGTGGGACCTGTTCACCCCGCCGACGTTCGTCGGCGCGGCGAACTTTCGAGACCTGTTCACCGCGGATCCGCTGTTCGGAATCGCAGTCCGCAACACCACGGTGTTCACCCTGGGTACCGTGGTCCCGACGATATTGATCAGTGCCGCGGTGGCGGGATTGCTGAACCGGAAGATCAAGGGTATCGGCCTGTTTCGGGCGATCGCGTTTCTTCCGCTCGCGGTGTCGTCGGTGGTGATCGCGGTGGTGTGGCAGTTCGTGTTCAACACCGACAGCGGGTTTCTCAACATCATGCTCGGCTGGGTCGGTGTCTCCCCGGTGCCCTGGCTGACCGAGCCGCACTGGGCGATGGTCTCGTTGTGTCTGGTGAGCGTGTGGAAGAGCGTGCCGTTCGCAACGGTGATTTTGTTGGCAGCCATGCAGGGTGTTCCGGAGACGTTGCATGAGGCGGCCCGCATCGACGGCGCAGGGGAACTCCGGCGCTTCTTGTCCATCACGGTTCCGATGATCCGCGGCGCACTCTGGTTCGTGGTGGTGATCTCGGTCATCAACGCGTTCCAGGCATTTGACCTCGTCTACGTCCTCACCGGCAGCAGCGGTGGCCCGGAGACCGGTACCTACGTGTTGGCCATCATGCTGTTTCAGCAGGCGTTCGCATTTCTGGACTTCGGGTACGCGGCCGCGCTGGCCTGGGTGATGTTCGCCGTGCTGCTGGTGCTGACCGTCGTTCAGCTGCGCCTGTCACGACGAAATGCGGTGGACCAATGACACCCCGCCAGGCCGGCCGCACGTCACGCCAGCGCATCGCCGGGCTCCTTCGCGTCTATGCCGTGTTGGCCGGCGTCGCCGCATGCGCGCTGTTCCCGATCCTGTGGGCTTTGTCGGGGTCACTGAAGCGCCAAGCCGAGATCAGCCAGCCGGTGCTGTTGCCGGCTCATCCGCACTGGGCGAATTACGCCGAGGTATTCGCCCGAATGCCGTTCTGGCGGATGCTTTTCAATACCATTCTCTACGCCGGCTGCGTGACGGCCGGCCAGATCTTCTTCTGCTCACTGGCCGGCTATGCCTTTGCCCGGCTGCCGTTCAACGGGCGCGACACGCTGTTCGTGCTCTACCTGGCCACCCTGATGGTGCCGCTGACGGTGACAGTGATTCCGCAGTTCATCATGATGCGGGTGTTCGGGTGGACCGACACCATGTGGGCGATGGTCATCCCGGGGCTGTTCGGCAGTGCGTTCGGCACCTATCTGATGCGGCAGTTCTTCGCGACGATGCCCATCGACTTGGAGGAGGCGGCCATTTTGGACGGGTGTTCACCGTGGCAGGTCTACTGGCGGATTCTGTTGCCGCACGCCAAGCCTGCAGTGATGGTGTTGGCCGTGCTGACGTGGATCAACGTCTGGAACGATTTTCTGTGGCCGCTGTTGATGATCCAGCGCAAAGGCATCGCCACCCTTACCCTCGGACTGGTGTGGATGCAGGGGGAGTACGTCGCAGAATGGCCGGTGCTGATGGCGGCGTCCATGCTGATGCTGGCGCCGCTGATCGTGATCTACGCCGTCGCGCAGCGCGCCTTCGTCGGCGGTATCGCGGCCACCGGATTCGGTGGACGGTAGACAGGGGACCGCTGTGGCATCAGTGACTTTCGACTCGGTAACCCGGCGCTACCGCGGTACCGACCGCCCGGCGCTGGACGCGCTGGAGCTCTCGGTCGACGACGGCGAATTCATGGTGCTGGTCGGGCCGTCCGGGTGCGGCAAGACGACGACCCTGCGCATGCTGGCCGGACTGGAACCCGTTGATGCGGGCCGTATCTATATCGGTAGCGACGACGTCACCGCGACCGACCCCGGCAAACGCGACATCGCCATGGTGTTCCAGAACTACGCGCTGTACCCGCACATGACCGTGGCGCAGAACATGGGTTTCGCCCTCAAGGTCGCCAAGACACCGAAGTCGCAGATCCGCACCCGGGTACTGGAGGCCGGACGGCTGCTAGGCCTGGAGTCGCACCTGGACCGCAAACCCAAGGATCTGTCCGGTGGCGAACGCCAGCGGGTCGCGATGGGCCGGGCGATCGTGCGTCGCCCGCAGGTGTTCCTGATGGATGAGCCGCTGTCGAACCTGGATGCCATGCTGCGGGTGCAGACCCGTAACCAGATCGCCGAACTGCAACGCCGGCTGGGGATCACCACCGTCTACGTCACCCACGATCAGGTCGAGGCGATGACGATGGGTGATCGGGTCGCGGTGTTGCGCGATGGGGTGCTGCAGCAGTGTGCACCACCGCGCGAGCTGTATCGCCGCCCGGCCAACGTGTTCGTCGCCGGGTTCATCGGCTCGCCGGCAATGAACCTGTTCACCCTGCCGGTCGTCGGCGGCACGGTGTCGCTGGGCGGCGACACGCTGGCGTTGCCCGGCGAAATTTCCCCTGGCGTCGATGAACTGGTGATGGGGGTGCGACCCGAGCATCTCGTACTTGATGATGGCGGCGTTGAATTCGATGTGAACCTCGTCGAGGAACTCGGAGCCGACACCTACCTGTACGGGCGAATCACCGATTCCGTCGGCCCAACACGCCAATCGGTCACCGCCCGGGTGTCCGGCGACAATTCAGTGCAGCGCGGTGACCGGGTGCGGTTGCGCCCCGATCCGGAGCATCTGCACTTCTTCGGCGCGGACGGCGGGCGGCTCGGCTAGGTGCAATACGACATGGAGAGGCATCCGCCGCCTTTCTAACCCGCCACTGCGCTGCTGTCAGCCATGACAAGGGTGCGGACCAGGTGGTGCAGCATCAGCACGAATGTTATGCACCACGCGGCCAAGGCGATCCAGCTCTGGACCGACCCGATGTAGTAGACGATCGGGAGGTGGTCGGCCTGCCCCAGGTAGTGGCTGCCAACCGCGTACATACCCAGCGGGAAGATCACGCTCCACCACGGGGCCTCGTAGCGCAGTGAGATGCGGTGTACGACATGCCGCCACACTCCGGCGGCGATCAACGGCGGGATCAGCCAGGTACCGAATGCCCAGAACACCACCGACGTTCCGGCGATCAGGCCGCGGGTGGCGTTGACCATCGGAGCATCGGCCATCTCGACAATCCGGGCGCCGGCCAGAACCGTGATGGCGGTGGCGCCCATCGACACCCAGTACTGCGGAACGAGATCCTCGGGCCGCAGCGGGTAGAGCAGCAGTCTCAGCGCGACGAAGATTCCGGCCGCGCCGTAGAGGAACACCCCCACCGACCAGGAGCCGACCGCAAGTAGCGCCAGGCTTTGTCGCCAGGGCTGCGGCATCGCCACTTCGAGCACAGCGGCCAACACCGCGATGGACTGGCTGGCTACCACCCAGATGAACCAGGTGCCGTTCGCCCGCCGCACGACCGGCCGCTCGGAGGTCCCCAGTACGGCCGTCCACGGAATCAGGTAGCCGAGTACCAGCCAGGTCAGCGAGCTGACCAGCAGCAGACCGACGGCGACGGTGTTGTGCCCGTCGATGACGAGTCGGGCCCCCAGCACATTGGTGGCCGACACAAAGGTGAACAGACCGAATGCCCGACCGGAATCGGAGAGATCGGCCCGGAATTCGCGAGGGAAGGCGATGACCCGCCACGCCGACACGGCCACCAGAACCAGGTAGGACACCACCGTCACCCACAGCAGCAGCACCGACAAGAGGTAGGCGTGCTGGTGATACATGGCCATCGACACCATCCCGCTGGCCATCACCAACGCGAAGTAGCCCGGGTTGAGAGTTCGGACTGCTTCGCGGGCTCCGGTAGCCGGCACCGTCGTTGTTGCGCCCACCCGGCGTAGACCCCTCTCCGTCGCGAACCGAAGTCTCGGTATACCACCGGGTCGAGTCGCGCGTTGGCGGGTTGGGGTCAATCAACACTGATCTTTACGCTGCCGGCCATCGGACCGGAAGCAATGCGATCAGCGGTGTTCTTTGGCCAGCACGTCCAGCGCCAGCGTGGAATGCGCGTAGGCGCCGCCCGCACGCATCTCGGCGGCCACCCAGATCGCTTCCATGATCTCGGCGTCGGTAGCACCCTTGCGGTGCGCCAGCTTGGTGTGGCCCTGAATGCAATACGGGCACTGTGTCACGTGGGCTACCGCGACCGCGATCAACTGCTTGGTCTTCTCCGGCAGCGCTCCCTCGGCGAACACCGCGCGGGAGAATGCCTCGAAGGCTTCGTGTGTGTGCGGGGTCAGTTCCTTGCGGCGGTTGTAGATCTCCGCGGTGGCCGGGGGATAGAGGCCGTCTGACATGGCTGCTCCTTGGCGTGTTGTGGTGGCGGATCAGGGTGGTCAGGAGTTGTCGAGCAACTGCCGCAACACGTATTGCATGATGCCGCCGTGCCGGTAGTAGTCGGCCTCGCCGGGGGTGTCGATGCGTACCTTGGCATCGAACTCGACGTCACCGGCCTTCACGTGCACGGTGTCGGGGATGGTGTCGCCCAGTGCGGTCACCCCCGTGATGTCGAAGGTCTCGTCACCGGTCAGGCCTAGCGAGTCGGCGTCCGCGCCGTCCGGGAACTGCAGCGGAAGCACACCCATCCCGATCAGGTTGGAGCGGTGGATGCGCTCGTAGGACACCGCCAACACGGCCCGCACCCCCAGCAGCACGGTGCCCTTGGCGGCCCAGTCCCGGGAGGAGCCGGACCCGTATTCTCTGCCGGCCAGGATCACCAGGGGGGTGCCAGCGGCGAGGTAGTTCACCGATGCGTCGTAGATGGTGCTGACCGGACAGTCCGGTTGGGTGAAGTCGCGGGTGAAACCGCCCTCGGTGGTGGGTGCCAATTGGTTGCGCAGCCGGATGTTGGCGAAGGTGCCACGGATCATCACCTCGTGGTTTCCACGCCGGGAACCGTAGGAGTTGAAGTCCTTGCGCTCGATGCCGTGCGCCGACAAGTACTTTCCGGCGGGCGAGTCGTAGCGGATCGACCCGGCCGGACTGATGTGATCGGTGGTGACCGAATCGCCCAGTTTGGCCAACACCCGGGCGCCGGTGATGTCGGCGAGCGGTTGCGGCTCGCGGGTCATCCCGTCGAAGTACGGCGGCTGGCGAACGTAGGTGGAGTCCGGCGCCCAGGAGAAGGTGTCGCTGTCGGGGACTGCCAGAGAGCGCCAGCGCTCATCGCCGTTGAAGACGTCGGCGTAGCTGGCGGTGAACATCTCCGCCTGCAGGTTGTCGCTGACGACGGCATCGATCTCCTCGTTCGATGGCCAGATGTCGCGCAGGTAGACCGGTTGGCCGTCGCTACCGGTGCCGAGTGAATCGCTGAGCAGGTTGGTGTTCAGGGTGCCGGCCAGCGCGTAAGCGACCACCAGCGGGGGCGAAGCCAGGAAGTTCATCTGGGTTTCGGGGTGGATGCGGCCCTCGAAGTTGCGGTTGCCGGACAGCACCGCGCACACGGTCAAGTCGTTGTCGACAACGGCCTTGCTCACCTCGGGGATCAGCGGTCCGGAGTTGCCGATGCAGGTGGTACAGCCGTAGCCGACCAGGTTGAAACCGAGTTTGTCGAGATACGGCGTCAGGCCGGCCCGATCGTAGTAGTCGGTGACCACCCGCGACCCGGGTGCCAGGGTGGTCTTCACCCACGGCTTGCGGGACAGGCCCTTCTCGACGGCCTTCTTCGCCAGCAGGGCAGCGCCCACCATCACCGACGGATTGGAGGTGTTGGTGCATGAAGTGATCGCTGCGATCACCACGTGACCATTGTCGACTTCGGTGCCGGTGCCGTCGGCCAACTCGACTGCTACGGCTGCCGACGACCGGTCGTCCAGGGCGCAGTCGCTGTTCGGCGTGCGCGGTTTGCCCTCGGCGCTGCTGGTAGTGCCGAAAGCGATCGGGTCGCTGGCAGGGAACGAGTCTGCGGACGCCTCATCGAGAGCCGACAGCGCCTCCTCGGTCGTCGACGCGCCGCCGAGCAACGCACAAACGGCCTGCGGAGCCAGTCGCAGCGGGATGCGGTCCTGCGGCCGTTTGGGGCCGGCAATCGACGGCTCGATCGTGTTCAGATCCAGTTCGAGGTACTGCGAATAGGTCGGCTCGTGGTCGGGGTCGTGCCACATACCCTGCTCTTTGGCGTAGGCCTCCACCAGCTTGATCCGGTGCTCGGAGCGTCCGGTCAGGCGCAGGTAGTCACACGTGACGTGGTCAATCGGAAAGATCGCGCAAGTGGCCCCGTACTCCGGGCTCATGTTGCCGATGGTCGCCCGGTTGGCCAGCGGCACATTGGCCACGCCCGGACCGAAGAACTCGACGAACTTGCCGACGACGCCGGTTTGGCGCAGCAGTTCGGCGACGGTTAGCACCATGTCGGTGGCGGTGGTGCCCGCGGGCAATTCACCGGTGAGTTTCAGCCCGACGACCTGGGGGATCAGCATGCTCATGGGTTGGCCCAGCATGGCGGCTTCGGCTTCAATCCCGCCGACACCCCAGCCCAGCACACCGAGGCCGTTGACCATCGGGGTGTGCGAGTCGGTGCCGACGAGGGTGTCCGGGTAGGCCAGCGGTCCATCAGCGCTGTCCCGTGTGAACACCACCCGGGCCAGGTATTCCAGGTTGACCTGATGGCAGATGCCGGTATCCGGCGGTACCACGGAAAAGTCGGTGAACGCCTGCTGGCCCCAGCGCAGCAGCTGGTAGCGCTCGGAGTTGCGTTCGAATTCGAGCTCCGCGTTGATCGCGAACGCGTCGGCGCGGCCGAAGACGTCGGCGATCACCGAGTGGTCGATCACCAGTTCGGTCGGGCACAACGGATTGATCCGCTGGGCATCGCCGCCCAACTCCGTAATGGCGTCGCGCATCGCGACCAGGTCGACGACGCACGGCACCCCGGTGAAGTCCTGCATCAGCACCCGCGCCGGGGTGTAGGCGATCTCCCGGCCGTACTCGGCTTTGGGATCCCAGGCGGCCATCGCACTGATCTGATCGGCGGTCACCAGGCGGCCGTCCTCGTTGCGCAGCAGGTTCTCCAGCAGAACCTTGAGACTGTAGGGCAGCCTCGCCGAGCCATCGATGCGATCCAGCCTGCGGATCTGATAGGTGGTGCCGTCAACGGCCAGCTGGCCTTTGGTTCCGAAGCTGTCGAGAATGCTGTGTGTGGCCATCGTGGCCCCTTCGCCGGTCGGATGTCGGGATAGTTACGACCCTAGTCGTTGAACCCAGCCCGGCGAGGGCGCAATCGGACCCGTTATTTGTGGACGGCGAAATGTGTGATCGCGCCGGAACATTCAAGTTCGTCGACCGTCAGTCCCGCGGCGGTGAACCAGCGTCGGGCGTCTTGCAGTGTGCCGCCCGGACCGAAGGTGCCGCTGGCCCGCATCAGCACCATGTAGGCGTCGGCGCGGCGCACCTGGCCGCGAGTGGCGAAATCGCCGACGAACCGGCCGCCGGGTTTGAGGCAGCGGGCGATCTCGAGGAGTCCGGCGGCCGGGTCGGGTAGGCAGTGCAGGCCGTTGAAGCTCACGCAGAGGTCGAACTCGTCGTCGGCGAACGGGATCGCTTCGATGCTGGCCTCGACAAATTCGACGTTGTCGCGCTGCTCGGGGCGCAGCCGCCGGCGGGCGTGGTCGAGCATGCCGGCGGAGATGTCCATCGCCACGTAGCGCACTCGTTGGCCGGCTCTGAGGTGGGCGGTGGTGACGCCGCCACCGCAGGGCACGTCCAGAACAGCCGAGCCGTCAGGCAATTCGGCGACGATGTCCATAGCCCGGTAGATTCGGTCGACGTCGGTGTCGAACAGCAGCCGACCGAAAATCCGGGCAGCGCCGCGACGTTCGATGGCGTGGGCGTAGGCGGCTCCGACAGTATGGGCGAACAGCCGGTTCTGCCAGAGCTGACTGACGGTCATCAGCCGTGCTGCTCCGCCGCCCGTTCCAGAACCGGACGCTTGTCCGGGCAGTAGGTGTTGATCGCGGCGCCGAGAAACTTCCAGGCCTGCGGCTGGGTGCTGCCCTTGGGCAGGTTGGGGGTGATGAAGCGCACCGACTTGGCGGCGTCGCCGTCCACACCCTTGTCCAGGCGCTCGCAGACGATCTTGCCGAGCCACGCGTTGTAGTCACGCGGGCCGTAGATCCCGTAGGTGTGCAGTTCGTGGGCGAAATCAATGTCAGGATCGGCTTGCGCGGGTGCTGCCAGCACCACCGCCAAGCCCATGACCGCCGTGGCGATGGTCGTCGACTTCATGGGGGCAGTCTAAACCCATCTCCTTAGTTGATCTTCCTTTGCGGCTGAACAACACGCTGGCCTAGCAGCGTTGACCTGCGCTAACGGGGCACAATCGGCGGATCTAACGTGATCAGCGAGACACAACCGTTTTCTGAGCTTTATAAACTTGTGACTATTAGCCAGATTTCTCGTATCCTAGGTAACCGTGGGCCGACACGAGTTAGCCAGCAAGCGCCAAAGATCATCGGCATTGATGGCCATAGTTATCGCACCGGTTGCAGTGTTCTTTGCTGTGGGCGGCAGCACTAATTCGGTGGTTGCCAAAGAAGCCGCACCAGTGGTTGCTGACGACGATTCACCTGGTGGTTTGCAGCTGGTGGCGGCGCCCGCCGACTCCTTGCGCCAGGGCGCACCCGCGGGTTTCGCGACAGCATCACGCATGCGGATGGTCTCCCGCTTCCTACCGTCCGGGGTCGCCTCGGAGCGCGGCCTACAGGTCAAGACGATCCAGACAGCCCGCAGCATCAGCGACTCGTTTCCGCAGATCCATCAGATCGGGGGAGTGCGAGCCGACGCGTTGCGCTGGCACCCTAACGGACTGGCGCTCGACATTATGGTCCCCAACCCCGGCAGCGCCGACGGCATCGCGCTCGGCGACTCGATCGTGGCGTACGTGATGGAGAACGCCGGCCGGTTCGGCCTGCAGGACGCCATCTGGCGCGGCGGCTACTACACGCCCGGTGGTGGGGTTCAGCGCGGCGGCTACGGCCACTATGACCACGTCCACGTCACCACAACGGGCGGCGGATACCCCAGCGGCAGTGAGCTTTACCTGCGCTGAGCGCGCGAACTCAGCACGCCGTAGCGCCACCGCCGGGCGATCTGTCAACGAAGAAATCCACCAGCGGAATCCTCGGGGTCGATTACGAGCCGCTGCCCGTGGTCCGCTAGACGGAGCTCGTTTCCTTCTTACGCGCGTCGCGCGCGAAACGACGGTCGCGTTGCTCCTCGAACTTGATTACCTGCCGCTCAAGATTCTCGAGATACGTTGCGAGTTGTTCACGACGCTGTTCGCCCACGGAACTGAGATCATTGCGTTCGAAGATCTGCCATTTGCGTAGCGTCGGCCGGACGACTTCGTCCAGATGCTGCCGCGGGTCATAGATCCCGTGCTTAGCCATTATCACGCCGTTGCGACGAAAGTTCGGCATGCCCTGACCGGGCATCCGGAAGTGCTCCACGACGTCGGCAACGGCCTCCATCGCTTGATCGGGCACTAGATCCAATGCTGCACTGCAGACGTTCCGATAGAAGATCATGTGCAGGTTCTCGTCGGCGGCAACACGTTGCAACATCCGGTCTGCGATCGGGTCATTGCACACCTTGCCGGTGTTGCGGTGGCTGACGCGGGTGGCAAGCTCCTGGAACGTCACATAGGCGACCGACAGCAGAAAGTCGGTCTTGTGTCGTTCCTCCTCCTCCGGGGTGGCTGCGAATCCGTTGGTCACGTGCTCCATACGGGCCTGTTCCAGCGCCAAGGGGTCAACCCCGCGGGTGACAACGAGATAGTCGCGAATCACGATGCCGTGACGGTTTTCCTCAGCGGTCCACCGGCCCACCCACTGAGCCCAGGCGCCATCGCGGGAGAAGTACTGCGCTGCCTGACGGTGGTACGACGGCAGGTTGTCCTCGGTGAGCAGGTTGGTGATCATCGCCGCCTTCGCGATGTCGCTGAGTTGCGACTGCTCCGGCGACCAATCGGTGCCGCCCGACCGCGCGAAATTACGGCCACGATCCCACGGCACGTAGTCATGGGGATTCCACTCAACGGCCGCCGACTCGTGCCGGTTAACATTGGTTGCGGCAACCGGCTCCAGCTCGCTGAGTATCTCCAGGTCGGTCAACTGCCTCGACATTGCATCCCTTCTACGGCACTTGGGACGCCCCCAGCCCAACGCAGCCTAACCTACGCGGGCCACCGAGCGAGATTGCTCGAGCGGGCGGTCGGACCGTCAAATTCGCTGGCCCTGAGGATGCGGTGGCGGCGCACATGGTGGCCTACTTCGTAATGAGGGTTGCCGCGGCACAACGCACAGCTACCGCAAAGTCGCCGTTCCGGAGCGCGTTGGCACCGGGGTTCTGCGCTGACCTGCACACCGTCACGCAATTCAGGATGCACCCGATTTTGACAGGGCGGGGAAATATGGGCGTTTCGGGTCGAAGCGAGGAAGCCTTGAGGGCGCCTGGTAAGAATTGTCGGTGCATTCTGCCGGCGTTCGATATCGCCGTTCTACGGCGATTCGGGCGGGGTCATTGAGGGCAAGATCACTCGGCTTGCTGGGAGTCGCAGCGTGTCGTGTCTGCTGGAGGAATTTTTGTCACAGTGACGTATTGATCGGAGCCCGCCGGGGTCGTTGGAGCGCGGAGCGCGATCAATGTCGGTGACCGGCATTCGCAGCTGAGCAGTCCGCCGTGGAGTGTGTCGGCACCGGCCTCTATTCTTCCCGGGGTGGCCGAACCGTCCGTCGCAGAGTTGCGCAGCCTGCTCGACGGACTGACTCTCCGTGACGCCGCACATTTCGGCAGGCGACTGAAGAACCCGCGCGGTGCACCGTCGCAGCACTTGCGGCGGCTGGCCGACCAGATCTCGGCCGCGCAAGCACTCGTTGCAGCCCGACAGGCCGCCGTGCCCACCATCAGCTACCCCGACCTGCCGGTCAGTGAGCGGCGAGACGAGATCGCCGAAGCGATCCGGGCGAATCAGGTGGTGATCGTGGCCGGGGAGACCGGGTCGGGTAAGACGACCCAGCTGCCCAAGATCTGCCTGGACGCCGGCCGCGGTATCCGCGGGACCATCGGCCACACCCAGCCGCGGCGGTTGGCTGCCCGCACGGTCGCACAACGCATCGCCGACGAGCTGTCCAGCCCGCTGGGCGACGTCGTCGGCTATACCGTCCGGTTCACCGACCGGGTCAGCGACCGCACCCTGGTCAAGCTCATGACCGACGGCATCCTGCTTGCCGAGATTCAGCGCGACCGCCGCCTGCTGCGTTACGACACGCTGATCCTCGATGAGGCCCACGAGCGCAGCCTGAACATCGACTTCCTGCTCGGCTACCTACGCGAGCTACTGCCGCGCCGACCGGACCTGAAAGTGATCATCACCTCGGCGACCATTGAGCCGCAGCGCTTCGCGGCCCATTTCGGCGGGGCGCCGATCGTCGAGGTGTCCGGGCGGACGTACCCGGTGGAAGTCCGATACCGGCCGCTGGAGGTTCGGGTCGGCGCAGGCGCCGCAGACGACTCCGCCGACCCCGACGACCCCGATCACGAGATTGTCCGCACCGAGACCCGCGACGAGATCGAAGCGATCATCGACGCGATCGGTGAACTCGAGGCCGAGCCGCCCGGCGACATCCTGGTGTTCCTGTCCGGCGAACGCGAGATCCGCGACACCGCCGAGGCTTTGATAGGGCTGAAGCCCGCGCACCATCACCTCGAAGTGCTGCCGTTGTACGCCCGGCTGCCGACCGCCGAACAGCAGAAGATCTTCGCACCCCGATCCGGGTCGGACATCCGACGACGCGTCGTGTTGGCGACGAATGTGGCCGAGACGTCCTTGACCGTGCCCGGGATCTGCTACGTCGTAGACCCGGGCAACGCCCGCATCTCGCGATACAGCCGCCGACTG
This sequence comes from Mycobacterium sp., assembly GCA_039922455.1. Lineage (GTDB taxonomy): Bacteria > Actinomycetota > Actinomycetes > Mycobacteriales > Mycobacteriaceae > Mycobacterium. The sequence continues at coordinate 1,052 of JBDTEP010000013.1, read as the reverse complement.
AAGGTGCAGCGGTTGCCGATCGAACCGGTCTCCCAAGCGTCCGCCGCGCAGCGGTCCGGCCGGTGCGGCCGAACCGCCCCCGGGGTGTGCATCCGGCTGTACTCCGAGGCGGACTTCACGGCGCGCCCGCGCTATACCGATCCCGAGGTGCTGCGGACGAATCTCGCTGCGGTGCTGCTGCAGATGGCGGCACTGCGCATCGGTGACGTCGAGAACTTCCCGTTCCTGGATCCACCGGACCAACGCAGTATCCGCGACGGCGTGCAACTGTTACAGGAACTCGGCGCGTTCGACCAGCAGGGGGAGATCACCGACCTCGGCCGCCGGCTGGCGCGGCTGCCGGTCGACCCGAGGATTGGCCGAATGATCCTGGCGGCCGACACCGAGGGCTGCGTGCATGAGCTGCTGATCCTGGCGGCGGCACTGACGATCCCCGACCCGCGGGAACGGCCGCGGGAACGGGAGGAAGCGGCCCGGGCAAAGCATGCCCGGTTCGCCGACGAGGAATCCGATTTCATGTCATACCTCAACCTGTGGCGCTATCTGTTAGAGCAACGGAAGGCATTGACCGCCAGCGCATTCCGGAGGCTGTGCCGGGATGAATTCCTGAATTATCTGCGGATCCGCGAGTGGCAGGATCTGGTGGGTCAGCTGCGCAGCATCGCCCGCGACCTTGGCCTTAGTGAGTCTGGCGAGCCGGCCGACCGGGACCGCGTACATACGGCGCTGCTCGCCGGGCTGCTATCGCATGTGGGTATGCGCCACGTGGACGGGCGTGAGTATCTGGGTGCGCGCAATTCCCGCTTCGTGCTGGCACCCGGCTCGGTACTGTCCAAGCGCCCGCCACGCTGGGTCGTGGTGGCGGAGCTGGTCGAAACCAGCCGCCTCTACGGACGCACCGCAGCGCGCATTGGTCCGGAGGCCGTCGAGCGCGTCGCGGGGGAGTTGGTACAGCGCACCTACAGCGAACCGCACTGGGATGCCAAGCGCGGCGAAGTGATGGCTTACGAGCGGGTGACGCTGTACGGCCTGCCGCTGGTTGCGCGCCGCCG
>JBDTEP010000012.1:0-26869 GCA_039922455.1 Mycobacterium sp. | reverse complement strand
CGCTGTCAGCAGGTCGGCATCCTGGTGGGCTTCTGACACGTTCGATGAGCCTAATGGGTATCGCAAACCCGGCGAGGGAGGCCGGTTGGCCCGCGCGTGCCAGCTACTATCGCATGGGTGTCGACCGACGGCGGGGAAGCCAATTCGGGGCGGCGCCGCAAGCGGCGCCGCGGTCGACGCGCTTCGGGTCCGAAAACCGCCCACACCGAGTCCGCGGCCACCGACAGCACCCCCGTCGCGGCCCCGGCAAGCGGTCATCCGGCGCAGCGCCGGCCCCACACCACACGGCACGGCCCGGACCGGCTGCGCACCGTGCACGAGACGTCCGCCGGCGGCCTGGTCATCGACGGCATCGACGGGCCGCGGGAGGATCAGGTCGCTGCGCTGATCGGGCGGATCGACCGCCGGGGCAGGATGTTGTGGTCTCTGCCCAAGGGCCACATCGAGGTCGGTGAGACCGCCGAGCAAACCGCGATCCGTGAGGTCGCCGAGGAAACCGGTGTTCAGGGCGCCGTGCTGGCGGCCCTGGGCAGCATCGACTACTGGTTCGTCACCGACGGCCGCCGAGTGCACAAGACCGTGCACCACTACCTGCTGCGGTTCTCCAGCGGAGAGCTGTGCGACGACGACGTGGAGGTCACCGAGGTGGCGTGGGTGCCGATCCGGGAACTGCCGTCCCGGTTGGCCTACGCCGACGAGCGGCGGCTGGCCCTGGTCGCCGACGAATTGATCGACCGGCTGCAGACCGACGGCCCGGCGGCACTGCCTCCCCTGCCGGTGACCGCGCCCTGGCGGCGGCCGCAGACGCATTCCCGCACCCGCAACACTCGCGAGGGCGAGCACGCACCGGACCGGGAGAACGGTCGCGGGCTGGACCCGTGACCCGTACGCAACGAAGCGGTGGGGGTTGCGTGCCGAGGCCCCGCACGGCCCTACTGGCGGTGGTCGCCGCCCTGCTGATGCCCCTCGGCGCCGCCGCTATTCCGCAGGCCACGGCCGGTGAGCCCGATGCAGCGCGGTTCGTCCAGATCCGCGTCGACCGCGTCACCCCGGAGGTCGTCACCACCTCCAGCGTCCCGGTGGTAACGGTCGCAGGAACGGTACGCAACGTCGGAGACCGTCCGGTCCGCGATGTGATGGTGCGCCTCGAACAGGCCGGCGCTGTCGCATCCTCGGCCGGCCTGCGTACCAACCTCAGCGGCTCCAACGACCAGTACCGGCCGGTCGGCACGTTCGCCACGGTCGCGGCCGAACTGCAACGCGGCCAGGAAGCCCGGTTCACCCTGTCAGCCCCGCTGCGCTCGTTAAGCCAACCGGCGTTGAACATCGACCGGCCCGGTATCTACCCACTGCTGGTCAACGTCAACGGCACACCCGATTACGGCGAACCGGCCCGGCTTGACGACGCCCGCTTCCTGCTCCCGGTGACGGGCCTGCCGAAAACCGACGCCGAATCCGATCCGTTCGCCGGTGCGATCGCACCGGATACCTCCCACCCAATGCAAATCACCATGATCTGGCCCCTTGCCGACCGGCCCCGGCTGACACCGGGGTCACCCGGCGGGACCCTGCCGGTTCGGCTCACCGACGATGACCTGGCGAGTTCGCTGGCCCCGGGCGGCCGGCTGGACGCGCTGCTGTCGGCCGCCGAATTCGCCACCAGCCCAGCCGTCGACGGCGGCGGGGTCGTCACCCGGTCGCTGTGCCTGGCGATCGACCCCGACCTGTTGGTCACGGTCAACGCGATGACCGGCGGCTACGTCGTCGCCGACTCCCCTGAAGGCACGACGTCTCACCCGGGAACGGGCCGGGCGACGGCCACGACCTGGTTGGAGCGGCTGCGTCGGCTGGCCCACCGGACCTGTGTCGCCGCAACCCCCTACGCACAGGCTGACCTGGATGCGCTGGCCCGGGTTGGTGATTCGAGCCTGGCCGCGACCGCGGTGAGCATGCCGGCCGACATCGTCGACCGGATCCTCCAGGTGTCCTCGACCCGCGGTGCCGTTCTGCTCGGCGAAGGGCGGCTCACGGCCGGGGCCGCAAACCTGATCGGCGCGCAGAGCGAAGCGGTGGTGATCACCGCCGCTGATTGTTCAGCCCGGGATTCGGTCACCGGCGCGTCCGCCACCGCCGATGTCGCCCCGCGGCGATTGTCCCCGCGGGTGGTGGCCGCGCCGTATGACCCGGCCGTCGGCGCGGCCCTGGCCGCGATGGGCACCGATCCGGTGGCTCCCAGCTATTTGGACGGCTCCCTGGCGATCCGGTTGCACCACGACTCGGCCCTGGCCCGCCGCCAAGATGCCCTCGGGTCGATACTTTGGCGGGGGCTGGAGTCCCCGGAGAGCCCCGACGTTCCGCGCCACGAGATTCTGATGCCGCCGGCCTACTGGAAGCCTCGGGCCGATGACGCTCAAGCCGTCCTGACCACGTTGAGCACCGCACTGCGATCCGGGCTGGCAGTGCCCCGGCCCCTGACCTCGGTGATCGACGAGTCCCGGGGTGTCACCGCCCCACCTGCGCATCCGCTGCCGGCCGAGCAACCGGTGGGTAGTTTCAGCCCGGAGGTTATCGCCGCCATCACCGGTGATATCGGCCGACTGTGGGGATTAACGGCCGCGCTGACCACCGACGTCCGCACCGGTCTGACCGGCGACCAATACACGGCGCCGCTGGCCGAGGACATCCTGCGGGCGCTGAGTCAGTCCGAGCCGCTCGATGTCCGCAGTGTCCTGGCGACGCAGCGCATCGGGGTCGTCGGCGCCACCGTCGCGGATCTGATCGGTGCGGTCACCATCGTCAACCCGGCCGGCTCGTACACGCTGGCCACCGAGCACAGCCCGTTGCCGCTGGCGCTGCGCAACGACCTGGCGGTGCCCATCCGGGTCCGGCTACACGTCGACGCGCCGCCGGGGATGACGGTGGCCGATGTCGGAGAGCTGGAGTTGCCGCCGGGTTACCTGCCGCTCCGGGTTCCGGTGGAAGTGCGGGTCAACCAGTATTTCGTGGTCGATGTGGCGCTGCAAACCCCCAACGGGCTGCGGTTGGGCGAGTCGGCGCGGTTGTCGGTGCATTCCAATGCCTACGGCATGGTGCTGTTCCTGATCACCATGACGGCGACGGCGGTACTCACGGTGCTGACCGGGCGTCGGCTCTGGCACCGGTTCCGCGGCCAGCCCGACCGCGCCGACTTGGACCGCCCCCGCCCACCCAGCCCCGACGCCCCGCGGCCGCCAGCCGCGGCCGGGCCCCGAACCGACCGAAATGAGGACGGGTGAACACGGCAGCCCGGCGGCCGGAGCTGACCGACGCCGCGGTGGTATCGCGGTCGTGGGGGATGGCGCTGGCCACCCTAGTCAGCCGGCTCACCGGCTTCGTCCGCATCGTGCTGTTGGCGGCGATTCTGGGGGCGGCACTGTCGAGTGCCTTCTCGGTGGCAAACCAGCTGCCGAACCAGATCGCGGCGCTGGTACTGGAGGCGACGTTTACGGCGATCTTCGTGCCGGTGCTGGCCCGCGCCGAGCGAGACGACCCCGACGGCGGCACCGCGTTCGTGCGGCGCCTGGTCACGCTGGCGACCGCGCTGCTGCTGGCCACCACCGTGGTGTCGGTGGCGGCGGCACCCCTGCTGGTCAAGTTGATGTTGGGCGGCGACCCGCAGGTCAATGAACCGCTGACCATCGCATTCGCCTACCTGCTGTTGCCGCAGGTGCTCTGCTACGGGCTGTCGTCGGTGTTCATGGCGATCCTGAACAACCGCAACATCTTCGGGGCGCCGGCCTGGGCGCCGGTGGTCAACAACGTCGTTGCCATCGCCACCTTGGTGCTGTACCTGCTGGTGCCGGGTGAACTCGCGATCGACCCGGTACGGATGGGCAACGCCAAGCTGCTGGTGTTGGGCCTCGGCACGACGGCGGGGGTCATCGCCCAGACCGCGGTTCTGCTGGTGGCGATCCGGCGCGAGAAGATCAGCCTGCGGCCGCTGTGGGGCATCGACGACCGACTCAAGCGCTTCGGCGCGATGGCTGCCGCGATGATGCTCTACGTCCTGATCAGCCAGATCGGGCTGGTTGTAACCAACCAGATCGCCAGCACCTCGGCTGCGTCCGGCCCGGCGATCTACTACTACGCCTGGCTGCTGCTGCAGCTTCCATTCGGCATGATCGGCGTGACGGTGCTGACGGTGGTGATGCCGCGGCTGAGCCGTAACGCGGCCGCCGGCGACGATCCCGCGGTGCTCGCCGATATCTCGCTGGCCACCCGGCTGATGATGGTCACGCTGATCCCGATCGTGGCGCTGATGACCATCGGCGGCCCGGCGATCGGCAGCGCCCTGTTCGCCTACGGCAACTTCGGCGATGTCGACGCCGGATACCTCGGCGTGGCGGTCGCCATGTCGGCATTCACGTTGATCCCGTACGCCATGGTGTTGCTGCAACTCCGGGTCTTCTACGCCCGGGAGCAACCGTGGATTCCGATCGCGGTGATCGTGGTGATCACCGCGGTGAAGATCTTCACCTCGGTGCTGGCCCCGCACCTGACCGATAACCCGGATCTGGTGGCTGCCTACCTGGGTCTGGCCAACGGCCTGGGGTTCCTCGCCGGCGCGGGCGTCGGACAAATCTTGCTGCGCCGCGCGCTGCGCCCGGTCCGCGGTCGACTGCTCGGCTCGGACGTGGTCCGGACCATCCTGGTCACGGTGACGGCGTCGCTGCTGGCGGGACTGGTCGCCGAGGTGCTCGACCGGCTGATCGGCCTGCGCGAGCTGACCGATCACGGCGCGGCCGGATCAATGCTGCGCCTGCTGGTGCTGACGCTGGTGATGCTGCCGATCATCGCTGCGGTCATGGTGCGCGCCCAGGTGCCCGAGGCCGTGGCGGCACTGGCCGCGGTGCGACGCAGGCTCGGCGCGCGCGGCCCGCACATCTCCATGTCAAACCCACCGTCCCTCGACCCGCTCGTCCCGTACGCTGTGCAGAATCGCTTGCTCACACCGGGCGGGGACGCTATAAACGGTCCCGCTTGGCACATGCCGTCGGAGGACATCGCCGGTAGCTGGACACCGAAAGGCGCGGAGGTGACCAAAAATCCTTCGGAGGGGGTCGGGGCTCGCGCCACGTCGCGATCGGTCTATCCGCCCAACCTCGAGCAGTCCAGCGCCGATGCCGAACAGCTGACACCCGGCCTGAGCATCGCCGGCGGCCGCTACCGGCTGCTGGTGCGCCACGGCGGCACTTCGGTGCTGCAGTTCTGGCAGGCCCTGGATACCGCGCTGGACCGGCAGGTAGCGCTCACGTTCGTCGATCCGGATCAGACCATGGCCGACGAGCAGCTCAACGACATCCTGACGCGCACCCAACGGCTCAGCCAGATCAGCCTGCCCGGGATCGCTCGGGTGCTCGACGTGGTACGCATCGGCGCGGGCGGGCTCGTCGTCTCCGAATGGGTGCGCGGCGCCTCATTGCACGAGGTCGCCGGCACGGCACCGTCAGCGATCGGCGCGGCCCGGGCGATGCGGTCGCTGACCACCGCCGCCGAAGCCGCCCACCAATCCGGCGTTGCCCTGTCGATTGACCACCCGAGCCGGGTCCGGGTCAGCATCGAGGGCGACGTCACCCTGGCCTTCCCGGCGACGTTGCCCGGCACCGTGCCCGAGGACGACATCCGCGGGATCGGCGCCACCTTGTACGCGCTGCTGGTAAACCGGTGGCCGCTGCCGGATGCCGGACCCGACTGCGGGCTGGCGCCAGCGGACCGCGACGCTGCCGGCAACCCGGTCACACCCGACTCGGTCAACCCCGACATTCCGTTCCAGATCTCAGCGGCCGCCAGCCACGCGATTGAGTCGGACGGCGGCATCCGCGGCGCCTCGACACTGTCGAACCTGCTCCAGCAGGCCACCGCCCTGCACGAACAGACTGAGCTGCTGGGCACTGTCGGCGATGCGCCTCGCGCGCCTCGGCCGGCGCCGCCGCCAGACGCCGAGGTGCGCGCGGAGCGGCGTCGCCGGGTGTTGATCGGTGCCGGCATCGGCGGGGCCGTCATTCTCGTCGCACTGCTGGTGCTGGCCTCGGTTCTCAACCGGATCTTCGGCGACGTCAACGGGCTGGACAAGACGGAGCTGGGGCTGAGCAGCCCTTCGGCGGTGTCGTCGTCGGCGCCGGGTTCGGCCACGTCCGGCAACACCGTCAAACCGGTGTCGGTGACGGTCTTCTCGCCCGGCGGCGAAGCTGACCGGCCCCAGGACGCCGGGCTGGCCATCGACGGGAATCCGGCCACCTTCTGGACGACGGACACCTATTCCGATCCGGTGCCCTTCCCGAATTTCAAGAGCGGCGTCGGGCTGATGTTGCAGCTGCCCAAACCCACCGTCATCAGCAACGTCGCGATCAACATCTCCAGCACCGGGACCCGGGTGGAGCTGCGCTCCTCATCGACGCCGCGGCCGTCCCGGCTCGAAGACACCACGGTGCTGGCGCCCGGCAAAGCCCTGCAGCCCGGTGCCAACAAGATCTCCGCCGACTCATCGTCGCCGACCTCCAACCTGCTGGTGTGGATCTCGACGATGGGCAGCACCGGCGGCGAGAGTCGCACCCAGATCTCCGAGATCACCGTGCACGCGGTGCCTTAGCCACCCGGGCAGCAGCACCGCCCGGCCGGCCTGTGCACAGGTGAAGTGCCGCCGGGCCGCCGGCTGGTTAGTGTCCGCCCATGGGGCACTCGGACCGCACCGACGCCGACTTGCTGGCCGCCCATGTCGCCGGTGACCGCTTCGCATTCCAGGAGCTATACGGCCGTCACGAGCGTCGGCTGCGTCGGCTGGCGCAGCTCACCACCGGTTGCCGCCTAGACGCCGAAGACGCCCTGCAGGAAGCGATGCTCTCGGCGCACCGAGGCGCCGGATCGTTTCGCTACAACGCCGCCGTCGGCAGCTGGCTGCACCGGATCGTGGTCAATGCCTGCTTGGATCTGTTGCGCCGCAGCAGAATTCACTGCATCGAGCTGCTCGGCGACCACGCCACCGTCGGCGATCGCACCGCCGAGGTGGAGACCGCACTGGAGGTGCGCGCCGCTCTCCGCCGGTTGCCGGCCCCACAACGTGCCGCGGTGATCGCCGTCGACATGCAGGGCTATTCGATCGCCGACGCCGCCCGCATACTCGGCGTGGCCCCGGGCACCGTCAAGAGTCGCTGCGCGCGCGGCCGCGCCCGGCTCGCCGCACTGCTCAGCCGATTTCACACTGGTGCCGCCGCCGCGGTCCGGCCGACCGGCAGCCGGATAGCCTTGGCAACTGACGGTGCCGTGGCAGATCAGGTCGGCGACTGTGCATAACGGCCCAAAGCGAGCGGAAGCGGCGGCACTGCGATGGATGCAGGTGATCGAGAGAGCCGGGCACGCGCAGGACGCCCGGCGCATTCAAGTCGACCCCTACCCCGGCTCAACCGGATCGCCGCCGGCGCCGGGAGCGTAGCCGCGCTGATCGCGATCGGGGTGGGCACGGCGGCCTTGATCCGCTCCCCCGGCGACACCCCCAGCGGCGTGCGCTCGCTGAACGCCATCACGGTGGCATCCGAGCCAGCCGCGGTGCTGCCGCTGTCCGAACCGGAGATCCTCGCCCTGCTGGACCGCAGCCCCGAATACGGGCCGCTGGCCGACCCCGCGCGCCGGGCCGGCTGCCTGGCCGGTCTGGGATATCCGACCTGGACCCACGTGCTGGGCGCACGCGAGATCGCGATCAACGGTCATGCCGCGGTCGTGCTGCTGCTGCCCGGCACCTCGGGCGACACCGTCGTCGCTCTGGCGGTGGCCCCCAACTGCAGTTCCGCCGATACCGGACTGGTGGCCGACACGACCGTCCGGCGTCCGTAGCGGTCCGGGGAACATCGCCGCCTACGCTGACGTTGGTAGCCCCTGTAAGCAGACCCGTGCGGATCCGAGAAGAAAGGGCCCTCGATGTCCTCGACGTCTGAGACGCCGTCCCCCCACGATGTGATCATCATCGGTTCCGGCCCGGCCGGGTACACCGCCGCGATCTACGCCGCCCGGGCGCAGCTGGCCCCGCTGGTGTTCGAGGGAACCTCGTTCGGCGGGGCGTTGATGACTACCACTGAGGTGGAGAACTACCCCGGTTTCCGCAGCGGCATCAACGGGCCCGAGCTGATGGACGAGATGCGCGAGCAGGCGCTGCACTTCGGCGCCGACCTGCGGATGGAAGACGTCGAATCGGTGGCGCTGGAGGGTCCGGTCAAGTCCGTCCTCACCGCGGACGGCGAAACGCACCGGGCGCGGGCGATTGTGCTGGCTATGGGCGCCGCCGCCCGTTACCTGAACATCCCGGGCGAGCAGGAGCTGCTCGGCCGGGGGGTGAGCTCGTGCGCCACCTGCGACGGATTCTTCTTCCGCGACCAGGACATTGCTGTTATCGGCGGCGGCGACTCGGCGATGGAGGAGGCCACGTTCCTCACCCGGTTCGCCCGCAGCGTGACCCTGGTGCACCGCCGCGAAGAGTTCCGCGCGTCGAAGATCATGCTGAACCGGGCCCGCGATAACGACAAGATCCGGTTCCACACCAACAGCATCCCGGTGGCGGTGGAGGGCGAAGGCACCGTGACCGGCCTGCGGGTGCGCGACACCAAGACCGGTGCGGAGACCACCCTGGCGGTCACCGGGGTATTCGTCGCCATCGGCCACGACCCGCGGTCCGAGTTGGTCCGCGGGGCAGTCCAGCTGGACCCGGATGGCTACGTGCTGGTCGAACACCCGAGCTCGCGCACCTCGCTGGAGGGCGTGTTCGCCGCCGGCGACCTGGTGGACCGCACCTACCGACAGGCGATCACCGCAGCCGGAACCGGCTGTACGGCCGCGATCGACGCCGAACGCTGGCTGGCAGAATCAGCCGATGCCACCGACCCGGAGGCCGCCGCCGGAACCGCAACTTTGATGGGAGCACGACCATGACCGACCACAGCACAGTGACCGTTTCGGACGCCACCTTCGCCACCGACGTACTGGCCAGCAGTAAGCCGGTGCTGGTGGACTTCTGGGCGACCTGGTGCGGCCCCTGCAAGATGATCGCCCCAGTGCTCGAGGAGATCGCCGCCGAGCAGGCCGACCAGCTCACCGTCGCCAAGCTAGATGTCGATGCCAACCCCGAGACCGCCCGCGACTTCAACGTGGTCTCGATCCCCACCCTGATCCTGTTCAAGGACGGTCAGCCGGTTAAGCGCATCGTCGGCGCCAAGGGCAAGGCGGCCCTGCTGCGGGACCTCGCGGACGTCGTCTAGCCCGCACGGGCTTTCAGTGGCGCTCGGGGTCACCCGTCGCATCCGGCGTTGACGCCGGCCTTGCCGTTTTCGGAAAATCGGCCGGCGTCTGAGACAATATTGGCTGGTCTGCTGGCAACCACCAGCTATGTTTCCACTGCCAACAGCGACTACCGGAGGGCACAGTAATGTCGGGTCGGCATCGCGGTGCAGACGACGCGCTCCGCCGCGGTGACCGCAGCGGTGCCGTCGTCGAGATTCGCGCGGCGCTGGCGGCGCTTGGCCTGGTGGACAGCCCCGACGCGGACCTGAACACCGGCAAACACGTCGCGCTCGACCTCTTCGACAACGACCTCGATCAGGCGGTGCGTGCCTTCCAGCAACAACGCGGCCTGCTTGTCGACGGCATTATCGGCGAGGCCACCTACCGTGCCCTGAAAGAGGCGTCCTACCGGCTGGGCGCACGTATCCTCAATCACCAGTTCGGGGCGCCGATGTACGGCGACGACGTGGCTACCCTGCAGGCCCGCCTTCAGGACCTGGGTTTTTATACCGGAATGGTCGACGGCTACTTCGGCATCCAGACCCACAACGCATTGATGTCCTATCAGCGCGAGTACGGTCTGTACGCCGACGGCATCTGTGGGCCGGATACGTTGCGCTCCTTGAACTTTTTGGCTTCGCGGGTGAGTGGCGGTTCACCGCACGCGATCCGCGAGGAAGAGCTGGTGCGGCGCTCGGGGCCGCGGCTGTCGGGCAAGCGGATTGTCATCGATCCGGGCCGGGGTGGCACCGACCGCGGACTGATCGCCCAGACCCCGTCGGGCCCCATTAGTGAAGCAGACATCTTGTGGGACTTGGCAAGTCGTTTGGAGGGCCGGATGACAGCGATCGGGATGGAGACCTTCCTGTCCCGGCCACACAGTCGCGGTCCGTCCGACGCCGAGCGGGCCGCGACCGCGAACGCCGTGGGCGCCGACTTGATGATAAGCCTGCGGTGTGCCGCCCACATCAGTCCGGCGGCCAACGGCGTGGCGTCATTTCACTTCGGTAACTCACACGGATCGGAGTCCACCATCGGCCGCAATCTCGCCGACTTCATTCAGCGAGAGATAGTGGCCCGCACCGGGTTACAGGATTGCCGTGCACACGGTCGGACCTGGGACCTGCTACGCCTGACCCGGATGCCCACCGTCGAGGTCGACGTCGGCTACATCACCAGTCCGAATGATCACGCGATGCTGACCTCCCCGGCGACGCGGGACGCCATCGCCGAGGGGATGCTCGCCGCGGTCAAGCGGCTGTACCTGCTCGGCAAGAACGACCGGCCCACCGGTACGTTCACGTTCGCTGAATTGCTGGCCCACGAGCTGTCGGTGGAGCGGACCGGCCAGCTCGGTGGTTCCTGACCGCTGCCCCAGATACGGACGCCGTCGGGGCTCCCGCCCCGACCTGCTGCTGTAGTTGCGCGCTTTCCAGTAGCCGTTCCAGCGCTGCCTCGACGTCTGCCTTCCAGCCGAGGCCCTTGTTCAGCTCCAGGCGCAGCCGCGGAAAGTATCGGTGCGGTGCCACCACGGTGAATCCGGCATTGGTGAGGAAATCCGCCTCGATCATGCAGTGCTCGACCGAGCAGTCGCCGAAGGTCTCCAGCACCGGTGCGATGTCGGGCTGAGCGGTACCCGGATCCAACAACTCCCCTGTTGCCGCAGTCCGGCCGAACGCCTCCAATGCCCGGACCCCGCGCCGCACCAGTTCGTCGACCGTGCGGGCGATCAGTTCCTGCGGCAGCCCGTCGGCCATCGGAGCCGGTTCGACACCCATCGACATCAGCAGCACCGCATCCGCCGAGACCGGTCCGGTCGGGAATCGCTGCGCCCGCGGCACCACTCGGGGCGGGGCGTAGAGCACGTAGCCGAGGCAGGCCGAGTCCCCGAGTCCGCGAGTGGAGGTCGTCGGTGTGGCGATCTGCCCACAGCACCCCCACTCCAGCATCACCATCGAAAGCCAGGCTTCCTTTTCGAACTCCGGATCGGACAGGTGATCGTCGCGACCGAGGATGGTCGGATCGACTTCCCAGAAGACGCAGCGGCGGGCGTGCTTGGGAAGCTGCTCGAAATCCTCGAGCCTCAGCGGTGCGATTCGGACAGACACTGCACTCCCGGTCTCAACCCGTGCTGCCACCGACGACAGCCCCTCAAGGATAAGAGAAATGCGCCACCGGACGCCAGCATCGGGGTGGGTCGGTGTTCCCGTTCCCCAGTAAAATGAAAATCGTTGTTAGTCAACATATTTCAGGCCTGCCATTGGGCTGGGGACGCCCTACCGTCACAGTGACGTAACTGCCGCCGGTCATAGGACATGGGCACCCGTCGGCTTCAGGCGGTTGTCGAGTCCATCATCGCGACGATGCGTTGCAAGTCGTCGACGGACCCGAATTCCACCACAATCTTGCCTTTGCGCTTGCCGACGCTAACTGTCACGCGGGTGTCGAACGTGGTCGAGAGCCGCTCCGCAACGTCCTGCAGACCGGGCATCTGGATCGGCTTACGCCGGGGCGCGGCCGGCGTCGAGGTGTCAGCCCGGTTGGCCAGGGTGACCGCCTCCTCGGTGGCCCGCACCGACAGCCCCTCCGCGATGATCCGCGCGGCCAGCGCCTCTTGTGCCTCGGCACCGCCCTCGAGCGACAGCAGGGCGCGCGCGTGGCCAGCCGACAGGACCCCGGCGGCTACCCTACGTTGCACCGCGATCGGCAGGCGCAACAACCTGATCATGTTGCTCACCAAGGGCCGGGATCTCCCGAGGCGGGCAGCCAGCTCTTCGTGCGTCACCCCGAACTCTTCGAGCAGCTGCTGGTAGGCCGCCGCCTCTTCCAACGGGTTCAATTGCACCCGGTGGATGTTCTCCAGCAGTGCATCGCGCAGCAGATTGTCGTCGTCGGTCTCCCGCACGATCGCCGGGATCGCCTCCAGGCCAGCCTGCTGGGAAGCCCGCCAACGCCGCTCCCCCATCACCAACTGGTAGCGCGGAGCCCCGGGCGCGGCACCGGGCAGTGCCCGAACCACGATCGGCTGCATCAGCCCGAACTCCCGGATGGAGTGCACCAGCTCGGACAGCGCCTCGTCGTCGAACACCTGACGGGGCTGGCGAGGGTTCGGCTCGATGGCGGCCGGGCTGATCTCCCGGTACACCGCCCCCACTTCGACAGGGCTCGCCGGGGCTGCGCTCCCTAGGCCGCCCATAACGACGTCGGCCGCGGCGTCACCCATCCGCGGTCCCAGGCCTGCTGCACGCTCCGACGCGGTCGCGGTGCCATCATCCGGCCCGGTCGGAATGAGCGACGCCAGCCCGCGGCCCAGGCCGCCCCTCTTACGCGACGGTCCGGTCATTTGCGCAGCTCCCCCTCATTCCCAGCCGCATCACGTTCGGCGAGCTCTCGGCTGGCGTCCATATAGCTCATCGCCCCGCGCGACCCTGGGTCGTAATCGATGATCGTCATGCTGTAACCCGGCGCCTCTGACACCTTGACGCTGCGCGGAATAACCGTCCGGAGCACCCGATCGCCGAAGTACCGCCGGACCTCGTCGGCGACTTGGTCGGCGAGTTTGGTGCGCCCGTCGTACATCGTCAACAGCACCGTCGTCACCTCCAGTCGGGGGTTGAGATGGGCCTTCACCATCTCGATATTGCGCATCAACTGGGACACGCCCTCCAACGCGTAGTACTCGCATTGGATCGGGATCAGCACCTCCGGTGCCGCGACCAACGCATTGACGGTCAACAGGCCGAGCGAGGGCGGGCAGTCGATGAAGACGTAGTCGAAGTCGAAGTCGTCCAGTTCGCTCAGCGCGGTCCGCAGCCGATTCTCGCGCGCCACCATGCTCACCAACTCGATCTCGGCGCCGGCCAAGTCGATGGTGGCCGGGATGCAGAACAGCCGGTCGTTGTGCGGACTCTGCCGTAGCGCGGCCTGCACCGGCACCTCCCCGATCAATACCTCATACGACGACGGGGTGCCTGATTTGCGGTCGGTGATACCCAGCGCCGTGCTGGCGTTGCCCTGTGGGTCGAGGTCGATAACGAGGGTCTTGATTCCCTGCACCGCTAGTGCGGCGGCAAGATTGACCGCGGTGGTGGTCTTACCGACGCCGCCCTTCTGGTTGGCCACGGTGAACACCCGGCGTCGCTTCGGGCGAGGCAGGCGGCTATGGGTGTGCAGCACCTGCATGGCGCGTTCCGCCGCCGCGCCGATCGGGGTGTCGAAGTCGGTCGATGTTTCACGTGAAACCGGGCCCGGCGATGTTTCACGTGAAACGGGTCCGGGATTGCCCCGGCGATCGGCGCGTTCGCCCGATGCCCGTGGTGTGGTGGCCCGGGCGACCGGCTTGCTCATGTTGCTCTCCTGGTGGGCCGTCGCGCCGGGTTCCCCGCAGTGCGGCGATGCGCACGGGCCCGGTTGGGCTCTCCCCGCAACGCCATCACCACGGTCGCGGGCGGAATTAAATAGTTCACGCCACATCTCACCACTCTTATCTTGTTCGCGCCTAGTTCGATCATCACCCGGCGATGCTCCACGACTTCGGCCTGTGCCCGGTCGCCCTTCATGGCCAACATCCGCCCATTGAGACGGACCAGCGGCAGACTCCACCGGCTAATCTTGTCCAGGCCGGCGACCGCCCGGGAGACGACGGCGTCAAACTCTCCAACCTCGTCGCGTACGACGCGATCCTCGGCACGCCCTCGCACCACTTCCACGTCACCGAGTCCTAATTCGTCGACCACCTCACGGAGAAACTCGCTCCGTCGGAGTAGCGGCTCCACAAGCGTCATTCGCAGATCCGGTCGGGCGATGGCTAACGGTATCCCCGGCAGGCCGGCACCGCTGCCGATATCAGCAACCCGCTCCTCCGGGTCCAGCAACTCGCCGACTGCCGCGCAGTTCAGCAGGTGCCGATCCCAGAGGCGGTCGACTTCGCGCGGGCCGAGCAGGCCGCGTTCCACGCCGGGTCCGGCCAACAGGTCAGCGTAGCGTCGGGCGATCGGAAGTCGGTCGCTGAAAACTTCGGCCGCTGCCGGTGGTGGCTCGGGTGCCGCCACTCCCCCGATGTGTTTCACGTGAAACATTCCTCCGGCTTCCCGGGAACGGGTCGCGGTATCGAATTACTCAACTGTAATTCGCGCAGCGAATCCCATCAGTCCCGCCGAACGACTACCCGGCGTGCCGGTTCGGCGCCCTGGCTCTCGCTGTGCACTCCGTCCACGGCGGCCACTGCATCGTGAACGATCTTGCGTTCGAACGGGCTCATCGGGGCCAGCTCCTCGGCCGCGCCGCTCTCCAGCACGCGGCGGGCCACCTCGTCGCCCAGCGTGGTCAAGTCGTCCCGGCGCCGACGCCGCCACCCCGCGACATCCAGCATCAGCCGGCTGCGCTCACCGGTCTTCTGGTGCACGGCCAGCCGGGTCAGCTCCTGCAGGGCGTCAAGCACCTCACCGTTGCGGCCTACCAACTTGGTGAGGTCGCTGCCGCCGTCAATGCTGACGATCGCGCGCCGACTCTCGACGTCGAGGTCGATGTCGCCGTCGAAGTCCAACAGGTCCAGCAATTCTTCCAAGTAGTCGCCGGCGATCTCTCCCTCGGCAACCAGTCGCTCTTCGAGGTTTGCCACCGGCGCATCGCTGGCGGCCTCATCCTGGATCTCCGGCTCCCCCGTCGCTTCGTGCTCCGTGGCCTCTGAGTCGGTCGTGTCGGTCGTGTCGGTCATCTCGTCTCCCTCCGTGCCCGGCAGCTCACGCGCCGGTTGGCTTGTGGCGGTCGGTTACCGCTTACGTTTCTTCGGCTTCGCGCCGGCTCCGGCACGGCCACTGCGGGCCGCCGGCCGGCCCTGGTTCCGCTTGGCTCCATCCGTCTTGGCCGTCTCGCCGGCGGCCGCGTCTCCTGTCACCAACTCCGGTGCGGGTGCTTCGGAACCGTCATCCGCCGAGGCGTCGGTCTCCGCGTCGCTGTCGGTCATCGCGGCGCGGGCGGACCGCTTGGGCTTGGCCCCGGGGGCCGGGGCGTTCGCCGCTCGCCGGCGCAGCGCCTCGTCCTTCTTCGCCTCGTCCTCCTTGGCGATCAACGTGAAGACATAGTGCTGCTGCGCAAACGTCCAGATGTTGTTGGAGAACCAGTAAAGGATGATCGCCAAGGGCAGGAACGGGCCGCCGACAACCACGCCGAGCGGGAACACGTACAGCGCCAGCTTGTTCATCATCGCGGTCTGCGGATTGGCTGCCGCTTCCGGACTCTGCCGCGCCACCGACGCCCGACTGTTGAAGTAGGTCGCGATACCCGCCGCGATCATGATCGGCACGCCAACCACGATCACCGAGACCCGATTGAACTCGGTGAAGGCGTCCAAGCCGGTCCGCTGGATCATCGTCGCGCCCAGCGGCGCGCCGAACAGATTCGCGTCCAGGAAATTGCCCACGTCGGTGGCACTGAAGAAGTAGTTCCCCAATTGTCGGTTCAGCCCCGGTGACAAACCCAGCTGACCGATCCCGGTGCTCGTGCGGTTGAACGAACGCAAGACGTGGAACAGACCCAGGAAGACGGGGACCTGCGCCAACATCGGCAGGCAGCCCAGGATCGGGTTGAAGCCGTGTTCGCGCTGCAGCTTCTGCATCTCCAACGCCATGCGCTGACGATCTTTACCGTACTTCTTCTGCAGTGCCTTGATCTGTGGCTGCAGTTCCTGCATCTGCCGGGTGGTCCGGATCTGCTTAACGAACGGCTTATAGAGCAGAGCCCGCAGCGTGAACACCAGGAAGATCACCGACAACGCCCAGGTGAAGAAGCTCGCCGGGCCGAGTAGAAGGCCAAAAGCCTTGTACCACAACCACATAATGCCTGACACCGGGTAGTACACATAGTCCAGACTGCCGGGATCAAAGGACACGGTGTTCACCCTCCGCTCGCTTGTCCGAGGCGTTCTCGGACGGGCAGCCACACGAGGCACCACCCAGGGACCGCTCCGGTATCGGGTCCCATCCACCGTGATGCCACGGCCCACACTTTGCCAGCCGCAGCCCCGCCAGCCAGGCGCCCCGAATCAGTCCGTACTCACTCAAGGCGTCCACCGCGTATTGGCTGCAGGTCGGCATGAAACGACAACTAGGTAGTCGCAGCGGCGAGACCAGATGACGATAGAGCTGGATGACGAAGATCAGGCCCCGGACGATCAACGCCGGCGCTGCAGCGACACCGTGCATCACCGCGTCGCACCCCCTGATCGGTGGACCGCCCGCAATCCGGCACGCAACTGGGTTCGCAAAGCATCGGAGTCGGCGCGGTTGCTGCTGGGCAGCGCCCGGATCACCAACTGTTCGGCGGGTTGGAGATCAGCTAGCAGGTCGCGGGTCACGTGACGCAGCCGTCGTGCCACCCGATGCCGATCGACTGCCGACCCCACCGACTTCGCGATGATCAGACCGACTCGCGGAGCTTCCGCGGTCGGTTCGCCGACCGAGGACGCGGCGGTTCGCCGGCTGTGGATCACTCGGCTGTACACGACGACGTCCGGCTGTGCCGCACGTCGGCCCTGCTTGACAGTCGCACCAAAATCGGCCGACCGTGTCATCCGGTACTGCGCCGGGAGCACTGCCGTGCCGCCCGTACTCAAGCAGTCAGCGAGCGCCGGCCCTTGCGCCGCCGGTCCGTCACGATGGCGCGACCCGCGCGTGTTCGCATCCGCAGCCGAAACCCGTGCACGCGGGCCCTACGACGGTTGTTGGGCTGGAAGGTCCGCTTGCCCTTGGCCACGGCACACTCTCCTCGTTGCTTCTTGCGCCGCGTCTGCCTGCACACACCGGGTAGCCCGTTGTGCCTGCCGCACGCGACGCACTCGGTAAGCTCGGTGAACTTCTGCGTCTTGCTCGTAACCGGCGCGGTCTTCGGCCAGAAGCCGATCGCAGCCGTATCGCCGACGTTCGGGCGACTGTTCGAGGGTACTGATGCAGCTTCGCCGGGTCAAACCCCGCCCCGGCGCCCCCACAAATCCGGCCCACCATTAACAGCGGTCACACCCGCCACGGGGCTATCGTGCTGCCGATTTTCCTCCACTTCATCTGTCGAAAACGAGTAGTGGTGCGCCCCAAAACCTGTTAACTTGCTTGCCAGCGCTGTTTCGCAACCGGAGCGGTTATCCGCCCACGAACCGAGGCAGCCGAACTGGCCGGCGCAGCAGAAATCGCGTGATTGTCTGGAGTGTCCGTTGCCATCCAACCGGCCCGGGGGGGCCTTGACGGGGTAGGCGCACCTCATCCACACCTGTGGATAACTGTGTGGATAGCATGTCATCACACGCCATCCGAGCGTCACCACAACATCGAAGCAGGGGGATGGGGCATTGACCGACGACCCCGGAACGGCCTTCCTCGCCCTCTGGGAAGAGGTAGTCGCCGAACTCAACGGTGAATCCCCCGATGCCGATATCCCCGGCCCCGTTCTGACGCCCCAACAGAAGGCCTGGCTCAACCTGGTACATCCGTTGGCGATCGTCGAGGGATTCGCACTGCTCGCGGTTCCCAGCAGCTTCGTCCAGAACGAGATCGAACGGCACTTGCGCACTCGGATCACCGATGCGCTCAGTGCGCGCCTCGGCCATCAGATCGAACTCGGCGTGCGGATCGCCCCACAACCGGCCGACGAACCACCCACATCATCGGGCAACGACGACGCGGCACAGCAACGCACCCTCGACGACGAAGACGACGACGAGACTAACGACGTCGCCTACGACTGGCCCACCTATTTCACCGAGCGTCCCAGTGACGATGCCGCCACCGCCGACGGCGCCAGCCTCAACCGGCGTTATACCTTCGACACATTCGTCATCGGTACATCCAACCGGTTCGCCCACGCCGCCTCCCTGGCCATTGCCGAGGCACCGGCTCGTGCCTACAACCCGTTATTCATCTGGGGTGAATCCGGCCTGGGCAAGACTCACCTGCTGCACGCCGCCGGCAACTACACCCAGCGACTCTTTCCCGGGATGCGCGTCAAGTACGTCTCCACCGAAGAGTTCACCAACGATTTCATCAACTCGCTGCGCGACGATCGCAAGGTCGCCTTCAAGCGCAGCTACCGCGACATCGATGTGCTGCTGGTCGACGACATCCAGTTCATCGAAGGTAAAGAAGGCATCCAGGAGGAGTTCTTCCATACCTTCAACACGCTGCACAACGCCAACAAGCAGATCGTCATCACCTCAGACCGATCGCCCAAACAGCTCGCCACGCTCGAAGATCGACTGCGCACCCGGTTCGAGTGGGGCCTGATCACCGACGTCCAGCCTCCCGACCTGGAAACCCGCATCGCCATTCTGCGCAAAAAGGCACAGATGGAGCGTCTTGATGTTCCCGGCGACGTGCTGGAGTTGATCGCCACCAGCATCGAACGCAACATCCGTGAACTCGAGGGTGCCCTCATCCGGGTCACGGCGTTCGCATCGCTGAACAAGACCCCGATCGATCGTGCGCTGGCCGAGATCGTCCTGCGCGACCTAATCGCCGACGCCAGCACCATGCAGATCAGTGCCGCAATCATCATGGCGGTCATCGCGGAGTACTTCGACACCTCCATCGAGGAACTACGTGGCCCCGGCAAGACCCGACCGCTGGCCCAGTGCCGCCAAATCGCCATGTATCTGTGCCGCGAACTCACCGACCTGTCACTGCCCAAGATCGGCCAGGCCTTTGGTCGCGACCACACCACCGTCATGTACGCCGAGCGCAAGATTCGCGGTGAGATGGCCGAGCGCCGCGAGATCTTCGATCAGGTCAAAGAGCTCACGACCCGGATCCGGCAACGCGCCAAGCGCTGATGTCGCCCGCTGGCCGCCCTACTTTCTTTCAAAAACTTCCGCCCCACTCGCATCACCCGTTACCGCCTTCGCCTGTGGATACCGCTGCGGACAACCTGTCCACGCTCCGGTATCAAACCGGCCCGGCATACACACCAGCTCTTCCATACACAGCCACCCCGACCTGAGCAGGCATGTCATACACCGTTGCTCCCCAGGCCCATCACACCGCTCAGCAGCTACGATGCCGCCCTGTACCCAGCATTCACAGGACCTATTACTAATACTGAAATCTCTAGTTCGATTCTCCTTAAAAACAGGTCGTTGGGGATTCCCGGCAGAACAGGCTGTTCACAACTGAGAGCACCAACCGCACCGCTGGCCTGTCTGAGTCGATCGGAGTCAGGCGATTAACTTTCCCGACGGGCCTTGAGGCTCTACGGTTGGTGGCCTACCGCTCTCACGTTCATCGTGGGGCGTTGCACGGCCGCAGGTGGGGATCTTCATCGGTCGCCGGGGGTAGAGCTCGATATCGGGGTGACGAGAGGACACTATGGACGCGGCGACTATGAACGCGGGCTTGACCGACTTGAGATTCCGGCTGGACCGGGATGCTTTCGCCGACGCGGTGGCGTGGGTGGCGAAATCCCTGCCGGCCCGGCCCACCGTGCCATTGCTGGCCGGGGTCCTGTTGACCGGTTCCGACAACGGCCTGAAGGTGTCCGGGTTTGACTACGAGGTTTCCTCCGAGGTCCAACTGGCAGCTGAGATATCTTCTCCGGGAAGTGTTTTGGTGTCCGGGAGGCTGCTCTCCGATATCACCAAGGCGTTGCCTGCCAAGCCGGTTGAGGTGCACGTCGAGGGCACCCGTGCCGCGCTGACCTGCGGCAGTGCCCGGTTTTCGCTGCCGACCATGACAGTCGAGGACTACCCCACGCTGCCGACGCTGCCCGAAGAGACCGGGGTGTTGTCAGCGGGCCTGTTCGCCGAGGCGATCGGCCAAGTTGCGGTGGCTGCGGGCCGGGACGACACGCTGCCGATGTTGACCGGTATTCGCGTCGAAATTTCCGGTAACACAGTGGTTTTGGCGGCCACCGACCGTTTCCGCCTGGCAGTCCGGGAGTTGACTTGGTCGGCGGCGCCGGGCACCGAAGCTGCGGTGCTGGTGCCGGCCAAAACGTTCGCCGATGTCGCCAAGGCCAGCAGTGACGGTACCGAGGTGCATCTGGCCCTGGGTGCCGGTTCAGCCGTCGGCAGTGACGGCCTGCTGGGTATCACCAGTTCTGGGAAGCGCAGCACCACCCGACTGCTGGATGCGGAGTTCCCGAAGTTCCGTCAACTGCTGCCCAGTGAACATCTTGCGGTCGCCACCATCGGCGTCGCCGAGCTGACCGAGGCGATCAAACGTGTCGCGCTGGTCGCCGATCGCGGTGCGCAGGTTCGGATGGAGTTATCCGAGGGAACCCTGCGATTGTCGGCCGGCGCCGAGGATGTCGGCCGGGCGGAGGAAGATCTGTCGGTCGACTTCGTCGGTGAACCGCTGACCATCGCGTTCAACCCGACCTATCTGACCGACGGCTTGGGTTCGCTGCACAGCGAGAAGGTCTCGATGGGATTCACCGATCCCAAGAAGCCGGCCGTCTTGCGACCGGCCGGCGCCGATGATCCACAGCCCACCGGCAGCGGGCCGTTTCCGGCGGTGCCGTCTGACTATGTCTACTTGTTGATGCCGGTTCGCCTGCCTGGTTGATCGGCGCGACCGCGACGACGGGAGGGGCGGGTTTCTCGATGTATGTGCGCCACTTGGGTCTGCGGGATTTTCGGTCCTGGGCGCACGTCGACCTCGAGCTGGGCCCGGGAGCGACGGTGTTGGTTGGTCCAAACGGCTACGGGAAAACCAATCTCATTGAGGCCCTGTGGTATTCGTCGACATTGGGATCGCACCGGGTGGCCACCGACGCTCCCTTGATCAGATCAGGCGCAACCCGGTCGGTAGTCTCGACGATCGTCGTCAACGAAGGTCGCGAGTTGGCAGTTGACCTGGAGATCATGGCGGGGCGGGCCAACAAGGTCCGACTGAACCGATCGCCGGTCCGGCATGCCCGCGAGGTGGTCGGGGTGCTGCGAGCGGTGTTGTTCGCCCCGGAAGACCTGGCGCTGGTCCGCGGCGATCCCGGTGAGCGGCGCCGGTACCTCGACGACCTGGCCAGTGTGCGTCGGCCGCGGATCGCGGCTGTGCGTGCCGACTATGACAAAGTCCTGCGACAACGCACCGCACTGCTCAAAAGCGCGCCGGGAGCACTGCACCGTGGTGAGCGCTCGGTGTTGGAGACGCTCGATGTCTGGGACGCCCAGTTGGCAGCGCACGGCGCCGAATTGATGGCAGCTCGGATCGACTTGGTCAACCTGTTGGCACCGGAAGTCGAGAAGGCCTACCAACTCCTGGCACCGGGTACCCGAACTGCGTCGGCCGCTTATCGACCCAAGCTGGAGACCGCCTCCGGATATGTCGGCGCGAGCCTGGCCGAACTGGCGGAAGCGCTGCTCACTGAATTGGCGCGGCGCCGCGGTGCGGAGTTGGAACGGGGCGTGTGTCTGGTTGGCCCGCATCGCGACGAGTTGGAACTACGGCTGGGTGACCGGCCGGTGAAAGGCTTTGCCAGCCATGGCGAATCGTGGTCGATGGCGTTGGCGCTGCGGTTAGCGGCCTATCAACTCCTGCGCAGTGAGGGCAGCGAACCGGTGCTACTGCTCGATGATGTTTTCGCCGAATTGGATAGCGCTCGTCGGCGCGCCATCGCCGACGTCGCCGCGTCCGCCGAGCAGGTATTGATCACCGCGGCCGTCGCCGACGACGTGCCGGCCGATTGGCAGCCTCGGCAGATCAGCATCACGGTGGGCGAAGACGACAACGGCCGGGTGTCGGAACTGTTGGACGTCGCGCCGTGACCGACTCCGAGGACCCGGCCGTAGAACCGCCCGCACACCTGGCGGGTATGGATTTGGTCCGCCGGACCCTTGCTGAGGCGCGCGAGGCCGCACGTAGTCAGGGCAAAGATGTCGGGCAGGGTCGCCGAGCGCCTCTTCGCCGGCGTACCGCCGGGACCGGCGGCGGCCGCCGTGCCTGGTCAGGCCCGGGACCGGATAAGCGCGACCCCCAGGGGTTCGGCGCGGCCACCCGCGACCTGGCGCAATCGCGAGGCTGGTCGGCCCAGGTCGCCGAGGGCACGGTGCTGGGTCAGTGGGGTTCGGTGGTCGGCGAGGACATCGCTTCCCACGCGATCCCGACCAGGTTGTCTGAAGGAGTGCTCAGCGTGTCGGCGGAATCAACCGCCTGGGCCACCCAGCTGCGGCTGGTGCAGGCACAGCTGTTGGCGAAGATCGCTGCTGCTGTCGGCGACGGTGTCGTGACCTCAGTGAAGATCACCGGTCCGACCGCGCCGTCGTGGCGCAAGGGCCCGCGGCACGTGTCGGGCCGCGGACCACGAGACACCTACGGTTGATAATCCGCGGCTGTGCGGCGCTACGAGCCCGAAAATCGCTCGGGCCAGCGGCCGGACACATGGTTAACCGCGATATCGACGCCACGGCGCAATCAGATGGGCGGAAACACCCAGAGAAAATGCCCGCCGTCGGTTCGTCACGGTAGACTGTTCCAGTAACTCGGGCGCACGTTTGTAGTGCGCCGAATGCCTGTCTATGACCTTGAGGAGAGCTCCCCGACCGTGGCTGCCCAAAACAAGTATGGTGCCGATTCGATCAAGGTGCTCGAAGGCCTCGAAGCCGTCCGCAAAAGACCGGGTATGTACATCGGTTCAACCGGGGAACGCGGTCTACACCATCTGATCTGGGAGGTCGTGGACAACGCCGTTGACGAGGCGATGGCCGGCTTCGCGACCAAGGTCGATGTCCGAATCCTCGAAGACGGCGGCGTCGAGGTCACCGATGACGGGCGAGGTATCCCCGTAGCGATGCACTCAACCGGGATTCCGACCGTAGATGTCGTCATGACCGTGCTGCACGCCGGCGGAAAGTTCGAAGAGGGCGCTTACAGCGTTTCCGGGGGTTTGCACGGCGTCGGCGTCTCGGTGGTCAACGCGCTGAGCAGTCGACTGGAAGCCGACATTCGGCGGGACGGCTACGAATGGTTTCAGACCTACGAAAAGTCGGTGCCCGGCACCCTGCGCAAAGGCGGCAAAACCAACAAGGTCGGCACCACCATCCGATTCTGGGCTGACCCGGACATTTTCGAGACCACCAACTACGACTTCGAGACCGTCGCGCGGCGTCTACAGGAGATGGCCTTCCTCAACAAGGGCCTGACCATCGAGCTCACCGATCAGC
Organism: Mycobacterium sp.; assembly: GCA_039922455.1. Taxonomy (GTDB): domain Bacteria; phylum Actinomycetota; class Actinomycetes; order Mycobacteriales; family Mycobacteriaceae; genus Mycobacterium. Next base: position 3,429 of record JBDTEP010000012.1, on the reverse strand, counting down.
GCGTGCGCGTCGAAGAGGTCGTCGACGAGGTGGTCAGCGACACCGCCGAGGCGCCCAGATCCGCCGAGGAGAAGGCGGCCGAGGCCGAAGCACCGCACAAGGTCAAACACCGCCTCTTTCACTACGCGGGCGGCCTGCGCGACTTCGTCAAGCACATCAACCGCACCAAGACCGCGATGCACCCGACGATCATCGACTTCGAGGGTAAGGGAACCGGCCACGAAGTCGAGATCGCGATGCAGTGGAACGGCGGATATTCGGAATCGGTGCACACCTTCGCCAACACCATCAACACCGTGGAGGGCGGCACCCACGAAGAAGGCTTCCGGGCAGCTCTGACCAGCGTCGTCAACAAATACGCCAAAGACAAGAAGCTGCTCAAGGACAAGGATCCCAACCTCACCGGTGACGACATCCGCGAGGGACTGGCAGCCGTCATCTCGGTGAAGGTGTCCCAGCCGCAGTTCGAGGGACAGACCAAGACCAAGCTCGGTAACACCGAAGTGAAGTCGTTCGTGCAGAAGGTCTGCAACGAACAGCTCGGACACTGGTTCGAGGCCAACCCTGCCGAAGCCAAAACCATTATCAACAAGGCGGTCTCGTCGGCGCAGGCTCGGATGGCGGCTCGCAAGGCCCGAGAACTGGTGCGCCGCAAGAGTGCAACGGACCTGGGCGGGCTGCCGGGCAAGCTGGCTGACTGCCGCTCGAATGACCCGAGCAAATGCGAACTGTACGTGGTGGAGGGTGACTCGGCCTGTGGCTCGGCCAAGAGCGGCCGCGACTCGATGTTCCAGGCGATCCTGCCGCTACGCGGCAAGATCATCAACGTCGAGAAGGCGCGCATCGACCGGGTGCTGAAGAACAACGAAGTTCAGGCCATCATCACCGCACTGGGTACCGGGATTCACGATGAGTTCGACCTCACCAAACTGCGGTACCACAAGATCGTGTTGATGGCTGACGCAGACGTTGACGGCCAACACATTTCGACGCTGCTGTTGACGCTGCTGTTCCGTTTCATGCGGCCGCTGGTCGAACACGGCCACATCTTCTTGGCTCAACCGCCGCTGTACAAACTCAAGTGGCAACGCGGCACGGAGGCCGAATTCGCCTACTCGGACCGGGAACGCGATGGTCTGCTTGAAGCCGGGAGGGCCGCCGGTAAGAAGATCAACATGGACGACGGCATTCAGCGGTATAAGGGTCTCGGCGAGATGGATGCCAAGGAATTGTGGGAGACCACGATGGACCCGTCCGTGCGGGTGCTGCGCCAGATCACCCTCGATGACGCCGCGGCCGCCGACGAACTCTTCTCGATCCTGATGGGCGAGGACGTCGAGGCACGGCGCAGTTTCATCACCCGCAACGCCAGAGACGTCCGTTTCTTAGATGTTTAGCGATGTCTGACCTGTCGACCGCTGATTTGAACGAGGAATAGATGACCGACACCACATTGCCACCCGGAGACGACTCGACAGACCGGATCGAACCGGTCGACATCCAGCAGGAGATGCAGCGCAGCTACATCGACTATGCGATGAGCGTGATCGTGGGTCGCGCACTGCCCGAGGTTCGCGACGGCCTCAAGCCGGTGCACCGCCGGGTGCTCTATGCGATGTATGACTCCGGCTTCCGCCCGGATCGCAGTCACGCGAAATCGGCTCGCTCCGTTGCCGAAACGATGGGCAACTACCACCCGCACGGTGACTCCTCGATCTACGACACCCTGGTGCGGATGGCCCAGCCGTGGTCGTTGCGCTACCCGCTGGTCGACGGCCAGGGCAACTTCGGGTCGCCGGGCAACGATCCGGCGGCCGCGATGCGGTACACCGAAGCGCGGTTGACCCCGCTGGCCATGGAGATGCTGCGCGAAATTGACGAGGAGACAGTCAATTTCGTCCCGAACTACGACGGGCGTGTGCAGGAGCCGACGGTCTTGCCCAGCCGGTTCCCGAACCTGCTGGCAAACGGTTCCGGCGGTATCGCGGTCGGGATGGCGACCAACATCCCACCGCACAACCTGCGGGAACTCGCCGAAGCCGTGTTCTGGTGTCTGGACAACTCCGACGCCGACGAAGAAGCCACGCTGGAAGCGATGATGGAGCGGGTCAAGGGCCCCGACTTCCCGACCTCCGGGCTGATCGTCGGCACCCAGGGCATCAACGACGCCTACCGGACCGGCCGCGGCTCGGTCCGGATGCGTGGCGTGGTAGAGATCGAGGAGGACTCGCGCGGGCGTTCACTACTGGTCATCACTGAGCTGCCCTACCAGGTCAACCACGACAACTTCATCACGTCGATCGCCGAGCAGGTGCGGGACGGAAAGTTGGCTGGTATCGCCAACATTGAAGATCAGAGCAGCGACCGGGTAGGTCTGCGCATCGTCGTCGAGGTCAAGCGCGATGCGGTGGCCAAGGTGGTGCTGAACAACCTCTACAAACACACCCAACTGCAGACCAGCTTCGGCGCCAACATGCTCTCGATCGTCGACGGGGTGCCGCGCACCCTGCGCCTGGACCAGATGATCCGTTACTACGTGGCGCATCAACTCGACGTCATCGTTCGGCGCACCCGATACCGGCTGCGCAAGGCCGAGGAGCGCGCCCACATCCTGCGCGGTCTGGTCAAGGCTCTCGATGCCCTCGACGAGGTGATCGCCCTGATCCGGGCGTCGCAGACCGTCGACGTCGCTCGGCAGGGCCTGATCGAGTTACTCGACATCGATGACATTCAGGCACAAGCGATCCTGGACATGCAGCTGCGTCGGCTGGCCGCCCTGGAACGCCAGAAGATCGTCGACGAGTTGGCCAAGATCGAGGCCGAGATCGCCGACCTCAAAGACATTCTGGACAAACCGGAGCGGCAACGGCTGATCGTGCATGACGAGTTGGCGGATCTCGTCGAGAAGTTCGGCGACGACCGCCGTACCCGGATCATCCCCGCGGACGGCGAGGTCACCGACGAGGATCTGATCGCCCGCGAGGACGTCGTCGTCACGATCACCGAGACCGGCTACGCCAAACGGACCAAGACCGACCTGTATCGCAGCCAGAAGCGGGGCGGCAAGGGTGTGCAGGGGGCGGGCCTCAAACAGGACGACATCGTCGCGCACTTCTTCGTCTGCTCGACCCACGACTGGATTCTGTTCTTCACCACACAAGGCCGGGTGTACCGCGCCAAGGCCTACGAGCTGCCCGAGGCGCTGCGCACCGCACGTGGCCAGCACGTGGCCAACCTGCTGGCCTTCCAGCCCGAGGAACGCATCGCGCAGGTCATTCAGATCAAGAGCTACGAGGACGCGCCGTATCTGGTGCTGGCCACCCGTAATGGTCTGGTCAAGAAGTCGAAGCTGACCGATTTCGACTCGAACCGAACCGGCGGCATCGTGGCGATCAACCTGCGTGACGCCGACGAACTGGTCGGTGCGGT
>JBDTEP010000011.1:0-17798 GCA_039922455.1 Mycobacterium sp. | reverse complement strand
AATGGGCGCAGGCAGATGAGTTGGTGCTGTCGAAGCTGCGCGAAAAGTTGGGGCTCGACCAGTTGCGCTGGGCGGTATCGGGGGCCGCGCCCATCCCGAGGGAGACGTTGGCTTTCTTCGCCGGTATCGGCATCCCGATCGCCGAGGTGTGGGGCATGTCCGAACTCAGCTGTGCGGCTTCGTCGAGCCATCCCCGCGAGGGGCGGCTGGGGACGGTCGGCAAGCTGTTGCCGGGCCTGGAATCCCGAATCGCCGACGACGGCGAGTTCCTGGTGCGCGGTCCGTTGGTGATGCGGGGATACCGCAAGGAGCCGGCCAAGACCGCCGAGGCGATCGACGCCGACGGCTGGCTGCACACCGGCGACATCCTCGAGGAGGATGCCGACGGGTATCTGCGGGTGGTCGACCGCAAGAAGGAGCTGATCATCAACGCCGGCGGCAAGAACATGTCGCCGGCGAACATCGAGAACGCCATCTTGGGCGCCTGCCCGCTGATCGGGGCCATGGTCACCATCGGCGACGGCCGCCCCTACAACACCGCGCTGATGGTGTTCGACGCCGACTCGGTCGGCCCGCACGCGGCCGCCCACGGGTTGGCGGAGGCGACACCGGCCGCGCTGGCCGCCGCCCCGGGGGTCATCGCACTGATTGCTGCCGGGGTGGCCGACGGGAACACCAGGCTGTCGCGGGTCGAACAGATCAAGCGTTTCCGGGTGTTGCCCACGCTGTGGGAGCCGGGCGGCGAAGAGGTGACCCTCACCATGAAACTCAAACGCCGGCCCATCGCTGCGAAGTATGCCGATGAGATCGAGGGACTCTACGCCGATGAACCCGGTCCGCACATCCACCAGTCGCAGAGCGCGGCCGTTGCCCCACCGGCAACTACCCTCTGAGGGGGACCCCACGACACCAACGGTTTTCACCTTCGGTCACGGCACCGCGGACGCAGTCGAGATCACAGCACTGTTGACCGGCGCCGGCGTACAGGGCCTCGTCGACGTCCGCACCGCGCCGGGCAGCCGACATAATCCCGATTCCGCCCGCGAGGCGATGGCGAACTGGTTGCCGCAGGCGGGCATCGGCTACCGGTGGGAGCCCCGGCTGGGTGGTTGGCGGCGGGGCAGCGGGGAGAGCCCGGATGTCGGGCTGCGCAATGACTCGTTTCGGTCCTACGCGGGCCACATGCGCTCCGTCGACTTCCGGCTCGCGATCGACGAACTGCTGGTGAGCGCGGCCGACGAACAAGTCGCGGTGATGTGCGCCGAGACGGTGTGGTGGCGTTGCCACCGCAAGTTGATCGCGGACTACCTCACGCTGGTGCGCGGGGTCGAGGTGCGGCACCTGATGCACGACGGAAAACTGCGGGAGCATCGGCCGACCGCTGAAGCCCGGGTCGACGGCGACACGTTGGTCTACGACGGGTGACTACGCGCCGCGGCACAGCCGCAGCCCTCCGGTCTGGCCGGATCTACCGCGAGGACGGGTGTAGCGGCCCGAGCACCAGCCACACCGCTGTGGAGAGTCCGGCGGCGGTCAGCACCGCGGCGCCGGCGCTGGCGGTAACGGTTCCGACACCCAGCAGTGTGACTAGTCCGACCGCCAGCGCGGCCAGTTTGTAGGCCGGCCATGGCACGCCCGCGATCAGCACTTGCTGCCGGGTGCGCTCGACGGTGAACATGGTGTTAACGGTACGCGATAACCAATTGTTCGGCTAGCCGAAGTCCAATGGTCGCGTGATCGTGTCGCGTGATCGGTCTAGGCTGGCGATATGCCTCTGAGCGGAGAATATGCACCCAGCCCGTGGGACTGGTCGAGAGAGAACGCCGAGCAGTACATGGCATCCGGTGGCACCGAGGGCCACCAGATGAAGGGTATGCCGGTCATCCTGCTGACCACGGTCGGAGCCAAGACCGGCAAGCTGCGCAAGACTCCGCTGATGCGGGTGGAACACGACGGTCAGTACGCGATCGTTGCCTCGCTGGGCGGTGCCCCGAAGAACCCGGTCTGGTACTACAACGTCGTCAAGAATCCGCGAGTCGAACTCCAGGACGAAACGGTCACCGGCGACTACGACGCCCGCGAGGTGTTCGGTGATGAGAAGGCACAGTGGTGGGAACGCGCGGTGGCGGCGTACCCGGACTACGCCGATTATCAGAAGAAGACCGAACGCGCGATCCCGGTGTTCGTGCTGACCCCGGTGGGCTGAACCCGCTGCTGGGTGACACCATATTGCGGTGTCCGCTGAACTGCGCCCGAACCGAAGTGGTCCCAACGCCGGACCGCTGACAGCGGCCGACATCGACGCGGCGGCCAAGCGGATTGCCGGCGTGGTCGTACCCACCCCGCTGCAATACTGCGATCGGCTGTCGGAGGTCACCGGCGCCAGGGTGTACCTCAAGCGCGAAGACCTGCAGTCGGTGCGCTCCTACAAGCTGCGCGGCGCCTACAACCTGCTGGTCCAGCTCAGTGATGAGGAGATGGCCGCCGGCGTGGTCTGCTCGTCGGCCGGCAATCACGCACAGGGCTTCGCCTACGCCTGCCGGTCGCTGGGTATCCGCGGCCGGGTGTACGTGCCCGCCAAGACGCCGAAGCAGAAGCGCGACCGGATCCGGTATCACGGCGGCGAATTCATCGAGCTGATCGTGGGCGGGGCGACCTACGACCTGGCCGCCGAGGCGGCACTGGCAGATGTGGCCCGCACCGGCGCCACCCTGGTCCCGCCGTACGACGACCTGCGGACAATAGCCGGTCAGGGCACCATCGGCGTCGAGTTGCTCGACCAACTCGACACCGAACCCGACCTGGTAGTGGTTCCGGTCGGCGGCGGCGGCTGCATCGCCGGGATCACCACCTACCTGGCCGAACGGACCGCCAACACCGCGATCCTGGGTATCGAACCGGCCGGAGCCGCCGCGATGATGGCCGCGCTGGCCGCCGGCGAATTGGTGACCCTGGACAGCGTCGACCAGTTCGTGGACGGCGCCGCCGTCAAGCGTGCCGGGGCACTGCCCTACGCCGTGCTGGCGGCCGCCGGTGACATGGTGTCGGTCACCACCGTCGACGAAGGCGCGGTCTGTACCGCGATGCTCGGCCTGTACCAGAACGAGGGCATCATCGCTGAACCGGCGGGTGCGTTGTCGGCGGCAGGTCTGCTGGAGGCGGACATCACCCCCGGCTCGACGGTGGTATGCCTGATCTCCGGCGGCAACAACGACGTATCCCGCTACGGGGAGGTGCTGGAACGCTCGCTGGTGCACCTGGGCCTTAAGCATTACTTCCTGGTCGACTTCCCCCAGGAGCCGGGCGCCCTGCGGCGGTTCCTGGACGAGGTGCTCGGACCGAACGACGACGTCACCTTGTTCGAGTACGTCAAGCGCAACAACCGGGACACCGGCGAGGCCCTGGTCGGCGTGCAACTGGGGTCGGCGGCCGATCTCGACGGGTTGCTGGCCCGAATGCGCTCCTCGGAGATCCACGTCGAACCCCTGGAGCCGGGGTCGCCGGCCTATCGCTACCTGCTCTAAGGCATCCCGCCGTGCCGCGAACGTGCGCGGATGTACAGGTTCTCCGGCGTGTCGGCGTACAACTGAGCACGTTCGCGGCGGCCGGCGTGTGTCCACGCCACGCATTCAGATGTCGGTGCGTTCCAACAGGACCACCGGCAGCTCGGCGAACAGCCCGGTGGCCGGCGCAGCACCCGCCCAGCGTCGCCCGGTCATCCGGTCGGTCCAATCGCCCCGCGGAAGTGCGACGGCCGTGTCGGCCCAGCCGGTCTCGCCCAGTCGCACCGTCCAACGGCTGACCACCACCACGACGTCCTCGCCGCGCCGGAACGCCACCACGTGATCGGCGGCCGGTCCCGCCGCCAGCACCGGGTGATAGCCGCCGCGCAGGAAGGTGTCCGGCTGATCGCGGCGTAACCTCAAGGCGGCCCGCACTATCCGCATCTTCGGGTGTCGCATTGCGCTCAGCGCACCCCGGCAGGCGGCGAAGTCGACCGGACGGCGGTTGTCCGGGTCGGTCAGGCTGTCATTCCACAACTCGGTTCCCTGATAGACGTCGGGCACGCCGGGCACGGTCAGCGCCAGCAGTTTGCCGCCCAGCGCAGCACTATCGGCGTGCGGCTGCAACCTCTCGACCAGCCCGGTCAACTCGTCAGCGGCCGGGCCGTCGAGCACGCCGTCGAGCCAGTCGACGAGCGATTCCTCGAATGGCAGGTCGGGATGCTGCCAGCAGCTACGCCGGGCCGCCTCCCGCACCGCCTTGCGCGCGTAGCGGTGCAACCTGGTCCGCAGCCTCTCGGTAACGGCCCCGTCGGCAGGCCACACTCCGAAGATGTTCTGCCACAGAAACAGTCCCGTAGCGACATCGGGGCACGGAACAGCAGACTCCCATCCCGCGACGGAAGCGGCCCACAACTTCGGCACCTGAGACAACACCGATATGCGGGCCCGGACATCCTCGCCGCGCAGGGTGTCGTGGGTCGACAGGGTCGTCATCGCCTGCGGCCAACCGCGCACACGTTCGGCCATCGCGGTATGAAACTCCGCTGCGCTGCAGCCGAACCGGCGCGGGTCACCACCGAATTCGTTCAGGGACACCAGCCGGGCATCCCGGTGGAACAACCGCCCCTCGACCCCGCTCGCCACCGCTGCGACACACAGTTGCTGCAGCCGGACCGCGGCCTCGCCTCCCGCGGCCACCGCGGCGCTGATGAGTGCTAGCGCAGCATCGAGTTCCGGCCTGGCCGAGACGGTCTGGACTATCGCGGTGCGCAGCACCGCGGCTGTCACCGGGTAGTCGCAGCGGTAGACCCCGACGTGGCCGATCAGGGCCGCCACGGCCTCCGGTAGCCGGGGATGGTCGGATCCGGTGAACTCCGTGATACAGCGGCATAGACGCCGCAGGTCGTTGGTCAGTGTCGCCGCGGCCGCGGCCCGCAGATCAGACACCGGATCGAGCGCCGCCGGGCCGGCCAGGGTGGTCAACACCGGGGCTGCGGCGGGGTCGATGAAGACTCCGTCGATCAGGCGAAGCGTGTCGTAGCCGGTGGTACCGGACACCTGAAGCGTGGGCTCCAGGGTTTCGTCGGCGGCCAGGTTCTTCTCGACGACGATCCAGGCGTCCGTCCCGATCACCTCGCGCAGCCGGCGCAGATAGCCGGCCGGGTCGGCCAACCCATCGAGGTGGTCGACGCGCACCCCGTCGACCAGGCCCTCGGCGAACCAGCGGGCCACCTCGGTGTGGGTGGCCGCAAAGACCTGCTCGTCCTCCTGTCGCAGCGCAACAAGGGAATTGATCGTCAAAAATCGACGGTACCCGCACTGGCCGCTGCGCCAGCTGACCAGCCGATAGTGCTGGCGGCCGTGTACTTCCGCCGGGCTGCCGGTGCCGGTTCCCGGGGCGATCGGCAGCACCAGGCCGCCGAGTGCAACGATGTCGCCGGCCACCGCCAACCCGGCCAGATCCTGCTCGGAGTCCAGCACCGGCAACAGGATTCGGCCGGCACCGAGATCCCAGTCGATGTCGAAGAAGCGGGCGTATCGCGACGATCGCCCGTGCCGCAGCACATCCCACCACCACCGGTTCTGCTCGGGCACCTCGACCCCGGCATGGTTCGGCACGATGTCCACGATCAGGCCCATGCCCCGGGAACGGGCCCCGGCAGAGAGTCGGCGTAGCCCCTCGGCGCCGCCGAGTTCGGCGGATACCGTCGTCGGGTCGGTGACGTCGTAGCCGTGCGCCGACCCGTGTACCGCGGTCAGGATCGGCGACAGGTACAGATGTGACACACCGAGCAGATCGAGGTAGCTCAGTAGTTCCTCGGCGTCGGCGAAAGTGAACCCGAACCCGCTCTCGGGCCCGCGCAGCTGCAGTCGATAGGTCGACAGCACCGGCAACACCATGGGCTCACCGGCTCTTGCGCGCAATGATCAGCGAACGCGCCGCCACCGTCACGGCGTGGCCCGCCTCAACGGAGAGGTCGGTGTTGCCGGCGGGATCTGCGGTGTCGATCACCGCGGCCCAACCCTGCGCGTAATCGGCGTTAGGGGTGATGAACTCGACCGGCGTCTCGCCGGCGTTAAAGCACAGCAGGAACGAGTCGTCGATGATGCGCTGGCCGCGTGCATCGGGCTCGGGCAGTGCCTCGCCGTTGAGGAAAACCATCACACACCTACCGAATTCGCTGTCCCAATCCTGCTGGGTCATCTCGTGCCCGGCCGGCGTCAGCCACGCGATATCACGCACCTCGTCGCCGCCGCGGATCGGTCGGCCCTGTAAGAACCGGCGCCGGCGGAACACCGGATGCCCGGTGCGCAGGGTGGTCAAGGCCCGGGTGAACGCCAGCAGGTCGGCATTCTTGTCGATCAGCGACCAGTCCATCCAGGACAGTGCGGAGTCCTGACAGTAGACGTTGTTGTTGCCGTTCTGGGTGCGACCCATCTCGTCGCCGTGCGCGAGCATCGGGGTGCCCTGGCTGATCAGCAGGGTTGCCATGATGTTGCGGACCTGGTGTGCGCGTAACGCCAAAATGGTGGGGTCGTCGGTCGGACCCTCGGCACCGCAGTTCCACGACCGGTTGTAGCTCTCGCCGTCACGGTTGTCCTCGCCGTTGGCTTCGTTGTGTTTGTCGTTGTAGGACACCAGATCCGCCAAGGTGAAACCGTCGTGGCAGGTGACGAAGTTGATGCTTGCGCTGGGACGTCGGCCGGTCGCCTCGTACAGATCCGACGAGCCGGTCAGCCGGGAGGCGAACTCGCCGAGGGTTTCCGGTTCGCCGCGCCAGTAGTCGCGCACGGTGTCGCGGTACTTGCCGTTCCACTCCGTCCAGAGGCCGGGGAAGTTGCCCACCTGGTAGCCGCCTTCGCCGACGTCCCAGGGCTCGGCGATCAGCTTGACCTGGCTGACCACCGGATCCTGTTGCACCAGATCGAAGAACGCGGAGAGTCGATCGACATCGTGCAGTTCCCGGGCCAACGTGGAAGCGAGGTCGAAGCGGAATCCATCGACGTGCATCTCGGTCACCCAATAGCGCAGCGAGTCCATGATCAGCTGCAGGGTGTGCGGATGGCGGGCATTGAGACTGTTACCGGTGCCGGTGTAGTCGGTGTAGAGCCGCCGATCGTCCTCGACTAATCGGTAGTAGGCGGCGTTGTCGATGCCGCGGAAGTTGAGTGTCGGCCCCAGGTGGTTGCCTTCGGCGGTGTGGTTGTAGACCACGTCGAGGATCACCTCGATCCCCGACTGGTGGAAGGCGCGCACCATCGCCTTGAACTCTGCCACCCCGCCGCCCGCCTGGCGGCTCGCCGCGTATTCGCTGTGCGGTGCGAAGAATCCGAATGTGTTGTATCCCCAGTAGTTTCGCAGCCCCAGTTGCAACAACCGATGATCGTGCAAGAACTGGTGCACCGGCATCAGCTCGATCGCGGTAACGTTCAGCGACTTGAGATGATCGACGATCACCGGGTGCGCCAGCCCGGCGTAGGTGCCGCGCAGTTCTTCCGGGACCCCCGGATGGGCCTGGGTCATGCCCTTGACGTGTGCCTCGTAGATGATCGTCTCGTGGTACGGGGTGCCCGGTGCCCGGTCGGCAGCCCAGTCGAAGAACGGATTGATCACCACGCTGGTCATGGTGTGGCCCAACGAGTCCAGGACCGGGGGAGGGCCGGCGGCGGCGGGGTCGGTCAGGTCGTAGGAGAACAAAGCCGGACCGAAGTCGAAGTCGCCGTGAAATGCCTTCCCGTAGGGGTCGAGCAGAAGTTTGCCCGGATCGCAGCGCTGCCCAGCGGCGGGTTTGAACGGTCCGTGCACCCGGAACCCGTAGTGCTGGCCCGGCCCGACACCGGGCAGATAGGCATGCCAGACATACCCGTCCACCTCGTCGAGGCCGACCCGGGTCTCGGCATTTTCGCGGTCGTCGATCAGGCACAGTTCGACGCGCTCGGCGACTTCGGAGAACACCGCGAAGTTGGTTCCGGCTCCGTCGTAGGTGGCACCGAGCGGATAGCCCTGGCCGGGCCAGACCGTGGGCGCGGACGGCCCCGGCATGGGGCCCGCGCCCGACTCAGCCGACGACACCGCTCGACCTTATCCGCTTTTCCGACTGCGGCCGGTGAGCGCGGCCGGGCTCACCACCAGCCGGTGGCGGTACCCATCTGCCGACCCAGCTCGCCGGCCATAGTGCGCATGTAGGTTGCCGACAGGTGATGAGAATCGTGATAAATCAGCACATTCCCCTCCACGGCGCGGCAGATGTCGGTGCGACACACCGCATCGGAGAGGTCCAGCGGCTTGAGCAGCGGGAATCGACCGACGAAATCCAGGGTCGGGTTGCGGTCGACGAGGACTTCGGAGCGTTTGATGCCGCAGGACGTCGCGTCACCACCGGAGGCCAGGCAGTCCGCCGGTTCGAACGGACTGTTGTCGCGCACCAGCCACGGCGTGTCGCGGACTCCCAGGATAGGGATCTTGTTCTCCGACAGCCTCTTCCAGATTCCGATGTAGGTTCCGGGCATCACGTCGCCGGGTTTGATGTTCCATGGCCGGGTGGCGGTGGTGAACACGTAGTCCGGGTGGTCGGCGATCAATTTGTCCATGGTCTTGCCTACCCAGGTGTGACATTGCGGGTAGGGGGCGTTGTTGCCCATGATCAACGGGACTTCCTCGGTGGACAGCGGGCAGCCCATCTTGAGGTAGGTCACCACCTTGAAGTGATGCCTCTGACCGAGGAGGTCCAGCGCGGGCAGCCAGTGTTCGGCATGCGACCCGCCGGCCAACGCGACGGTCCGAGTCGCCTCCGGGTCGCCGTAGGTGCAGTTGATCAGGGCCGGATTGGTGAAGTTGCTGATGCACCCGTCCCGGGTGGACCTCGGCAGGTCCTTCTTGGCCTCCAGGATGGTGGGCCGCATGCGCAGCTTGGGCACTCGCTGATGTTTAAGCAGGGCGCGGGCACCCGGGTAGTCGTCCTTGCTGAGCCGGACCAACTCCTTGCCGCTGGCGCGCTCGACGGTCACGTGCTCCCGCCAGGTGAACGATGTCGCCGTCAGCGCGACGCCCAGCAACACCACCGTCGAGCCCAGCGCCAGCGTCGGGCGTCGAAGCTGGGGAGGCCACCAGCCGGCCGACGGTTTCCGCCACGGGATAGTCAGTACGGGAGTGGGGCCGGCGCCCGCAGCGGCGCGGTAGCGCAGTGGATCCTCCACCAGCCGGGTGGTCAGGTAGGCCAGCACGCCGGACAGCAACAGGATCGCCGCACCCTCGAGCACCGTCGCGTGTTTGTGGCCGGTGTAGGACAACCAGAAGATCAGCAGCGGCCAGTGCCACAGATACAGTGAGTAGGCCATCGCGCCCAGCGTGACCAGCGGCCCGGCCGCCAGCCACCGGTTCGGCCACGGCAATTTCGCACTGGTGCCCGGATGTGCGTGCCGGTTGGCCCCGGCCAGGACGAAGGCCACCGTGGCGCCGACCGGAACCAACGCCCACGGGCCGGGGAACTCCCGTGCCCCTTCGATCAGCGCGCCGCAGCTCAGGATCGCCGCCAGCGCCAGGGTGCCGACGGCGGTCCGCAGCCACATCGGCCATCGGATGTAGGGGACTAGCGCCCCGGCCAGCGCGCCGATCAACAACTCCCAGGCCCGGGCGAAGCTGTCGTAGTAGGCCAGGGACTGGTTGGCCTGGTGCGCGACGATCGCGTACCAGAACGAGGCCACGGTCAGCGCCGTGAGCAGCACCACGAAGGCGGACCGCAGGTGCTCGCGCAGCAGTCGCCGGAACAGGAATGCGAAGCCGAAGATCAGCAGCAGGAAGCTGAGGTAGAACTGGCCCTGCACCGACATTGACCAGATGTGCTGCAGAGGACTGACTGCTTCACCGGCGCGTAGGTAGTCCGAGGCGGTGCTGGCCAGCTCCCAGTTCTGGTAGTAGCCGAGGCTGGCCAGGCTTTGGTCGGCGAAGGCCTCCCAGCGGGTCTGCGGCTGGATCCAGATGGTGAGCCCCGCGCAGGCCGCCAGCACCACCACCAGGGCCGGCAGCAGCCGGCGGACCAGCCGGATCAGGTCCGGCACCGGCGACAACGACGACTTCGGGTTCAGCGCGACCCGCAGCAGCTTGCCTCCGAAGAAGAAGCCGGAGAGCGCCAGAAATACGTCGACCCCACCCGACACCCGCCCGAACCAGATGTGGAAGATCGCCACCAATGCGATCGCGACGCCGCGCAGCCCGTCGAGGTCGTGACGGTAGAAGCCCTCCTTGCGGGTTCCCATCGCAGCGGCCGACCGAGCGGCCTGAACTGATCCGGCAACGGGTGCCGCAACAGGAGTAGCCGCCGGTCGAGGCGGGGACAGGGCAATCATGATCGCCCGATAATCTACCTAATCGCCCTGTAGAAACCGCATTCCGATGGCTGTGACGTCGCCCTGGAATCCCGATCAGTGAGTTAGCCGATCACCCGGGTCAGGTAGGGGACCATGTTGGAGGTGCGGGCCGGCGAGACCGTGACCGCGGGGTTGGTGCCCTCGATCATCTGCCCGTTCCCGAGGAACAGGGCGACGCTCTGGGTTCCGCCCGGCCCATAGCAGAGCAGGTCGCCGGGAAGCGCCTGCTCGGGCGTGACCTTGCGGCCGACGCTGCATTGGTCGCCCGAAGTGCGCGGCATTTTGATCCCGGCACCGGCGAATGCGTACTGGATCAGGCCGGATGCGTCGAACCCGACGGTGGCCGCGCCGGGAAATCCCGTGGCAGGAGGCACCGATGCACTCGGCAGGTCGGGGCTGGTACTGCCGGCGACGACGGGGCCGCCCGGGAAACCGGTGACGCCGGGAAGGCCGGTAACGCCGCCAGATGTGCGGGCGGTCGCGGGCCGAGGTGGGGCGGTCGGTCCGGATGTGGTGCCGCCGCCGTAGACGAAGGGCACCCCGCGCTGGGACAGAGCGCGCTGGATCACGCGGTCGATGAGTTGGTTGTGACCGGTTTGCGAGAGTGGGTCGGCACCGGCGGGACCGGCGGCGCACAATCCCGCCGCCAGTGCGATCACGGTGGCGCAGACGCGTTTCATCGGAATATCCCCCTTCTCAGGCTCCTTTTTCACGACAGCCTCATTCGTCACTTCTGTAACAGAGCGTACCGGTGGTTAGCGGCCTGCCGTCGCCGTCGGGCGGAAATTGGGCAACCTGTGACCGAACGGTTACGGTGCCGCCGTGTGCAGCGGCTGGAAGCCTGTTCGCGCTGCTGACGGATCGGCGGGCTGCATTACTGTCGACAGTCATGTCCGCGTTGAGTCCCGAGCAGATCAGCGCCATCGACGCCGCACACCTGTGGCACCCGTACAGCACCATCGGCGCCGGAACGCCCGCCCCGATCGTGGCGGTGGGCGCCCGCGGCCCGCACCTGACGGTGATCGTCGATGGAGTGCCGGTCGACGTGCTCGACGCGATGAGCTCCTGGTGGACCGCGATCCACGGCCACGGCCACCCGGCGCTGGACGCCGCGATGACCGCGCAACTAGCCACCATGAACCACGTCATGTTCGGCGGCCTGACCCACGAACCCGCCGCCCGGCTGGCACAGCTGCTGGTGCAGATCACCCCTGTCGGTCTGGACACCGTCTTCTTCAGCGACTCCGGTTCGGTGGCCGTGGAGGTCGCCGTCAAGATGGCACTGCAGTACTGGCGTGCTCGCGGACGCCCCGGCAAGCACCGGCTGATGACCTGGCGGGGCGGCTACCACGGCGACACGTTCACGCCGATGAGCGTCTGTGACCCCGACGGCGGTATGCACGCCCTGTGGTCGGACGTGCTGGCCGCGCAGGTCTTCGCCCCACAGGTGCCCCGCCACTACGACCAGGCCTACAGCACCGCGTTCACCGCACAACTGAAGCAGCACCGCGACGAGTTGGCCGCCGTGATCGTGGAGCCGGTGGTGCAGGGCGCCGGCGGCATGCGCTTCCACGACCCACGGCAGCTGCGTGACCTTCGTGACGCCTGCACCCGCCACGGCGTGCTGCTGATCTTCGACGAGATCGCCACCGGATTCGGTCGCACCGGCGAACTGTTTGCCGCCGATCACGCGCGCGTCAGCCCGGACATCATGTGCGTCGGCAAGGCGCTTACCGGCGGCTATCTCAGCCTGGCCGCCACCCTGTGCAGCACCGAGATCGCCCACGCCATCAGCGGCGGCGAAGCCGGTGCGCTGATGCACGGCCCCACCTTCATGGCCAACCCGCTGGCCTGCGCGGTGTCGGTGGCCAGCACCGAGCTGCTGCTGGGCCAGGACTGGCGCGCTACCGTCGCTGAGATCAGCACCGGGCTGACCGCAGCCCTGGAACCGGCCCGCGCCCTGCGGGGGGTCGCCGACGTTCGGGTATGCGGTGCCATCGGGGTCATCGAATGCGAACACCCGGTGGACCTGGCGGTGGCCACCCCGATCGCGCTGGCCCAGGGAGTGTGGCTGCGGCCATTCCGCAACCTGGTGTATGCGATGCCGCCCTACGTGTGCACTGCCGACCAGATCGCCCAGATCGGTGCCGCGATGGTCAGCGTTGCCCGTGCTTTAACCTGAACGGTGTTCAAGTGTCGTCGAAGGAGCCCACGGTGACCCGCACGGAGCTGTCTGCATTGGCCTGGCTGGCCGAGGTGGAACAGCAGCGCCGTCAGGCCGGGTTGCGGCGCTCGCTGCGGGTGCGGCCCGCGGCTGCCGTCGAGCTGGATCTGGCATCCAATGACTACCTCGGGCTGTCGACGCACCCGGCCGTCATCGCCGGCGGCGTCGAAGCGCTACGCACCTGGGGGGGTGGCGCCGGCGGATCCCGGCTGGTGACCGGCAACACCGAACTGCACCAGCGGTTCGAGCAGCAATTGGCCGACTTCGTCGGTGCGCCGGCGGGTTTGGTGTTCTCTTCGGGGTACACCGCCAACATCGGTGCCGTCGTCAGCCTGTCGGGGCCAGGCGCGCTGCTGGTGTCCGACGCCTATTGCCACGCCTCGCTGGTGGACGCGTGCCGGCTGTCGAAGGCGCGGGTGGTCGTCACCGGCCACCGCGACGTCGACGCCGTCGACGCCACACTGGCCGGGCGCACCGAGGCGCGTGCGGTGGTCATCACCGAGTCGGTGTTCAGCGCCGACGGCGCCCTGGCCCCGCTACGCGATCTGCACGCGGTGTGTCGGCGTCACGGCGCGCTGCTGATCGTCGACGAGGCGCACGGGCTCGGGGTGCGCGGGGAGGGCGGGCGGGGCCTGGTACACGAGGTCGGTCTGGCCGGGGCGGCGGATGTGGTGATGACGACGACGCTGTCCAAGGCGTTGGGCAGCCAGGGCGGTGTGGTGCTGGGGCCGGCGGCGGTCCGTGAGCACCTCATCGACACCGCCCGGACATTCATCTTTGACACCGGCTTAGCCCCGGCGGCCCTCGGCGCCGCGTCGGCGGCGTTGGAGGTGCTGACTGCCGAGCCGTCCCGAGCCGCCGATGTGCTGTGCCACGCCCGCGCCCTGGCCAAGTTCTGTGACGTGCCCGAACGGCCGGAATCCGCAGTGGTCCCGGTGATCCTCGGCGACCCTGAGGTGGCGGTGGCCGCGGCGACGGCCTGCCTGAATGCCGGTGTGCGGGTGGGCTGTTTCCGGCCGCCCACCGTGCCGGCGGGCACCTCCCGGCTGCGGCTGACGGCGCGGGCCTCGCTGTCCGCCGACGACTTGGATCTGGCCCGACGGGTATTGACCGAGGTACTGGCGGTGGCGAACCGGTGCTGATTACGCCACCTTCTCCGCATCGCTTCGTACCCCCACTGCCTCGGCGGCGCCGGTGACCGTCCTGATCATCACCGGCACCGGCACCGGAGTCGGCAAGACGATCGCCACCGCGGCATTGGCCAGCTCTGCCCGCCAGGTCGGGGTGGCTGTGGCGGTGTGCAAGCCGGTGCAGACCGGCACGGCCGACGGCGACGACGACCTGGCCGAGGTCGGGCGGTTGTCGGGGGTGACCGAACTGTCCGGGACCGCGCGTTACCCGGAGCCGTTGGCGCCGGTCGCCGCCGCCGAATATGCCGGCATGGCGCTGCCTACCCGCGCGGAGTTGCTGGGTCTGGTCCGCGCCGCCGACCGACCCGGGCAGCTGACGTTGGTTGAGGGCGCCGGTGGGCTGCTGGTCGAGCTGACGGCTGACGGCGTCACCCTGCGCGATCTTGCCATCGACCTGGACGCCGCGGTGCTGGTGGTGGTGAATGCCGAATTGGGCACCCTCAACCACACTGCACTTACTTTAGAATCCCTTGCCGGGCAAGGGTTGTCGTGTGCGGGTCTGGTGATAGGAAGCTGGCCGGGTCAGCCCGGACCGGCCGCCGTCACCAATCGGGCGGCACTGAGCCGGTTGGCTCCGGTGCGCGCGGTGCTGCCGGCTGGGTCGGCGAAGCGCGGTGTCGCGGACTTCGCCGCCATGAGCCGTGCGGCGTTCGACTCCGACTGGGTGCGCACGCTGGTGGTCATCTGATCGGGGCGTCCGGTGTCGGCCCCGGAAGGGGCGTGATGCGTCCGGCGCGCACACCGTTGGCGATGACGACAACTTCGGCGAGCTCATGGACCAGCACGACTGCAGCCAGGCCGAGGGTTCCGAACACCGCCAACGGCATCAGCACTGTGATGATGCCCAGCGACAGTCCGACGTTTTGCAGCATGATCTGCCGGGAGCGCCGGGCGTGGTCGAGTGCTTGGGGCAGGTGCCGCAGGTCTTGACCCATCAGGGCGACGTCCGCGGTTTCGATGGCAACGTCGGTTCCCATGGCGCCCATCGCGATTCCCACGTCGGCAGCAGCCAGGGCCGGAGCGTCGTTGACGCCGTCGCCGACCATTGCGGTGGGGCGCTGGGCGCGCAGCTGAGCGATCAGGTGAGCCTTGTCTTCGGGTCGCAACTCGGCATGGACGTGCTCGATTCCGGCTTCGGCGGCCAGGGCCGCCGCGGTGGTGTGGTTGTCGCCGGTGAGCATCGCCACCTGGTAGCCGCCGGCGCGTAGCGTGGCAACGACCTCGGCGGCTTCTGGGCGTAGTTCATCGCGCACAGCGATAGCACCGATCAGGTGGTTGTCGCGTTCGACGAGAACCGCCGTTGCCCCGGCTTGCTGCATACGTGCCACGTGATCGGCGAGGTCACCTGGATCGATCCAGCCGGGCCGCCCCAGTCGGATGGTGAGCCCGTCGAGGTGGCCGGTCAGCCCGGCCCCGGCAACAGCGTGCACGTCACCCGCGGCGGTCACCGGTTGCGGGGTAGCGGCGAGGACGGCCGCAGCCAGGGGGTGTTCACTGCGGGCCTCCAGAGCGCCCGCCACGGCCAGCACCTCCTCGCGGGAGGCGCCGTTGACGGCGGCGACGTCGATGACTACCGGCCGGTTGGCGGTCAACGTTCCGGTCTTGTCCAGTGCGATCCCGCCGATGGCGCCCAGGGCTTCCATCGCGGCACCGCCCTTGATCAGAACGCCGAATTTGGACGCGGCGCCGATGCCCGCCACGACTGTGACGGGAACGGCGATGGCCAGCGCACATGGGGACGCTGCGACCAGCACCACCAGCGCGCGTTCGATCCAGACCACCGGGTTGCCGAGCACACTGCCAATTCCCGCGATCAGCGCACCCGCGATCATGATGCCCGGTACCAGCGGTCGCGCGATGCGATCGGCCAGGCGTTGACTGGCACCTTTGCGGGTCTGCTCGGCTTCCACGATGTGGACGATGCGCGCCAATGAATTGTCCTGTGCAGTCGCGGTGACTTCCACCTGCAGCACACCCGAGCCGTTGATCGACCCGGCGAACACCTCGTCGCCGGGGACGGCCTCGACCGGCACCGACTCGCCGGTGATCACTGAGACGTCCAGGGCGGTGTGCCCGGCACGGATGACGCCGTCGGTGGCCAAGCGTTCCCCGGCTCTGACGATCATCTGGTCGCCGACGCGCAGTTCGGCTGTGGCCAAAACGGTTTCGGTGCCGTCGCGCAATACGGTGGCCTGATCGGGCACCAGCGAGAGCAGGGCGCGCAGGCCCCGGCGGGTGCGCGCCACCGCGTATTCCTCCAGGCCCTCGCTGACGGAGAACAAGAACGCCAGCATGGCGGCTTCGCCGACCTGACCGAGTCCGACCGCGCCGAGCGCGGCGATGGTCATCAACGTTCCGACGCCGACGCGGCCCTCGGTCAGCCGCCTAACGGTTGCGGGTACAAACGTCGAGGCGCCCACCGCCAGCGCGATGACTTTAAATCCCACTGTCACCGGCCCGAGTGGAGTCAGCCACGCGGCCACCAGTGAGGCGGCCAGCGCCACCCCGGAAACTGCTGCTCGCCGCAGCGTGACGATGTCCCACAACTGCTCCGGCTCAGGCTCGTTGACGTCGCGGTCACAGCAGCCATCGTTTCTTTCTGCCGGTCGTTGCGTCACCGTGTCAGCGACCTCGCCGGATAGCGTGCGCGCGCTCCAGTCGAGGATTTTCTGCACTACACCCGGCTTTCGTCCGTCAGCCGAGTGCGGCGCTCGTGCGGACACCGACTCGGCAGGAATGTGCTCGGCGGCGATGATCGCCGACATGACCGCGGCGATGTCGCAGTGTTCGGCCGAGTACCAGATCACTACGGATCCCGTGCGGGGATAGGCCTGTACACCCCGCACACCGGGCACCTGGGCGACCGCATCCTCGATGGCGACGGCTTGAACCACGTCAAACCGAAACCAGTTGGCGCGCACACGTAGCCGCCCCGCACCCGCGGACACGACGGCCAGCGCGGCCCCGGTATCGGTGGAAGCGTCGGCAGTCGACATAATCAACCTTCCCCCACCCGTCACAAAGCGGTCGGCGGACCGCTCAACAGCAGCCGTTGTCCTCGGCCGTGTCGACCCGCGGGAACGGGGCATCGCCACCGATCCGTTCGCGGGCCTCGGCGACGACGTCGGCGACTTTCAGCCGTGCCGATTCAGCCGCCACCTCTGCCCGCCGCGTCCCCCGCAGACCCCACTCCGTGGCGCTCACCGCAGCCCGGTGAACCGGAGCCGCGCCCATCGCCTTGCGCAGCATCTCGTAGGCGCTCACACCGACCAGACCCGTGAAAACGGCTCCAGCAGCTCTCACCAACAACCCTTCGGAAACCACTCCGCCACTCCTTTCTGTTCCCATGTCAGCGCAATTCAGCCGGGTCGGCGAACGAGGCTTGTTCGCCGATGCAAGGCCGGTCGGTATCCACCGCGAGGACGACCTGGACCAACTCACCCAAAGCGTGGGCAAGGTGACTGTCGGCCAGCGCATAGCGAACCTGCCTGCCCTCGTACGTTGCGATCACCAGCCCGCAGCCCCGCAAACACGACAGATGATTGGACACATTCGACCGCGTCAACCCCAAGTGCGACGCCAGCTCACCCGGGTAGCGCACCCCATCGAGCAACGCCACCAGGATCCGACACCGCGTCGGATCGGCCAGCGCACGACCCAGCCGGGCCAGCGCCGATTCCCGCTTCTCACACGTCAGCATCTGTCAAATAATACAGCTGTCACTGACGTAACAGCAAGGGCTGAATTGTGGATCCGCGTCGACAGCCGATCAGCGGACCGCGGCCCCTGCCCGCACGGCCAGACCGTCGATCAGTAGCGCCAGACCGAATGCGAACGCGCTGCCCGGGTCGGCCTCAGGCGCAATCTCGGCCGCCCCGGCGGCATCCCACTGCAGCCGGGACTGTTCGTCGGCGGTGAATCCCAGCACGTAGTACACGACGGTTCGCGCGGCGAGCTCGGCCTGATCCGGGTGAACGCCCGCCGCCGCGGCCGACTCCGCCAGGCGCGCCA
>JBDTEP010000010.1:0-22144 GCA_039922455.1 Mycobacterium sp. | reverse complement strand
AGTGGCGTTACGTACGCCGAGCTGATGCCGCCGTCCACCAGGAACGTCGAGCCGGTGATGAACGAGGCGTCGTCGCTGGCCAGGAACGCGACCGCGGCCGCGATCTCCTCCGGCTCGGCAAAGCGTCCCATCGGCACGTGCACCAGACGGCGCGCCGCGCGTTCCTGGTCCGCGGCGAAAAGCTCTTGCAGCAGTGGAGTATTCACTGGTCCGGGGCACAGCGCATTGACCCGGATGCCCTGGCGGGCGTACTGGACCCCGAGTTCGCGCGACATGGCCAGCACCCCGCCCTTGGAGGCGGTATAGGCGATCTGCGATGTCGCCGAACCCATGACCGCCACGAACGAGGCGGTGTTGATGATCGATCCGCGCCCGGCCGGCGCCATGTGCCGCAGCGCCGCCCGGCAGCACAGGTACACCGACTTCAGGTTGACGTCCTGAACCCGTTGCCACGCCGGCAGTTCGGTGTGTTCGATCAGGTCGTCGTCCGGCGGCGAGATGCCGGCATTGTTGAAGGCGATGTCCACCGCCCCGAACGTCGCTGCCGCAGTGTCGAACAGCGTGTCGACCTGAGCCTGATCAGACACGTCGACCTGGACGAACAAACCGTCCAACTCATCGGCGACCGTCGCACCCGCGGCCGGGTCCAGGTCGCCGATCACGATCCGCGCACCTTCGGACCGCATGCGCCGCGCTGCCGCAAGGCCGATGCCGCCACCCGCGCCGGTCACCACGGCAACCCGCCCGGCCAGGCGTTGGGTCAGATCGGTCACTCACATCTCCTTCACCGCGATGAACACGTTCTTGGTCTCGGTGAAGGCCAACGGGGCGTCCGCACCCAACTCCCGGCCCAAGCCCGATTGTTTGAATCCCCCGAACGGGGTGGTTAAACGCACCGAGGAATGCGAATTTACCGACAGATTACCGGCTTCCACCGCTCGCGACACCCGCAGTGCCCGGGACAGGTCGTCGGTCCAGATCGAACCCGACAACCCATACACCGTGTCGTTGGCCAATGCGATGGCGTCGGCTTCGTCGTCGAACGCCAACACCGTCACCACCGGACCGAAAATCTCCTCGGTGACGGATCGGTCGGTGCGACCCGGGGTCAGTACCGTCGGCGGGAACCAGAAGCCCGGACCGGTGGGCGCCTGGCCACGGAAGGCAACTGGCGCGTCGTCGGGCACATAGGAGGCCACCTTCTCCCAGTGCGGGCGCGACACCAGCGGCCCCATCTCGGTGTCCCGGGAGGCTGGATCACCGACGACGACACCGGCGACAGCGGGCTCCAGCAACTCCATGAACCGGTCGTAAACGCTGCGCTGCACCAGGATCCGGCTACGTGCGCAGCAGTCTTGCCCGGCATTGTCGAAAACCCCGTAGGGTGCGGTCGCCGCCGCCTGCTCTAGATCGCAGTCGGCGAACACGATATTGGCGCTCTTGCCGCCGAGTTCCAGGGTGACCCGTTTGACCCCGGCCGCCGCTGCCGCCAGCACCCGGGTTCCGGTGACGGTCGAGCCGGTGAAGACGATCTTGGCCACGCCCGGGTGGGTGACCAGCCGCTCCCCCACCTCCGCGCCGCGGCCGGGCAGCACCTGCAAAAGATCCGGCTCCAAACCTGATTCGACGGCCAACTCGCCCAGCCGGATCGTGGTCAGCGGAGTCCACTCGGCGGGCTTGATCAGCACCGCGTTGCCGGCGGCCAGCGCCGGCGCGAACCCCCACGCGGCGATCGGCATGGGGAAGTTCCACGGGGTGATGATCCCGACGACGCCGAGCGGCTCGTGGAACGTGACGTCCAGACCGCCTGCCACGGGAATCTGCCTACCGGACAGCCGTTCCGGGCTGCCGGCGTAGAACTGCAGCACGTCGCGGACATGGCCGGCTTCCCACTCGGCGGCCGAGACGGGATGCCCGGAGTTGGTCACCTCCAGTGCGGCCAGCTCGTCGAGGTTCGCGTCGACGACCGCGGCGAACGCCCGCAGCGCCGCCGCCCGCTCGGCCGGGGCGCGTTTGGCCCACCGCCGCTGAGCCGCCTGCGCCCGCCGCACCGCGTCGTCGACGGCGGCGGCGTCGAGGTGCTCGACGCTGGCGAATACCGCCGCGGTGGCCGGGTTGAGAAGTTCGGTGCTCGTGCCTCGGGTGCTCATCGGTTCGCCCGCTGTCGCCCATACTTTTGCGCGGCCTCCACGATCGCGGTGAACAGCCGAGGATCATCGAGGGATTCCTCTGGATGCCACTGCACCGCGAGCACGAAATGCTCCCCGGGAAGCTCGATGGCCTCGACGACACCGTCGTCGTCGCGCGCGCTGACCACCAGCCCGGCGCCCACCTCGGCGATCGCCTGATGGTGGTAGCACTGCACCTCGCAGGTCTCGCCGACCAGCTCGGCCAACCGGGTGCCGGCCACGGTGCCCACCGGCAGCGGAGTGAACACGCCGTTGCCGGCCCGGTGCCCGCAGTTGCCCAGCACGTCGGGCAGATGCTGGTGCAGTGTTCCACCCAGCGCGACATTGAGCACTTGGGCGCCGCGACAGATCCCCAGCACCGGCAGCCCGCGTCGCAGCGCCTCGGCCAGCAGCGCGAACTCCCAGGCGTCGCGGGTGCGGTCCGGCCGGTCGGTTTCGGCGTGCGGTGCCTGTCCGTAGCCGGCCGGGTCGAGGTCCCTGCCGCCGGTGATCACCAGACCGGCGACGCCGTCCAACACCCGTGCCGCGATCTCGGGACTGACCGGCTGCGGCGGCAGCAACACCGCGATCCCGCCGGCGACAGTGATGCCCTCCAGGTAGACGGCGGGCAGCAGGCCGGCGCGCACATCCCAGACCCCGGTCTGCGCGCGGTCCAGGTAGGTGGTCAGGCCGATAACCGGGCGCACGTATATATGCGGCGGTCCCAGCTTCGGCTCTCCTTCGTCGAGCCTCGCTGAACCGCCGGGTTCAGAACCGCTCAAAACCCCGAACCCTTTCCCAGTCGGTCACCGCGGTGTTGAACGCTTGCAACTCCACCCGGGCGCCGTGCAGGTAATGCTCGACAACCCCGTCGCCGAACGCCTTGCGCGCCACCGTTGATTCTGCGAACAGGTCGGCGGCCTGCGCGAGGGTGGTCGGCAGGTGCGGCAACTCGCTATGGTAGGCGTCACCGTCGACCGGCTCGGCCAATTCCAACTCGTCGTCGATCCCGTGCAGGCCCGCCGCGATCAGGGCCGCCAACGCCAGGTAGGGATTCACGTCGCCGCCGGGTACTCGGCACTCCACCCGCAGCGAGTCATCGCGGCCGACCACTCGCAATGCGCAGGTGCGATTGTCCAGGCCCCAGCCGATCGCCGTGGGTGCAAAACTGCCGCCGACGAACCGCTTGTAGGAGTTGATGTTCGGCGCATAGCACAGCGTCAACTCGGGTAGGGTGGCCAGCTGGCCGGCCAGAAATCTGCGGAACAACGTCGACATACCGTGCGGTGCAGACGGATCGGCGAACACCGCGGCACCGTCGGCACTGCGCAGCGAAAGATGAACGTGGCAGCTGTTGCCTGCGTGTTCGTCGAATTTCGCCATGAACGTGACGCTCTTACCGTGCTGGTCGGCGATCTCCTTGGCACCGCTTTTGTACACGCTGTGGTTATCGCAAGCGCGCAGTGCCTCTTCGTAGCGGAACGTGATCTCCTGCTGGCCGGTGTGGCACTCGCCCTTGACGCCCTCGCAGCGCATACCCGCACCGGCCATCCCCAGCCGGATGTCTCGCAGCAGCGGTTCCAACCGGGTACCGGCCACCAGCCCGTAGTCGGCGTTGTAATCCGTCCCTGGCGTCAGGCCGCGATAACCGCCGGCCCACGCCTGCCGGTAGCTGTCATCGAAAACCAGGAATTCGAGTTCCGTTGCGGCATAAGCGACCAGCCCGCGCTCGGCCAGCCGCGCAATTTGGGCGGCCAGTATCTGGCGGGGCGCCACCGCAACCGGGCCGCCGTCCGGCCAGTGGGCGTTGGCCAGCACGTGTGCGGTACCGGGCAGCCACGGGATGCGCCGCAGCGTCGCGAAGTCCGGTTTGAGCACCAGGTCGCCGTAGCCGGTCCCCCAATCGGCTATCGGGTAGCCGGGAATGGTGTTCATCTCGACGTCGACGGCCAGCAGGTAGCTGCAGCACTCCACGCCGTGCCCGGCCACCTCGTCGAGGAAATGCTGGGCTGCGACCCGCTTGCCGACCAACCGGCCCTGCATGTCGGTGAACGCAACCACGACGGTGTCGACCTCGCCGGACTCGACCAGTTGCCGCAGTTCCACTTCGGACAGCATCGCGGGCCGGGCCATTGCGCTCCTTCGCCTACGACGGTCTCCCCTGACATTTTTGAGTGCTGCCAGGCTACCCGCCCGACGTCAGCCGACGGACTCCAGTCGATGGAATTGATCCGACCGGTAGCAGTCGACGCAGCTCGACCGACGGATCTTGCCACTGGTGGTGATCGGCAGCGAGCCGGGGGCGACCAGCACCAGGTCGGTGACTCGCACCCCGTGGGCGCGCGAAACCGCCGCCACCACATCCCGTTTCAGGGTCAGTATCCGCTGCGATTCGTCGTCTGCGGAGCCGCCCCGGCTCTTGAGTTCGGCAACGACGGCCAGTTGCTCGCCACCGTCCCCGGTGACCGGAATCGCCGCGACGCGGCCCCCGGTGATCTCCTGCACCGTGGCCTCGATGTCGTCCGGGTAGTGGTTTCGTCCGTCGACGATCAACAGGTCCTTGATGCGGCCGACAACCAGCAGATCGCCGTCGTGGATGACACCGAGGTCCCCGGTGCGCAACCACGGCTGCGCGGGCGTGCCCGGGGTCGGAACGTCCAGCCGCCCACCGAAGGTGCGTTCGGTTGCCTCCGGATTATGCCAGTACCCGCTGGCGATATTGGGTCCGTGCACCCAGATCTCGCCGACCGTGCCGTCCGGGTTCTCGGTGCGTGTCTCGGGGTCGACGATCCGCACCGTGCAGGCACGCGGGGCGCCGATGCTGACCAGGTCGGTACCGATCGGGCCGGCTTCGGCGACACCGGCCACCAGCTTCTCGTAATCGAGCCGGGCGGTCACCGGTCGGTTCGCGCGTGGCGCCGACGCCACGTAGACCGTCGCCTCGGCCAGCCCGTAGGACGGCGCCAGCGCGTTGGCCGGCAGGTTGAAGCGGGCGAACCGCTCGGTGAAGCGCCGGATCGTCGCCGCGTGGATACGCTCGCTGCCGCTGAGGATGGTGTGCACGCCCCCGAGGTCCAGCCCGGCCATGTCGGCATCGGTCGTTCGGCGCGCGGTCAGCTCGAACGCGAAGTTCGGCCCGGCGGTGAACGCGGCAGAGTTGATGGCCAGCTGCTGCATCCATCGGGCCGGCTTCTGCAGGAAGGCGATGGGGGTCATCACCACCGAATGGCGGCCCATCGTGACGGCGCCCATGACCCCGAGCAGCAGGCCCATGTCGTGGTAGAAGGGCAGCCAAGACACCAGGGTGGCCTCCGGCGGTGGCACTCCGCCGTCTTCGACGAAGTAGTCCTCCATCACTTGCTCGATGTTGGCGAACACGTTGTGGTGCGAGACCACCACGCCCCTCGGCGAGCCGGTCGAGCCGGAGGTGTACTGCAGCAGCGCGGTTTTGGTCGTCAACGCGCCCGCTCCATCCCATGCGACGGGCGAGTCGAGGTCGAGCAGGTCGACCTCGATGACCGCGGGCGGGCGGCCCCCAACGGCACGCAGGCACGCGGCGATATCGCCGGCCACGGTCGACGTGGTGAGCACCGCGGCCGGCGCGCAGTCCTTCAGTGCTGCGGTGACCCGTTCGTCGCGGCTGCCGAACGCCGGTACCGGTAATGGCACCACGATGCAGCCGGCCTCCATCACTCCGAAGAACCCGGCGATGTACTCGAGGCCCTGTGGCGCGATCAGCGCGACGCGATCGCCGGGCGAGGCGACCGCGGCCACCTCGACGGCGACGGCCTCGACGCGGCGCACGATCCGCGACCAGGTCAAGGTCTCGGCGTAGCCGGCCTGATCGAGTTCGTAGTCGACAAAGGTGAATGCCGGCCGGTCCGGCCATTGCTCGGCCCGTTCGCGCAGCATCCCAGGTATCGACCGCCCCCACGACAACACTTCAACTACCCCCCCAGATAGGTATTCAATTATTTGAAGCCGAAATTTTCTCACGACCCCCGTGAGCTACTACCAGGTGCTGGCCCGCAACACGATCTCCATCGCGAGTTGAGCGTTGAACTCCTGGGCGCTGCGGCGCCCGGGCAGCACCACCAGTCGGTGTTCCCCGTAGATGAATCGCTGGCTGGCGTTGGCCACCTCCGTGGTGGCCCGCGAACTGACCAGGACGGTGGTGTTGATCTCCACCGGCGGACAGCGTTCATCGCGGATCACCCCGCTCAGATCCGGCGCCCGCGGATGTCCCCGGTCGAGTACCACCAGACCGGTAAACCGGTCCGGGCGCGTCGCCGCCAACTCCCAGGCGTTGTCACCGCCGGTCCGATCGCCCACCAGCACACCGCACTGAACGCCCAACGAATCGAGGATGCCCACCACCGACTTGGGTGTCAGGCGCGGGTCGGCGCCGATCACGATGGTTCGCAGGGTCGCGGTGTGCAGTCGTTCGCAGACCGCATCGTAGGCGGTCAGCGGATGCTGTGCCGCTGCAAGCACGACCACGACAGGCCCATTGTGCGGGCCGGTCACCTCGACCGGGATTGGAAACCCGTCGATGGTCATCATCGTGCCAGGCATTTGCGCAACGCTACCGTCAGCGAAGCCGCATGGGGCGGTTTTGGTCGGCCCATCAGGGGCTCAACAGCCAACGGCTGGAAAATCAGGGGAGCGTGAGAATCTCGGCTCCGTCGTCCGTCACCACCAGGGTGTGCTCGAACTGGGCGGTCCACCGCCCGTCGGTGGTGACCACCGTCCAGTCGTCGTCCCAGATCTCATAGTCCAGACCGCCGAGGTTGATCATCGGTTCGATGGTGAATGTCATCCCGGGCTCGATGATGGTGTCCACCTCGGGTTGGTCGTAATGCAGGATCACCAGCCCGTTGTGGAATGTCTCCCCGATCCCGTGACCGGTGAAATCTCGGACCACGGTGTAGCCGAACCGATTCGCATACGCCTCGATGACCCGGCCGATCACCGACAGGGCGCGCCCCGGCTTCACCGCCTTGATGGCGCGCGCCGTCGCCTCCCGGGTGCGCTCGACCAGCAGACGGTGTTCCTCGGACACGTCGCCGGCCAGAAACGTCGCGTTGGTGTCGCCGTGCACGCCGTCGAGGTAAGCGGTGACATCGATGTTGACGATGTCCCCGTCGGCAATCACCGTCGAGTCCGGGATGCCGTGGCAGATGACCTCGTTGAGCGACGTGCAGCACGACTTGGGAAATCCCCGGTAGCCCAGTGTGGACGGGTAGGCGCCGTGGTCGACCATGTACTGGTGGGCGATGCGGTCGAGCGCGTCGGTGGTGACCCCGGGCGCCACCGCCTTGCCCGCCTCGGCCAGCGCGCCCGCCGCGATCCGGCTCGCCACCCGCATCTTCTCGATCACCTCGGGAGTCTGCACCCATGGTTCGCTGCCCTCGGCGGCAGTGGATCTGCCGACGTATTCCGGGCGCGGGATCGACTTGGGCACCGGGAGTGTCGGCGACACCGTGCCGGGGGAAAGCGGAGCACGAACTGGCATTGCGCCAGCTTAACGACCCGCTGCCGACCAGGGGCTAGCGGCGCAAGCCCGGACGTTTGAGCCAGGATCGCCGGGGGCCTCTGATATTGACCGACCCGAACACCACGTGCCCGGTCAGCACCACGTGCGGGGTGCCTTCGGCAGGGGCGTCCTTGCGGTGGTCTTTGGCGCTGCCGCCATAGACCTCGACGTCGTCGATCGAGGCGCTGGCGCCGTCGGGCAGCCGGATGTCGACCGATCCGAACCGCATGTCGAGTTCGATGACGACGACCGGTCCGGCGAAGCGTGCCCTGGTGAGGTCGAGGTCAACCGACCCGAGGCGTCGAACCAACGCCAGTCGGGTCGGCACGATCCATTCGCCGTGGCGCTTGAGCGAACCGGCCCAGCCGCGCAGTTCGACCCGGTCGGCCGCCGAAGTGACGATGGCGCGCGGCCCGGGCAGGTCGCCGATCAGGGTGTCGAGTTCCGAGCGCATCCTGGCCTGCGAAACCTGCGTGGCGCGCTCTTCGAACTCGCCGATATCGATCAACCCGAGGGACACCGCATTGTGCAGGCGGCGCAGCGTGCCGTTGCGGTCCGCATCCGAGATGCGCAGCGCAGACACCACGTTGTCGTCGAGCTCCGTCATGGCTTCCCAACTTACCGCGGCCGGCCGGCCCGCACTTTAGAGCAGGAAGTTGTCCGGCAGGGAGTCGAACATCACCTTGGTCATCCGCACCGCGTATTCCGAGCTGCCGCCACCGACGATCAGGGACGCGAAGGCCATGTCTCCTCGGTAGCCGGCGAACCAGGAATGCGACCCACCGCTGAATTCCGCCTCGCCAGTCTTACCGAATACCGGTCCGCAGCCGGCGAGGGCCCGCGCGGTGCCGTCGGTCACCACCAGGCGCATCATCTGGCGCAGACCGTCCAACATGGCCGGGGTGATCGAGGGGCCCGCCGCACCGTTGACCACGGTCGGCCGGCCCTCGAGCAACCGGGGCACCGGGGTCTTGCCGGCAGCCACCGTCGCAGCGGCCAGCGCGATGCCAAAGGGGCTGGCCAACACCTTGCCCTGACCGAATCCGTCCTCGGTGCGTTCGGCCAGGTCCACCGTCGGCGGCACCGAGCCGGTGACCGTGGTGATGCCATCCACCAGGTAATCCACCCCGATTCCGTAGCGGCTGGCTGCCTGAGACAGTGCCCGTGGCGGCATCCGGCTGGCCAGCTCGGCAAACGTGGTGTTGCACGAATTGGCGAACGCCCGCGACATCGACACCAGACCCAGGTCGAACCCGCCGTAGTTGGGGATCGTGCGCTGGCCGATGTCGAGTTCGCCCGGACAGCCGACCATGGAATTCGGTGTCACCATGTCCCGCTCGATCGCCGCACCCGCGGTGATCATCTTGAACGTCGACCCGGGCGGATAAAGGCCGGTGGTCGCCACCAGGCCGTCGGCGTCGGCGGCGGTGTTCTGCGCGACCGCGAGCAACTCGCCGGTCGACGGCTTGATCACCACCATCATCGCCTTGTTTCCACGGGTGTTGACCGCGTTCTGGGCGGCGCGCTGCACAGATCGATCCAGGCTAATCGTCAGCGACGGTGCCGGTGACGGTTCGACCTCATGCAGCACCGCGACGTCGACACCGTTCTGGTTGGCGCTGACGACGCGCCAGCCGGCCTCCCCCTCGAGTTGCGTCGAGACGGCCTTCTTGACTTCGCGGACGAGCATCGACGCGAATTGGTCATCGGTGGGCAACAGATCGGGACGCGCGGTGATCACGACGCCCGGCAGCCGGCCAATGGCGGCCTCGACGCGATCATGGTCGTATTTACGCAACGTGATCAGGTCCAGCGGGGTCACCGAGGAGCTGGCCTGCTCGGCGAGCCGCTGCGGGTCGCCCAGGGTGTCGTCGAACCCGCGCAGCACCTCGACCACGGCGCGCGCGGTGCGCATCAGGCCCGGCCCGGCCCGGCCGGCGTCGAGTTGGTAGTGGTACAGGTAGCCGGGCACCAACACGTCGGTGCCGCCCACCTCGTTAACCGAGGCGCGCCGCGGCGGGTCGGCCCGCAGCGCGAAGGTCTGGTGCTCCCCCAGCTTGGGGTGCAGGCCGGTGGCCGACCAGCGGATCGCCCAGCTGCCTTCGTTGCGCACCATCTTGAGCTGGCCGTCGTAGGCCCAGGTCCGGTTCTTCGGCAACTGCCAGGTGTAGCGGTAGGTCACGCTGCCGGTGTCGTCGTTGTAGCGCGAGCTGAGGACCTGCGCGTCCAGGTGTTCGGCCTGCAAACCAGCCCAGGCTGCGTTGAGTGCGCTGCGGGCGGCAACGGGGTCGTCACTGAGTTCGGCGGCCGTTGCGGTGTCGCCGTTGGCCAGCGCGGCGAAGAACCGCTCGGCGATGGGCGTAGGACCGTCCGGGCGGGGGGTGCAGGCGGCCAAGGCCATCACAATCGACAGCACAGCTGTTACTGATGTTGCTTTTGTTGCCATTGATGCTGATGTTACGAAATGAAAACGGCCGACGGGCGGAGGCGCACCGAGACTGCGGTTAGCGTGTCCGCCACTCGACCTTTTCCGCGCCAACCACAGTCTCGGCGAAGAACGCGAAGACGGCGCCGAGAACTCAGTCCAGCAGCACGGTCGCGAAGGTGCCGGCCGGGGTGAACCCCACCCGCTCGTAGGTGGCCCGGGCTACCTCGTTGAAGTCATTGACGTACAGGCTGGCGATGCGCCCGGTGCCGACGAGCACCGCGGCCAGCATCGCAGTGCCACCGGAGCCCAACCCGCGTCCTCGATGCTCCGGATGCACCCAGACACCCTGGATCTGTCCCACCGCCGGTGACTGGGAACCCACTTCGGCCTTGAACACCACCTCGCCACGCTCGAAGCGCGCCCAGGCCCGGCCGGCGGCGATCAGGTTGGCCACCCGCCGACGGTAGGCACGTCCGCCGTCACCGGCGCGCGGATCCACCCCGACCTCTCCGATGAACATGTCGACGGCCGCCACCAGGTACGCATCCAACTCATCCGGTCGAACCTGGCGCACCTCCGGGTCCATCGGACATGCCGGCATGGTCTGCAACGCCATCAAGGGCTGGTTCTCGCGCACATCACGAGCCGGTCCCCAGAAATCGGCGAGCCGCTGCCACATCGGCAGTACAAGTTCGGCCCGGCCGACCAGAGACGAGCAGCGGCGGATGGCGCTCGCCGCCTTGTCCGCGAAGGCGGCCAGGTCAGCCGGCGCCCCGCTCAGCGGGATCAGGTTCGCGCCGGCGTAGCACAGCGATTCGTCCACACCACCGCGCGTCCACAGTTCACCACCGATCGACCGGGGGTCGACGCCGTAGTCGGCGACCCGGGCGGCGACCATGCAGGAGCCGACCGGATCCGCATCGAGCACCCGCCGGACCGCCACGGCGTCGCGCACGACGGACACCCGTCGCTGATCGAGACGGAAATCCGGCGGAGCCGACATGGTGACTCTTTCTGCGAACTCGACAGCCGGGCGCGGTCGGCCGATCGGCTGCGTTCAGCTTACGGCGACGCTGGGCGAACCGCCGGGAGATCCTTCGCCCATCTCGGCCGCCAGCTTCAGCGCCTCCTCGATCAGGGTTTCGACGATCTGCGCCTCGGGAACGGTCTTGATCACTACGCCCTTGACGAAGATCTGGCCCTTGCCGTTGCCCGACGCCACGCCCAGATCCGCCTCGCGGGCCTCACCGGGCCCGTTGACCACACAGCCCATCACCGCGACCCGCAGCGGGACGTCAAGCCCCTCCAGCCCGGCGGTGACTTCGTTGGCCAGCTTGTAGACGTCCACTTGTGCCCGCCCGCACGACGGACACGAAACAATCTCCAGGCCCCTCGGCCGTAGGTTGAGCGACTCCAGAATCTGGTTGCCGACCTTGACCTCTTCCACCGGCGGCGCCGACAACGACACCCGAATGGTGTCGCCGATACCGCGGGACAGCAGCGCACCGAACGCCACGGCGGATTTGATGGTGCCCTGGAACGACGGGCCCGCTTCAGTGACGCCCAGGTGCAGCGGGTAGTCGCACTGCTCGGCCAACTGCTCGTAGGCGGCCACCATCACGACCGGGTCGTTGTGCTTGACGCTGATCTTGATGTCGCCGAAGCCGTGCTCCTCGAACAGCGACGCCTCCCACAACGCCGACTCCACCAGCGCCTCCGGCGTGGCTTTGCCGTACTTGGTCAAAAACCGCCGGTCCAGCGAACCGGCGTTGACGCCGATCCGGATGGGCACTCCGGCAGCCCCGGCCGCCTTGGCGACGTCGGCAACCCGGCCATCGAACTCCTTGATGTTGCCCGGATTCACCCGAACCGCGGCGCAACCCGCGTCGATCGCGGCGAAGATGTACTTGGGCTGGAAGTGGATATCGGCGATGACCGGAATCTTGCTCTTACGGGCGATGATCGCCAGCGCGTCGGCATCTTCCTGACGCGGGCAAGCCACTCTCACGATGTTGCAGCCGGCCGTGGTCAGTGCGGCGATCTGCTGGAGTGTTGCGTCGATGTCGTGGGTTTTGGTGGTGCACATCGACTGCACTGAAATCGGGTGGTCGCTGCCCACCCCGACGTCGCCGACCATGAACTGCCGTGTCTTGCGGCGCGGCGCCAGAGTGGGCGCCGGTGTCGTTGGCATACCTAGGCCGACGGGCATGGGGGATCTCCTATCAAAACAGCCTGATCGGATTGACCAAGTCGGCGGTCACGGTGAGCAGCATGTAGCCGACCACCACGACCAAGATTACGTATGTGGCCGGCATCAACTTGAGGTAGTTGACCGGCGCCGCGGCAACCTTCCCGCGCGCCGAGCGGACCAGATTACGGAGTTTTTCATAGAGCGCGATCGCGATATGCCCGCCGTCGAACGGCAGCAGTGGCACCAGGTTGAGCACACCCAGGATGAAGTTCAGCTGCGCCAGGAAGAACCAGAACGCGACCCACACGCCGTGATCGACGGTGTCGCCGCCGATGATCGAGGCGCCGACAACGCTGATCGGGGTCTCCGGGTCGCGCGGCCCGTGCGGGTTGCCGATAGCGTGCATCAGCGCTCCGACCTTGGACGGGATGTTGGCCAGAGACTTGGCCAGCAACACCGACAGGTCCCCACTGAAGGCGAACGTCGCCGGAACCGCGCTGAGCGGGTTGTACCGGGTGGGCCCGAACTGGGCCGCCCCCACCCCGATCGCGCCGACGGTGCTGGGCACGGCTTCGCGCTCGCGTCCGTCGGCGATCCAGCGCTGGGTAGGGGTGACGTCGACATACTTGGTCAAAGCCGCACCGTCGCGTTCGACGACGATCGGTGTCACACCGTGTTGTTTACGCACGGCGGTGGCCATCTCCTCGAAAGTCGCCACCGGGGTGTCGCCGACCTTGACCACCACGTCACCGGACTCGATGCCGGCCAGCGCCGCCGGACCGGGACCCGCGCAGCTACCCAGCTCCCCTTTGACGACTTCCGGTGCCACGCAAGCTGTTTCACCGATGACCGCGGTGGTGGGGGCGTGCAGATTGGGCAGGCCCCAGATCAGCCCGATCATGTAGACCAGCATCAGGCCGATGATGAAGTTCATGCCGGGGCCGGCGAACAAGACCGCCACCCGCTTCCAGGTCTTCTGCTTGTACATGGCACGGTCGACCTCGTCGGGCGCCAGTTCCTCCACCGCTGTCATGCCGGCGATGTCACAGAAGCCACCGGCGGGAATCGCCTTGAGGCCGTACTCAGTCTCCCCGCGGCGCGTCGACCACAGGGTGCTGCCGAAGCCGACGAAGTAGCGGCGCACCTTCATGCCGGTGGCCCGGGCCACCCACATGTGGCCGCATTCGTGCAGTGCCACCGAAACCAGGATGGCCAGCGCGAACAGCGCAATGCCGACCGCGAACATCATCGGGTGCTTCCGACCTTTCTCGTTGCTATCGCATCGACGGCGCGAGCCGCCCGCTCTCGGGCCCAGCGCTGCGCGTCGAGTACCTCGTCCACGGTAGCCGGTGGTGCGGTCCACTGGTCGGCGGCATCCAAGACATCGGCGATGGTGTCGACGATCGCGGGGAAGCCGATGCGGCCCTGCAGGAACGCCTCTGCTGATTCCTCGTTAGCGGCGTTGTAGACCGCAGGCATACTGCCGCCGGTTTGACCGGCGTGCCGAGCCAGGTCCACCGCGGGGAACACCACGTTGTCCAGCGGCTCGAATTCCCAGGTCGACGCGGTGGAGAAATCGCAGGCCGCGGCCGTTCCGGGCACCCGCGCTGGCCAGCCGAGGGCCAGTGCGATCGGCAGTCGCATGTCCGGCGGGCTGGCCTGGGCGATCGTCGAACCGTCGGTGAAGGTGACCATGGAGTGCACGATCGACTGGGGGTGTACGACGACGTCGATGCGCTCGTAAGGGACGCCGAACAATAGATGGGTTTCGATGAGTTCAAGACCCTTGTTGACCAGTGACGCCGAGTTCAGCGTGTTCATCGGGCCCATCGACCAGGTCGGGTGCGCCCCGGCCTGCTCGGGCGTGACGTGCTCCAGGTCGGCGGCGCCCAAGCCGCGGAACTGCCCGCCGGAAGCGGTCAGCACCAGTTTTGCGACCTCACCGGCGGTGCCGGCCCGCAGGCACTGCGCCAGCGCGGAGTGCTCGGAGTCCACCGGCACGATCTGGCCCGGCTGGGCGGCTTGCAGCACCAACGGCCCCCCGGCGATCAATGATTCCTTGTTGGCCAGCGCCAGCCGGGCCCCGGTCGCCAGCGCGGCCAATGTGGGCCGCAGCCCCAGCGCGCCGACCAAGGCGTTGAGCACCACATCCGCGTCGGTGTCCTGTACCAGCCGGGTTACGGCGTCGGGTCCGCGGTAGGTGGCGTCGAGCGCTTCGCCGACCTGCGCATCGGCGACGGCGACGTTGGCGACCCCGGTCTCGGCGCGCTGGGCGGCCAGCAGTTGCGGGTTACCGCCGCCGGCGGCCAGCCCGACCACCTCGAAGCGATCCGGGTTAGCGGCGATGACCTGCAACGCCTGGGTTCCGATTGAGCCGGTCGAGCCCAACAGCAGAACTTTGATCCGGCCCGCCGGAGACACTGTCACCTGCTCATTGTGCCCGAAATCAGCCGCGCTGTTCCCCGGTGTAGGTGCCGAAGCACCACAGGTTGCCCTCCGGATCGCGGACCGTGGAGTCCTGGGCGCCGTCGTGGGGTGAGCTAACAGCCGGTATGCCAGAATGTTGCGCAGTTGCCCAGGTGAACAGAGGAGTCGAAGTGGCCAGTACCGAGGTGGATCGCCACACCGGGGTTGACCCCGCCGAGGTGCCGTCCGCGGCGTGGGGTTGGAGCGCGATCAACTACCGCACCTGGCACATCGTCGGCTTCGGCATCGTCGGGTTCCTGCTGCTCATGCTGCACGGCAACCACGTCGGCCACGTCGAGGACTATTTCGTGCTGGCGTTCGCCGCACTGACGCTGTTCGTCGTGGTGCGCGACATCGTCGCCCGCAAACGCGGCAAGCTCCGCTAACCGCCGCTGCACGGCTGCGGGTTTGACGCCGAGATCGACGAACTGACCTAGTCGTTTTCTGCCGCCAGCTGGCCACAGGCGGCCGCGATCTCACGCCCACGGGTGTCACGCACCGTGCATTCCACGCCCTGAGCCCGGACCCGGCGGACGAACTCCCGCTCGACCGGCTTGGGGCTGGCATCCCAGTCGCTACCCGGCGTCGGGTTGAGTGGAATCAGATTGACGTGCACCAATTGTCCCAGCGCCTGGTGCAGCTTCTTCCCCAACAGATCGGCCCGCCAGGGCTGGTCGTTGACGTCGCGGATCAGCGCGTATTCGATCGACACCCGCCGGCCCGTCACGTCGGCGTAGTAGCGGGCGGCATCGAGGGCTTCGCCGACCTTCCACCGGTTGTTGACCGGAACCAGCGTGTCGCGCAACTCGTCATCGGGGGTGTGCAGTGACAGTGCCAATGTCACCCCCAGTCGCTCATCGGCGAGCTTGCGGATCGCCGGGGCCAGCCCCACCGTCGACACCGTCACCGACCGCGCTGAGATGCCGAACCCGTTCGGCGGCGCATCGATGATCCGCCGGACGGCGGCCACCACCCGGGCGTAGTTGGCCAACGGCTCCCCCATGCCCATGAACACGACGTTGGACAGCCGGTCGCCGGATGATCGAGCGCCGCCGCGGTCTCGTAATGCCACCGACGCCGCCCGCACCTGTTCAAGGATCTCGGCGGTGGACAGGTTGCGGGTGAGCCCGGCCTGGCCGGTCGCGCAGAACGGGCAGGCCATGCCGCAGCCGGCCTGCGATGAGATGCATACCGTGTTGCGCCGCGGGTACCGCATTAGCACCGACTCGAACTTGGTGTGGTCAAGTGCTCGCCAGAGGGTCTTGCGGGTCTCGCCGGAGTCGCATTCGATTTCGCTGGCCGCGGTCAGCAGTGTGGGGAACAGCGCCTCGGCCACCGACGAGCGCACCGCGGCCGGCAGGTCGGTCATCTGCTGCGGATCGGCGATCAGCCTGCCGTAGTACTGCTGGGCGAGTTGATTGGCCCGGAATGCCGGCAGACCCAGTTCCGCGACAGCATTGGCTCGACCGTCCGAGTCGAGATCGGCCAGATGCCGCGGCGGAAGGGCCCGTCGCGGTGCTTCGAACACCAGCTTCTGCTTCATAGTCAAGCCAATACGGCCCAGACGATCCAGCTGATCGCCGCCGCAGGCAGCAGCGCGTCCAGCCGGTCCATCAACCCGCCGTGGCCCGGCAGGGAACTACCCATGTCCTTGATGCCCAAGTCCCGCTTGATCTGGGATTCGACCAGGTCACCGAGGATGCCCGTGAGCACGAGCAGCAACCCCAACGGCACGCCGGTCCATACCGGTTCGTCCAGAAAGAGCGTCACCGCCACCACCGCGCCGGCGATCCCCAACACCAGCGATCCGCCGAAGCCCTCCCAGGATTTCTTCGGGCTGATCGCCGGCACCATCGGGTGCCGGCCGTAGAGCACGCCGACCGCATAGCCACCGATGTCGGAGCACACCACCGTCACCAGCATGCACAACACCCGGCCGGCGCCCTCCTGCGGATCCGGGTAGATCAGCAGGGCGCCGAAACTCATGAACAGCGGCACCCAGACCGCGATCAGCACGGTCACCGACATGTCACGCAGGTAGTTCACCGGAGTGTGGTTCAGGCCCTGGTCGACCAGCCGCCACACCATGCACAGCACAACGGTGCCGCCGAACGCCCCCAGCACACCGACCGGCCCGAACGGCCAGCTCAGCCAGATCATGGCCTGGCCACCGAGCGCCAACGGGATGAACGGCACGTCGTAGCCGGCTTCGCGCAACCGGCGGGTCACCTCATGAGTGGCAATCGGGGTCGATACCGCCAAAATCAGCAACCACAGTCGCGGGGCGAGCAGCAAGGTGGCGACCATGAGGCCGGCCAGTAGCAGGCCGACGACGATTGCCGCGGGCAGGTTGCGCCCAGCTCGCGACTGCTTTGACTGCGAAGCCGGGACGCCTACGCCAGTGTCGTTGTCTGCCAAGAGTTTTACCTGCTGTACGGTCGCTAGACCTCCAGCAATTCGCCTTCTTTGTGCTTGACCAGCTCTTCGATCTGAGTCACGTACTGCTGGGTGGACTTGTCCAGGTCCTTCTCCGCCCGGCCGACGTCGTCCTCGCCGGCGTCGCCGTCCTTGCGGATGCGGTGCAGCTCCTCCATCGCCTTGCGACGGATGTTGCGCACCGAGACCTTGGCGTCCTCACCTTTGCCCTTGGCCTGCTTGACCAGTTCTTTGCGCCGCTCCTCGGTGAGCTGCGGCACCGCGATCCGGATCAGCGAACCGTCGTTGGTGGGGTTCAGACCCAGGTCCGAATTGCGGATCGCCGTCTCGATAGCGCCCAGCTGGGACGCCTCGTAGGGCTTGATCACCACCATCCGCGCCTCGGGCACGTTGATGCTGCACATCTGGGTGATCGGGGTCATCGACCCGTAGTAGTCGATGTTGATCCGGGAGAACATGCCCGGGTTCGCCCGGCCGGTGCGGATGGTGGACAGGTCGTCGCGGGCCACCGCCACGGCCTTTTCCATTTTCTCCTCGGCATCGAAGAGAGCCTCGTCGATCATGTGCGCCGCTCCTCTTCATCGCTTCGTCCCCCGCAACCGGGAGGTACCCCGACTGCATCGTCACCGGCACTCTTCAGGTGGTGACCAGTGTCCCGATCTTCTCACCCGCGACCGCCCGCGCGATATTGCCGTCAATCAGCAGGTTGAACACCAGGATCGGCATGCCATTGTCCATGCAGAGGCTGAAAGCGGTGGCGTCGGCCACCTTGAGTCCGCGGTCGATGACCTGGCGATGGGTGATCGAGGTAAACAGCTCGGCATCGGGGTGGAGCCGCGGGTCGGCGGTGAAAATCCCGTCGACGGCCTTGGCCATCAACACCACCTGAGCGCCGATCTCCAGCGCTCGCTGAGCGGCGGTGGTGTCGGTGGAGAAATAGGGCAGTCCCATACCGGCTCCGAAGATCACCACCCGGCCCTTGTCCAGGTGCCGCTGCGCCCGCAGCGGGATGTACGGTTCGGCGACCTGACCCATGGTGATCGCGGTCTGGACCCGGGTGTCGATGCCTTCCTTCTCCAGAAAATCCTGCAACGCGAGGCTGTTCATCACGGTGCCGAGCATGCCCATGTAGTCCGAGCGCATCCGCTCCATGCCGCGCTGCTGCAACTGCGCGCCGCGGAAGAAGTTGCCGCCGCCGATGACGACCGCGACCTGCACCCCGCTGCGCACCACCTCAGCGATTTGCCGGGCCACCTGGGCGACCACGTCGGGGTCGAGCCCGACCTGCCCGCCGCCGAACATCTCCCCGCCGAGCTTGAGCAGCACCCGTGAATACTTGGGGCTCCTAGCCGACCGCCCGTCCGGTGACGTTGCCTGCCCGCCGTCTGTTCTGGTCGGCTCCGACTCCGTCATTTCGTGCTCCTCGCATGACAGCGCCATCGGGGCGATCACCCACGACGGCAGCCTCTATCCTGCCTCATCACGCACCTCCGGCAGCGCCCGGGGTGTCAGCTCTATTCGAACATGACGAACACAACATCTGAAAATATTTTCAACTCTTGCATTGTGCTGTTAACCTCAAGTCTCGTGTCGAAGCCGCTGTACAAGTTGAAGGCCGAGTTTTTCAAGACGTTGGGCCATCCCGCCCGGATCAGGGTGCTGGAACTGCTGGCCGAGCGTGACCGCACGGTTAGCGAGCTGCTGCCAGAGGTCGGGCTGGAAGCGTCCAACCTGTCTCAGCAACTGGGAGTGCTGCGGCGGGCCGGGGTCGTGGTGGCGACAAAAGACGGGAACACGGTGGTCTATTCGATCGCGTCACCGGTGATTGCCGAGTTGTTGACACTGGCGCGCAAGGTGCTCACCGGGCTACTCAGCGGACAAACCGCAATGCTGGAAGATCTGCGGGCCGGCCAATGAGCTGGATGGGCAGGATTCTTCGGATCGGTCGCATCACCGAGCGGGCGGGTGCCCGGCCGCCAGCTGCGGTGGACCCGCCGGGCGGGGTGCGCGGATCGCTGCAGGTGCGCCATGTCGATGTCGGCTCGTGCAACGGTTGTGAGATCGAGATTGCGGGCGCGTTCGGCCCGGTCTACGACGCCGAACGGTTCGGCGCCCGGCTGGTGGCGTCGCCGCGGCACGCGGATGCGCTGCTGGTGACCGGGGCGGTCACCCGCAACATGGTGCAACCGCTGCGCAACACCGTCGAGGCGACCCCCAAACCGCGGGTGATCATCGCCTGCGGTGACTGCGCGCTGGGCCGCGGGGTGTTCGCCGACGCGTACGGGGTCGTTGGCGCCGTCGGCGACATCGTCGAGGTCGACGTTGAAATCCCCGGCTGCCCGCCGACGCCCGACCAGATCATCGCTGCACTACGTTCGGTCACCGGCAAGTGACAGCGCTCCCAGTCGCTGCTCCGGCCGCGGTGGCGAGCACGGCGCCACGCAGCGGGGCCGGGCCGTTGCTCAGTGCAGCCACCACGACCGTGATCGGCGCCGCCGGCGTCGGTGTCGGACTCACCGGAGTGTTCGGTTCCCCGCCGCCGATCCGGATCGGTTGGCTGCTGCCGCTGATCGGTGTGCACCTGAGCGTCGAGCCGCTGGGCGGCTTCTTCATGGCGATCACCGGCGCGGTCGCGGTCGTCGTCGGCGTGTACTGGGTCGGCTACGCCCGTCAAGAACGGCTGGGCGACGTTCCGCTGGTGGTGCTGCCGGTGTTCGTCGGCGCGCTGCTAATGGTCCCTGCAGCTGGGTCGGTGACCACCTTCCTATTGGGCTGGGAGCTGATGGCGATCACGTCGCTGATCCTGGTGTTGACCGACCATCAGCGCCGCGAAGTCCGTTCCGCCGCCCTGATCTACGCCGTCATGACCCAGTTGGGCTTCGCCGCCATCCTGCTGGGGATGATGGTGCTCGCGGCTTTTGCCGGAGCCGACTCATTCGCTGACCTCGGTGCTGTTCCCGACGGGGTGCGAAACACGGTCTTCGTTGTGACCCTGATCGGCTTCGGCTCCAAGGCGGGTCTGCTGCCGCTGCACGCGTGGCTGCCGTGGGCGCACCCGGAGGCGCCCAGCGCGGTCTCGGCGTTGATGAGCGCCGCGATGGTCAACCTCGGCGTGTACGGCATCATCCGGATCGACCTGCAACTGCTCGGGCCTGGCCCACGCTGGTGGGGGGTGGTGCTGCTCGTCGTGGGCGGCACCTCGGCGCTCTACGGGGTGTTGCAGGCGTCGGTGGCCACCGACCTCAAACGGCTGCTGGCGTATTCGACGACCGAGAACATGGGGTTGATCGTCCTGGCCCTCGGCACGGCGACGCTGCTGGCTGCCTCCGGCGCCCAGTCGGCCGCGATCGTTGCACTGACCGCAGCGCTGCTGCACCTGATCGCGCACGCCGCGTTCAAAAGCCTCGGCTTTTTGGCCGCGGGATCGGTACTGGCCGCGACCGGCCTGCGCGACCTGGACCGCCTCGGCGGCCTAGCCCACCGAATGCCCGCTACCACGGCACTATTCGGCGTCGCCGCGCTCGGCGCCTCCGGGTTGCCGCTGGGCGCCGGGTTCGTCAGCGAGTGGCTGCTGGTGCAGTCGCTGATCCACGCTCGGCCCGACCACGACGCCGTGGTCGCGCTGGCGACGCCGCTGGCGGTCGGGGCGGTGGCGCTCACCGTCGGGTTGGGTGTGGCGGCAATGGTCAAGGCTTTCGGCATCGGGTTCCTGGCGCGGCCACGCTCCGATGCCGCGGCGCGGGCCCGGGAAGCCCCAGCCAGCATGATCGCGGCCATGACCGTGGCCGCGATCGGCTGTGTGGTGCTGGCCGTCGCACCGGGTGTCGTCGCCGCGGCACTCGGGCGGGTGCTCGACGTCCTTCCCGCGACCCACACTGCGGGCCGAACGGAGTTCGGCGCCATCCTGCGCCTGCCCGGTCTGCACGGTTCGATGGCTCCGGGCCTGTTGGCCGCCGCGCTCGGTGCGGCCGTGCTGGCGGCCGTGATCCTGTCCCGCTGGCGCGCGGGTCGCCGCCCGGACGCGGCCAAGCTGCCGCTGTGGGCCTGCGGCGCCGACGAGTTGAGCGAACGCATGCAGTACACGGCAACCTCGTTCGCGCAGCCGCTGCAGCGGGTCTTCGACAACGTGCTGCGGCCCGACACCGACATCGAGGTGACCCACCTGGCCAACTCCCACTACCTGGCCGAGAAGATCGCCTATCGCGCCGAAGTGACCGATGTGATCGAAGATCGCCTGTACCGCCCGGTGTTACGCATGGTCGCCGGCTGCGCACAACTGATCCGGCGGGCACACACCGGCAGCGTGCACCTCTATCTGGCCTACGGTTCCATCGGGGTACTGGTCGTCTTGTTGGTGGCCCGATGAACGTCCTGTCCTATGTCGCCGGTGCCGCCCAAATCGGGGTGATCGCGCTCGGCACTCCGCTGGTGATCGGCGCGATGCGCCAGGTCAGGGCACGCGCGGAGGGCCGGGTCGGCGCCGGGGTGCTGCAGCCGTGGCGGGATCTGCGAAAGCAGCTGGGCAAACAGTCGATCACCCCGGACGGCACCACCGCAGTGTTCACCGCGGCGCCGGCAGTACTGGCAGGTACCGCTCTGCTGATCGCCGCCATCGCCCCGCTGGTCGCTACCGGCTCACCGCTGGACCCGGTCGGCGACCTGATCGCGGTGGTCGGGCTGTTGTTCCTGGGCACTGTGGCGCTCACCCTGGCCGGCATCGACACCGGCACATCGTTCGGCGGGATGGGCGCCAGCCGCGAGATCACCATCGCCGCCCTGGTCGAGCCAACCATCCTGCTGGCGGTATTCGCGCTGTCCATCCCGGCGGGCTCAGCCAACCTCGGCGCGATCGTCGCGAACTCGCTTGCCAACCCCGGACAGGTGGTGTCGCTGGCCGGAGTGTTGGCGTTCGTCGCGCT
>JBDTEP010000009.1:0-18348 GCA_039922455.1 Mycobacterium sp. | reverse complement strand
GCGAACGGGTGCTCGACGACGTGGTGGGCTGGATCGACGCGCGCCTGTGAGTCGCCGTCGGCGCATTGTCGGCGGATTCGGTTAGCGTTGCCGACATGACCAGTGCCGCAACCGACGACAAGATGCTGGCGCGTATCGCCGCGCTGCTGCGCCAGGCCGAAGGCACCGACAACGCGCATGAAGCCGACGCGTTCATGTCGGCGGCGCAGCGGCTCGCCACAGCGACATCCATCGACTTTGCGGTGGCCCGCTCGCACGCCGCCACCCGGACACCGGCCACCGTCCCGGTGCAGCGCACCATCACCATCGGGTCGCCCGGCACCAGAGGCTTGCGCACCTACGTGCAACTGTTCGTGGGAATCGCCGCGGCCAACGAGGTGCGCTGCGACGTGGCGTCGAACTC
Source organism: Mycobacterium sp. (assembly GCA_039922455.1). Lineage (GTDB taxonomy): Bacteria > Actinomycetota > Actinomycetes > Mycobacteriales > Mycobacteriaceae > Mycobacterium. The sequence goes on along the minus strand of JBDTEP010000009.1, from coordinate 17,945 downwards.
GACGTACATCTACGCCTACGGCTTCGCCGAGGACATCGACGCCACCCACGCCCTCTATGCCGGCCTGGTCGTCCAGATGGTGCGGGCCTGCGACGTCTACATCGCCAGCGGGGCGCACCGGCCCACCCCGACCATCACCGCCCGGCTGAACTTCCACCTCGCGTTCGGTGTCCGGGTGGGCCAGCGGCTGGCCGAGGCCCGTGATGAGACGCGCGCGGCTGCCGAGAAGGACCGCCGGAGGCCGCCGGGCACCGCGATCGCATTGCGCAACAAGGAGATCGAACTACGCGACTATTACCGCAGCGCCTCGCGGGCACGCGGCACCTGGCGGGCCACCCGGGCGTCGGCAGGGTATTCGTCGGCGGCGCGGCGGGCCGGTGACCGGGCCGGCCGGCGAGCGCGGTTGGGAGACAGTGCGCAACTGCCGGGGGCGCGGTCCGCGCTGGAGCGGTGAGCCAGCACCCGCCCGAGCGTGATACCCAGCGCGCCAAGGTCTACGCCGCGGAGGTCTTCGTCCGCACCCTGTTCGACCGCGCCGCCGAACGCGGGTCGGGAGATGTCGACTTCTTCGGCACCCGGTTGACGCTGCCGCCGGAGGCTCGCTTCGGCTCGGTGGCGGCGGTACGGCGTTATGTCGACGACGTGCTGGCGCTGCCGTCGGTGCGCGGTCGGTGGCCGGATGCGGCGGAGCTGACCGTGCGCGGGCGCCGCGGCACCACGGCAGCGCACTACGAAAAGCTTGGTGCGACAGGCGTTATCGCGGTGCCAGACCAAGGTGCTGCGAGCTGGGCGCTGCGGGAACTGGTGGTGTTGCACGAGATGGCACACCACCTGTGCGACGCCCGGCCGCCGCACGGCCCGGATTTCGTCGCAACAATGTGTGCGCTGGCCGAGACCGTGATGGGTCCCGAGCTCGGCTACGTGCTGCGGGTGGTGTTCGCCAAAGAGGGTGTCCGGTGACGCACAACGTTCGCCGGTGTGCGCCACCGGCGTCCCCAGTCAGCTGCTGACGGGAACCAGTTCGTCACCGCAGGTGCACCGGTAGGCCGCACCCGCACCCGGGCAACCGCACGCGGATTCAATGCGGACCCGGCATCCGCAATCCCCGTGGCTGCAGGTAAGCACGGTTCCTGCCTCGTAGTTCGCCATGTGTCGCACCTTTCTGTGTGATCCCCGGCGAGTCCCGGGTTATCCGACTATATACCCCATAGGGGTATATGGGTAAAGTTTATTGTCGGGCGGAATCGCCGTCAACGGTTAGCCTCGGTGGCGTGAGCGAGAAGCCAACACCCCGCGACGTCGACGCTCTGCTGGACCGTGCCTTTGTCGGAGACGATCCGGCGCTGGAGGCCGCGCTGGCCACCAGTGCTGCTGCCGGTCTGCCGGCCATCGCGGTCTCGGCGCAACAGGGCAAGTTCTTGAACCTGCTGACCACCGCGACCCGGGCCACCCGCATTCTGGAGATCGGAACGCTGGGGGGATACAGCACGATCTGGCTGGCACGGGCCGTCGGGCCCGGGGGCACTGTGGTGACGCTCGAGTGCGAACCGAAGCATGCGGAAGTCGCTCGAGCCAATCTGGACCGGGCCGGTGTCGGTGACCGGGTAGAAGTGATGGTCGGCCCGGCAATGGAGACGTTGCCTACGCTGTCCGGTGACCCGTTCGATCTGGTGTTCATTGACGCCGACAAGGAGAACAACATCGGCTACCTGAACTGGGCGGTCCAGCTGTGCCACCCCGGATCAGTCATCTTGGTGGACAACGTGATCCGCGAAGGCATGATTTTAGAGCCGGATTCGGATGCGACAGCGCGCGGCAGCCGGGATGTGTTGGAATTGATGGGCGAGCACCCGCGCCTGCAGACCGCCGCGATCCAGACGGTCGGGGTCAAGGGCTGGGACGGCTTCGCGCTCGCCGTGGTCCAGTAGTCGGCCGCTCCCGAGCGCGCGACGCCCGCCGCTCAACCCAGTGCAGCGCTGCGCTGGCCGGTCACAATGTCGTCGGACAGCGCCGCGATAGTCGCGGCTATCGCGGCCGTGGTCGCCTCGGGTACACCGCACGCGGTCAGCGCAGCGGTTTAGAAGCCGTCGACGACGGTGGTCAGCGCGTTTCGCCGCCGTTAAAGCGCCGTCACGATCGGCGAAAGAACATTTCACGCCCGCTTGAACGACAGCGAGCGCCGCTCAGCCACAGACAGCGCCGGTGGCGGCCGATCCCACCAGCTTGCGGTACTTGGCCAGCACGCCGGTGGTGTAGCGCGGCGGGGGTGGTACGAAACCCTGTGTGCGTAAGGCAAATTCAGCCGGGGCTACCGCCACGTCCAGCGTTGCGTTGGCAACGTCGAGACGGATCTTGTCTCCGTCGCGCAGGAACGCGATCGGTCCGGCGTCGACCGCCTCCGGCGCGATATGGCCCACGCACAAGCCGGTGGTGCCGCCGGAGAACCGGCCGTCGGTCAGCAGCAGCACGTCTTTGCCCAGCCCGGCACCCTTGATCGCACCGGTGATGGCCAGCATCTCGCGCATTCCAGGCCCGCCCTTGGGGCCCTCATAGCGGATCACCACGGCGTCACCGGCCTTGATCGTGCCGTCCTCCAGCGCATCCAGCGCCGCCCGCTCACCGTCGAAAACCCGTGCGGTGCCCTCGAACACGTCGGAGTCGAAGCCCGCCGACTTGACCACCGCGCCCTCCGGCGCCAGGGACCCGTGCAAGATGGTGATACCGCCGGTCGGGTGGATCGGATTGGTCAGCGCGTGCAGCACTTTGCCGTCGACGACCGGGGGATTGAGCTCAGCGATGTTCTCCGCCATCGTCTTGCCGGTCACGGTCAGGCAGTCGCCGTGCAGCAGGCCGGCTTCCAGCAAGGTCCTCAACATGACCGGCACCCCGCCGATCTTGTCGATGTCATACATCACGTGCGCTCCGAACGGCTTCACGTCCGCCAGGTGCGGAACCTTCGACCCGACCCGGGAGAAGTCGGCCAGGGTCAGGTCCACCTGGGCCTCGTGAGCGATCGCCAACAGATGCAGCACCGCGTTGGTCGATCCGCCGAATGCCATCACCACCGCGATCGCGTTCTCGAACGCCTCCTTGGTCAAGATGTCCCGGGCCGTGATGCCCCGGCGCAACAACTCCACCACGGCCTGGCCGCTGGCGCGGGCGTATCCGTCGCGGCGGCGGTCGACCGCCGGTGGGGAGGCGCTCCCCGGCAGCGACATACCCAGTGCCTCAGCAGCGCTGGCCATGGTGTTGGCGGTGTACATGCCACCGCAGGCGCCCTCACCGGGACAGATGGAGCGCTCGATGATGTCGACATCCTTGCGCGACATCAGCCCGCGCGAACAGGCGCCGACCGCCTCGAACGCGTCGATAATCGTCACCTCGCGCTCGGTGCCGTCGGACAGTTGCGCGTAGCCGGGCATGGTGGAGCCGGCGTAGAGAAACACCGACGCCAGGTCGAGCCGGGCGGCGGCCATCAGCATCCCGGGCAGCGACTTGTCGCAGCCCGCCAGCAGCACCGAGCCGTCCAACCGCTCGGCGCACATCACGGTCTCGACGCTGTCGGCGATCACCTCGCGGGAGACCAGGGAGAAGTGCATGCCCTCGTGTCCCATCGAGATGCCGTCGGAGACCGAGATGGTACCGAACTCCAGCGGGTAGCCACCGGCCTCGAAGACACCCTCTTTGGCGGCCTTGGCCAACCGGTCGAGCGACAGGTTGCACGGGGTGATCTCGTTCCACGACGAGGCCACCCCGATTTGCGGCTTGGCAAAGTCGTCGTCGCCCATGCCGACCGCCCGCAACATCCCGCGGGCGGCGGTCTTTTCCAGGCCATCGGTGACGTCACGACTGCGCGGTTTGATGTCAACGGGGGCCGAAGGCTCGAAAGTCACCCGCTAAGTATGCCGCGCCGGGCTGACCGGGCAAAACGATATTAATACCCTGCGGGGGTATGAGCTAAGGTGGCCGGATGAGAGCAGTCCTCACCGTCGTCGTCGCGGTCGTCGTCAGCATCGCCGCGGGCTCATGTCACGGTTCGTCGCCGGAAGCGCAGCCGGCGGTCCAGCCGCCGAGCACTGCGGTGGGTCTGGCCGTCGGCAGCGCCGGTGACATCGGGTTTCTGGAGAACATGGTCGCCCACCACCAACAGGCACTGCAGCTGACGGCAATAATGCCCGGACAGAGCAACAATCCGGCGCTGTTGTTGCTGGCGAACCGGATCGCTGAACAGCAGCGCACCGAACTGCAGGGTTGCCAGGCCCAACTGTTGCAGTGGGAAACCCCCGGTCGGTCCCCCGCCGAGCGCGACGCGGCCGCGGACCTTCCCGGAATGGTGGATCAGACCACCATCGATAAGCTGCGCAGCTTGCGCGGACCGGAATTCGAAAAGTTGTGGCTGCAGACGATGATCAACCACCACCGTGGCGCGATCACGATGGCACACAACGAGATCGAACAGGGCCAGAGTCCCGAGGCCATCAGTATCGCGAAGTCCCTGGCGCCGCTGCAGCAGGCCGAGATAGATCAGATGACCGCAATGTTGGGGGACGTATGACCACCGATGCTCCCGGGTACTCCCCGCAGAAGGACAACTACGCCAAACGGCTGCGCCGCATCGAGGGGCAGGTGCGGGGAATCGCCAAGATGATCGACGACGATAAATACTGCATTGATGTCCTCACCCAGATCAGCGCGGTCCACAGTGCGCTGCGTTCGGTGGCACTGAACCTGCTCGACGAGCATCTCGGGCACTGCGTCACCGGGGCCGTCGCCGCTGGTGGCGAGGAGGCCGACGCGAAACTGGCCGAAGCCTCGGCCGCCATCGCGCGGCTGGTTCGTTCCTGACCCGGGCCCCGTTACCATGTGATTCAGCAGTTACCGGGAGCGCGACGCGCCTTGTACCACTCGACGCTGCTCTCACAACATGACTGTCGAATCTGGAAAAACCCGAACCGGACCGTGGACGCCACGGACCACGGCGCAATTGGCGATCCTGGCCGCCGCCGCGTTCATCTACGCCACTGCTGAAATCCTGCCGGTAGGCGCGCTGCCCGCCATCTCAGTCGGGCTCAATGTCAGCGAGGCCCTGGTCGGGACCCTGCTGGCCTGGTACGCGGTGGTCGCAGCGGCAACGACGATTCCACTGGTGCGCTGGACCGCGTACTGGCCCCGCCGCCGGGTACTGGTGCTCACCCTGGTGTGTCTGACGGGTTCGCAGGTGATCTCGGCGATGGCGCCGAATTTCGCGGTGCTGGCCGGGGGCCGAGCGCTGTGCGCCGTCACCCACGGCCTGATGTGGTCGGTGCTGGCGCCCATCGCCACCCGGTTGGTGCCGCCCAGCCATTCCGGCCGCGCGACGACGGCGATCTACGTGGGCACCAGCCTCGCGCTGGTGGTCGGTGTCCCGCTGACATCGGCCATGAGCCTGCTGTGGGGCTGGCGGCTGGCCGTTGTGGTGATCACCGTCGCGGCGGCCGCCATCACGCTGGCGGCGCGAGTCGCGCTGCCCGCCCTGACCCTCAGCCCCGATCAGTTGGCTTCGGTCGGGCGTCATCATCACCGCAACGGGCGACTGGTGGCCGTGAGCACGCTGATGTTGGTCGCCGTCACCGGTCACTTCATCTCCTACACGTTCATCGCGGTGATCATCGGCGACGTGGTCGGCGTTCCGGGGGCCCGGTTGGCCTGGCTGCTGGCCGCATTCGGGGCGGCCGGCCTGGTCGCGATGTCGGTTTTGGCCCGGCCGCTGGACCACCGGCCGAAATTGATCACCGGTAGCTGCATGGCCGCGCTGTCGACGGCCTTGGTCATCTTGGCCACGCTGTCGATCGGCGGGCACCACACGACCGCTACGACGGTGGTGGGGGCGGCGGCGATCGTGCTGTGGGGTGCGATGGCGATGGCGGTTTCGCCCATGCTGCAGTCCGCGGCGATGCGTACCGCGCCCGGCGACCCCGACGGTGCGTCGGGTCTGTACGTGACGGCGTTTCAGGTCGGTATCACCGCGGGATCCCTGGCCGGCGGACTGCTGTTCGAATGGGCCGGAACGTCGGCGATGCTGAGCGCATCGGCGCTGCTGATCGGCATCGCGGCGGCCGGGATAGCGGTCAGCAAACACCTGTTCGTTGTTCCCTGAGGTACTGGAGTCGGTAACGTTCACCACTGCTCTGAGCGATAAAACCGCAGCTCAGTAGGATGTAAAACGCGGTTTTGCGGAGCTTTCCCCTCGCCGTGCGAGTTAGCTGGGAGTCGCCCTGTGAGACACTTGGGTCAAGATTGCGACCGGAGGTACGCACATGTCGGGATGGAAGCTCGCGAGGATCGGAGCCTGGTTCAGCACCGCTGGACTGGCTGCGGTCCTGACGCTCGGTTGCGGGACTGCGCTGGCCGACCCGCCGCAGCAGCCCGGCGATCCGGCGGCCGTAGAAGCCGGCCCGGTAGATCCGGCCGCGCCACCGCCACCGCCGGAGTTGCCGCCGCCTCCCCCGGAGTTCCTGCCGCCTCCGCCGGAACTGCCGCCGCCGCCTCCCCCGCCGCCGGCGGACCCGATGGCGTTTCCACCGCCGTTCCCACCGCCGCCGGAGCCCGCACCCCCCGCTCCGCCCGAGCCCGCGCCAGGCGTGCCGACACCGGCGCAACCGGTGGCATCCGGGCCGGCCGCCGGACAGAACCCGGAGCCGTTCACCGGCACCCCACCGTTCCTGCCGCCGACCTTCAACCCGCTCAACGGTTCGATGGTGGGCGTCGCGAAGCCGATCATCATTAACTTTCAGCGGCCGATCGCCGACAAGGCGATGGCCGAACAGGCCATCCACATCTCGTCGAACCCGCCGGTGCCCGGCAAGTTCTACTGGATGACCCCCAGCCAGGTGCGGTGGCGTCCGATCAACTTCTGGCCCGCCAAAACCGTCGTCAACATCGACGCGGCCGGCACCAAGTCGACCTTCCGCACCGGCGACTCACTGGTGGCCACCGCCGACGATAAGACGCACCAGATGACCATCGTCCGCGACGGCGTGGTGGAGAAGACGTTCCCGATGTCGATGGGGATGTCCACCGGTGGGCACGAGACCCCCAACGGCACCTATTACGTGCTGGAGAAGATGCCCACCTTGGTGATGGACTCCTCGACCTACGGGGTTCCGGTCAACTCCACCTACGGCTACAAGGTGACGGTCAATGACGCCGTGCGTATCGACAACAGCGGCGGCTTCGTGCACAGCGCCCCGTGGTCGGTCAATGACCAGGGCAAACGCAACGTCAGTCACGGCTGCATCAACTTGAGCGCTGCCAACGCCAAGTGGTTCTACGACAACTTCGGCAGTGGCGACCCGGTCGTGGTGAAGAACTCCGTCGGCACCTACACCAAGAATGACGGGGCCCAAGACTGGCAGATGTAGCCAGCGCGGCCGGCAGCCATTTGCTGGGGGTGCCTCCCGCTTGCTGGGGACTGCTCGGCGGCTCAGTTCCAGATGCGGACTCGCCGCGCGGGCTCCAGGTGCAGCGCGTCGTCGGCCTTGACGTCGAAGGCGTCGTAGAACGCGTCGAGGTTGCGCACTACCCCGTTGCAGCGGAACTCCGGCGGGGAGTGCGGGTCGACCGCGAGCCGCCGGATCGCTTCGGCGTCCCGGGATTTGGTGCGCCACACCTGCGCCCAGCCGTAGAAAACACGCTGTACACCCGTCAACCCATCGATCACCGGCGCCTCGGCGCCGCCCAATGACAGCTGATAGGCCAGCAGCGCGATCGACAACCCGCCCAGGTCGCCGATGTTCTCTCCGACGGTGAACGCGCCGTTGACCCGGTGCCCGTCGTCCAGTCCGCGCGGCACGAAGGCGCCGTACTGCTCGATCAACGCTGTGGTGCGGACGCTGAACTCGGCACGATCGGCATCGGTCCACCAGTCGACCAGGTTTCCGTCACCGTCGTACTTGGCGCCCTGGTCGTCGAAGCCGTGCCCGATCTCGTGGCCGATCACCGCCCCGATACCGCCGTAGTTGGCGGCGTCGTCGGCGTCGGGATCGAAGAACGGCGGCTGCAGGATCGCTGCGGGGAAGACGATCTCGTTCATCCCGGGGTTGTAGTAAGCGTTGACGGTCTGCGGTGTCATGAACCATTCGTCGCGATCCACCGGGGCGCCCAGCTTCGCCAGTTCGCGGTCGTAATTGACCGCATAGCCCCGCAGGTAGTTGCCGTATAGGTCGGCAGGGTCGGTGACCAGCGCGGAGTAGTCACGCCAGGTGGCCGGGTAGCCGACCTTGGCGGTGAACTTATCCAGCTTGGCCAGGGCCCGCTCCCGGGTTGCCGGGGTCATCCAGTCCAAGCTGGTGATGCTCACCCGGTAGGCCTCACGCAGATTCGCGACCAGCGTATCGATGCGTGCTTTGGCGTCCGGCGGGAAATGCCGTGCCACATAGAGTTTCCCGACGGTGTCGCCCATCAAGGACTCCACCAGGGCCACCCCGCGCTTCCACCGGTCCCGGATCTGTTCGGTGCCGGACAGCCGGCGCCCGTAGAACTCGAAGTCCTCGGCGATCAGCGCATCGGTGAGAATGCCGGCGCGGGCGTGAATCAGTCGCCACCGTGCCCAGTCTTGCCAGTCGGAAAGTTCCGCGGACTCCCACAGGCCGGCGAATGCCGTCAGATAGTTGGGTTGGCGCACCACCAGTTCGGTGACGGCGTCGTCGGAAATACCGAGGGCGCCCACCCAGGCCGCCCAGTCGAAGCCAGGCGCCTCGCCCGGCAGTTCGGTGAAGGAGCGCAGGTTGTAGCTCAGCTCGGCGTCGCGCCGTTGCACCACGTCCCAGTGGGCGCCCGCCAACCGGGTCTCCAGCTCGACGATGCGACCCGCGGCCGCGGCGTGCTCGCCGGGTTCCCCGCCGAGGACCAGCGCGAACATCTTAGCGATGTGGTCCGGGTATGCGGCCAGGATCTCGGCGTGCTGTTCGTCGCGGTAGTAGGACTCGTCCGGCAGTCCGATGCCCGATTGGGTCAGGTGCAGCAGGTACCGGGTGGAGTCCTTTGAATCGGTGTCCACATACAGTCCGACGCCGCCCCCGACCCCGGTGCGCTGCAGGGCGCCCAGTACCCGCACGAGCGCGTCGCGGTCATCGGCTTCGTCGATGGCGGACAACTCACGGTCCAGTGGCTCCACGCCGCGGCCCTGCACGCCTTGCTCATCCAGGAAACTGGCATAGAGGTCGCCGATCCGTCGCTCATCGGTGTCGGCCGCCTCCGACGTCAACGAAGCCGCTTCGCCGGGTTCATGCGGCGATCCCAGCTTCGCCTCTCCTCCGTCGAGCCTCGCTGAATCGCCGGCCTGGGTCAGTAGGTCGCGGACCTGTTTCTCGGCCCGGTCGAACAGCGTGCGGAACGCGCCGTCGGTCGCGCGGTCCGGTGGCATGTCGTAGCCGTCAAGCCAGCGACCGTTGACATGACCGAACAGATCGTCCTGCGGGCGGATACCACTGTCGAGGTGGCTGAGATCAAGGCCGGAACGGCTGCCTGGTGAGGTCATCGGCCACATCCTTTCACGCCGAACGATATAGCTGTCCTGTAGCGTCACCGCCATGCCTGACGACGAGCTGCCCGACGTCTCCACCGAAGTCGACGACGGACTCATCGACCCCGGCGCGACCACCCGACAGGTTGTGACGGACGAGGAGCCAGCCTTTGACAAGCCGGCTACGAAGAGCACTCGGGTAAAGACGGCACCTGCGGCCTCAGGTGGTGTTTTCTCCAGCTACGGCCTGGTGTCCGCGTTCTTCGGCCTGGTCGCGGTCGCCGCGCTGGTGTTCGGTCTCATCACCTGGTCGGTGCACCGCGATGACGTCGATGAGCGGGCTTACCGCAGCCGGGTATTGCAGACCGCGGCCAGTTGGACCAGCGTGCTGATCAACCTGAACGCCGAGAACGTCGAGCGGGGTATGGCGCGACTGCGCGACAAAACCGTCGGCGAACTCAACACCGAATTCGACGCCGCCTTGGCGCCTTACCGCGAGGTGGTGCAGCGGATTCAGTCGCGTAGCAGCGGCCGGATCGAGGCGGTTGCCATCGAGTTGGAGCGCCACAACCTGGACGACCCGGCCGCCACGGCCGATCAGCCGTCGAGCCCCGGCCGCACCGACCCGGTCATGGTGATCGCCACCTCGGTTGCCGAGAACGTCGGCGGCAGACCGCAGACCGTGCACTGGGCATTGCACCTCGATGTCAGCGACGTCGACGGCCACCTGATGATTTCTCGATTGAGGTCGATCCGATGAACAAGCTCGGGATTCTGAAGTCGCGGACGTTGTGGCGGGTACTGGGCTTCGACATTGCCGCGCCGCTGGCCGCGATCGCCGGCGTGCTGCTGGTCGGGCTGATGTTGGACTGGCCGCTGTGGTGGGTGTCGGCCTGCTCGGTGCTGGTGCTGCTCATCGTCGAGGGCATGGTGGTGAACTTCCTGCTGCTGCGTCGCGACGCGGTCACGATCGGTACGGACGACGAGCGGCCCGGCCTGCGACTCGGGGTGGTCGGCCTGGCCGCCACGGCGCTGGTCGCCGCGGCGGTACTGGGATACCTGCGTTGGACGGTGCCCGACCGCGATCTGGAGGCGGACTCCGGTGAGGTGGTCAAGACGGCCGTCGCGATGGCCCAGGCCGCGGCGACGGTATCGCCGGCCAACCCGGATGCCTCGATCGACAAGGCGGCCACCTTCATGGTCCCCGACCGGGTCAATGCCTTCCGGGAGAGCATCGGCCGGACCGCCACCGACATGGCCAACCGCAACATCGCGGTCGAGGCCCAGACCCTCAGCGCCGGTGTCGAGGCGCTCGGGCCGTCGGCCGCCCGGGTCGCGGTGGTGTTGCGCAGCATTCAGACGGTGGCGAATCAGCAGGTCAAGCAGGCGGTGGTGCCGGTGCGGGTGACACTGACCAAGCGCGGCGACCAGTGGATGGTCCTGGAGATGTCGCCGATCCACGCTCGCTGACCCGGTCGTCAATCGACGTTGGATGTGCCGTCGCTGTGTAGCTTGACGAACCGGTCTGACAGTCGGCGCATCCGGATCATCAGTGAAGCCGGTGGGTTGACGGTGCCGTCGAGGTAGTCGTTGAGGTCGTTGGCCGGTACTCCGATCCGGGAAGCGAACTCGTGTCGGCTCAGACCGGACCGCTCGATCAGCAGTTGCATGTGGCGCCCGACCTCGGCCCGTTCGTTGGCCTCCAGGTGGGCTCGGGCGCGGTTCAGCACCTCCGACAGCGCCTTGGCGATGCCGTAGGGCGCGGTGCCCTCCAGCACCTCTTCGACCTGGCGGGCGGTGCGCCCATACGGGTCGCGCTTAAGTGCCACCACGATGAGCTGCCAGGTGGCGATGTCGCCGCTCTGCAGGGCCGTGCGGATGGCCGACGTCGACCAGAACTCGACCGGCCGGTCGGTGTTACCGGGCCGGGAATCGGGTCGGCGCGGCAGCGAACCACGTCGTCGGTCGGCGGCCAACGTCACCTCGCCTCCTCCAGCATCGCCACCGCAACCGAGAGGCAGCGCTCCCGGACATGATCCCAGTCCGTACCCGTTTCGGGCGCACTGGCGCCGGAGAGGCCGTCGTGGTATTCGGCGGGCTCCGGATCGGCGAGCCGACAGACCAGCTGGGTGGCCATCCATTGTCGGTCGGCTGGTTGACCACAGTAATACCCGTCGATCCCACGAAGCGCCACCGCAACAGTTTTCGCGTCTAGTACGTCGACGAACTCGGCGAGTTCGACGTAGTCCCGGTGGCTGTTGCGCGACATCAGCAGGTATGCCTTGAGCCGCAGCGTCTCGGCGCCGGTGGGGATCTGCAGCCGGTCACCGGTGGGCAGTTGGACGGCCGCGGTCTCCATCGGGCGGCGCCGGGTCAATACCGGACCATCGAGCCCGATCTCGTTGGCCACCCAGGCCTCGGTTTCCAGCGCGTCGAGCGCAACGGCGAGTCGGCGTCGCCACACGGTGACCGGGTGAACCGGCCGCACCGCTCGAGGCAGCGCGCGGCCGGTGCCGGCGCGGGACGGCCAGCCGCCGGCCAGCTTGGACAATGCGTGGCCCATCACGGTGCCGCTGGCGGGCACCGATCCCGCGCCGACCGGCAGCGCGTCGTTGTTGCTGGCCGCGACTTCGGCGCCACAACCCCGTAACGCCAGCGGGTCGCTGACGCAGACCGCGTCGGGAACAAGATTCTTGAGCCGGGCCGCAGACTTCACCACCACCCGAAGGTCGGCGCTGGGGGTGATCAGGGCCGAGATGTCATCGGGGATCATCACGACGTCGCCCAGATCCACCGTGGGCAGCGGCTTCTCGAAGTCCACGGATGGCAGGATCCGTTCAAGCCAGCGCGGCAGCCACCAGTTCCACTGGTCGAACATCGCCATCAGGGCCGGCACCAGCACCAACCTGACTACCGTGGCATCCACCGCGATCGCCACCGCGCAGGCCACTCCCAGCTCGGCGACCAGTGGCATCCCGGCGAATGCGAACCCGATGAACACCGCGATCATGATCAGCGCGGCGCTGGTGATGGTGCGCGCGCTGGTGCTGACGCCGTAGGCGACCGCGTCATGGGTGTTGCCGGACTGCAGGAAGCGCTCTCGGATCCGGGTCAGTAGGAAGATCTCGTAATCCATCGACAGCCCGAATGTCATGGCCAGCACGATCGGTGGGATGAAGCTGTCGATCGAACCCGTCGGCGCGAACCCGAACCGCTCCAGCCACCCCCACTGGAACACCACCACCAGGCTTCCGTAAGCGGCCGCCACCGACAGCACCGTCATCACGACGCCCTTGAACGCCAGGAACACCGACTGGATGGAGATCAACAGCATCAAGAACGCGATCAGCGCGACGAACACCAGCACCAGCGGTTCGGCCGCCGAAACCCGGTCGTCGAAGTCCTTGATCAACGCGGTCGGCCCACCAACATCCACCTGCACCGACGGCGAACCGGCCGCCGCAGGCAGGTGTCCGCGCATCCAATCGATGGTCTCCCGCGCAGCCATGTCCTCGGGATCGACCGACAGCACCGCGGACAGCAGACCGCTGCTGTCGTCGTTGCCGAAGACCGGCGGAGACACCGAGAAGATGTTGGGGGCCTGGGTCATTTCATGCCGGATCGCCGCGAACGTCTCGGCGTGGGTGGGCGCCGACGCGTCCGCGCCGGGGATGGTGACCAGCACCCGAATCGGGCCCAAGGCGCCCGGTCCGAGGGCCTGCCCCGCCGCGGCCACCCCGCCCCGGATCTCGTGGGAGGAGTCGAACTGATGCAACATGCTGTTGCCCAGTGTCAGTGACATCGCGGGTGCCGCGAGCGTCAGCAGGAACGCGGAGGCCGCCAAGGCCGACACCCACGGGCGGCGCATCACCCAAGCGGTCCAGCTGGTCCAGAACCGTGATTTCACCGTTTGTGGATTGCGCGACCATTGCAGCAGCGACGACCGTTTGGCGACCGCCCGACCGAACAGGGCCAGTACCACCGGGGTGAGACTGACCGATGCCAGCACTGCCACCGAGACTGCCAGGATCGCTCCGGTGGCCATCGACATCAGCACCGGAGTGTCGATCAGATAAAGCCCGGTCAGGGAGGCCACCACGGTCAGTCCGGACAGCACCACCGCCAGCCCGGACGTCGCCATCGCCGCGTCGACGGCCTCCTCCGGTTGGCGGCCGGCCCGCAGTTCTTCGCGGTAGCGCATCAGGATGAACAGCGAGTAGTCGATCGCCAGCGCGATCCCGAACATCGAAACCGTCGATGTGACGAACACCGACATCGCGGTGAACAGCGACAGCAAATAGACCAGCCCCATGGTGACGATCACGGTGGCAATCCCGAGCGCCAGCGGGATCGCGGCGGCTGCCAACGAGCCGAACACCGCCAGCAACACGATCAACACGATCGGAAAGTTCCACTGTTCGGCCGCCGCGATGTCCTGCTTGGTCTTGGCCGCCGCCGCCGCGCCCAACGCCCCCTGCCCGATCACGTACAGGTTCACCGAGCCGTTCTCGATTCGGCCGGGTCGCTCGCCGTCGATGCCCAGCTCGGCCCGTAGTGCCTTGGCGACGTCGACTGCGCCGGTGTTGTTGAAGTCCACCCGCAGTGACACCACGTAGGGCCGATCCGGTCGCGGTGCCGCCTGGGTGGTGTCGGGCACCACCGTCACGCTGGACGTCTCGTCGGCCATCCGCTGGAGCTGCGCGACGGCGCCCAACATGTCCTGGTAGGTGGCGTCGGCGCGGGGAGCTGCCACCAGGGCCAGCGGTGATGCGCCCTGCTCGGGGAAGTGATCCTCAAGCTGGTATTGCACGTGCAGTGACTGCGATCCCTCCACCTCGAAGCCCCCACCGGTGAGGTGCCCGGATTGGGTGGCGGCCAGGTAGAGCGACGGCAGGACAGCCAGCAACCAACCTGTGAAGACCACCCAGCGGAATCTGCGCAGGTTGCTGCTGAAGCGCATCATGAACTGCTGGATTTCGGCTCTCCCGCTCTCGCCCGCACCGGTGCGCAGCGTGCTGCGAGCCTACCGCAGCGGATGGTCGCGCTGCCGGAATCTCCTCGCCTCTGAGCTGCTCCGATGCTGTGTGGGAACCGCACTGTGACCAGGCTGACGTGTGCGTGGGTGGCGACGGTAGGCGGTTGCTGACAGGATGGCGAGCAGGACCCTCTCGGATCGTGCCGTTGCTGCCGGGAGATCGCCCACCGACACCGAACACCCCGGGCGCTATCGGCAACGTAGCGGAGTCGATCGGAAATCTCGCCAGCCGTGAGGAGCATTCATGAACACCACCCGTATTGGTCTGCGCCGCAGTTTGTCGGGTGGCCCCGCTGTTGCCGCACTCTCCGCGGGCCTGGGTGGCGCCGTCATCGTCGCACTGCTGGCGACCCCGTCGGCGCCGACGGCGACCGCGGCCAAGGACCCTTGCGTGGCCAGCGAGGTCGCCCGGACGGTCGGCAAGGCCATCACTTCGACCGGCGACTACCTCGATGCGCACCCGGACACCAACCAGGTGGTGACGGGGGCGCTACAGCAGCAGCCCGGTCCGCAGACGCTGGCAAACCTGAAGAGCTACTTTGACGCCAACCCGAAGGTCGGCGACGAGCTGGCCAAGATCACCGCTCCGGTGACGGAGGTGAGCACCGACTGCAAGTTGGCGATCAGCCTCCCGCAGGTGCTCGGGCTGCTGCAGGCAGCCCAGGCCCAGGGTGGCCTGCCGGGTGGTCTGCCCGGCGGTGGTCTGCCGGTGAGTGGACCGCCGGCCGGGGGCGTGACCCAGCCGGTGGCGGTCCGCTAGCGGCGGTACCGCACCCGTCGGTGTCGCAGCTGGCCGCATTCTCGGTGCGGAAGACAACGAAGAACACCACCCAGCCGACCGCGGCGACCAGCAGCCAGCTGATCATCCGGTAGACCAGCACCGCGGAGATGGCGTCCGACCAGGTCATGCCGCTCGAGACCAGGCCCGGCACCAGCACGGCCTCGACAACTAGTAATCCACCCGGTATCAGCGGAATCGCTGCCGCCGCGCGGGCGGCGGCATAGGCCACCGTCAGGCCGGCCAGCGAAGCCCGTCCACCGGCGGCATACGCCGCGCATGCCAGACAGGCGACGTCGGCGACCCAGTTGAACAGGGACCAGCCGAATGCCGTCGACAGGTCGCGGCGGCCCAGGCTGACCGACTCCAGTTGGCACAGCATCGCTCGCCACGCCGCCATCCCGGTGTCGGCGGGCTTGTCGCGCGCCGAGTTGACCCAGGACAGCACGCGGATGCCGGTACCGTCGAGCAACTCCGGCCGTGCCGCGACGGTCTGGGCCAGTAGCAGCAGCGCGACGAAACCGCCGACGACCAACAGCAGCGAGAACGGATTGTTTCGGGCGCCGAGCAGGAAAGCTCCGCCCAGGCCTAGCAGCGCCAGCCCGACAGCCTGCAGCACACCCGACATCACCAGCTGCCACGACGCCACCACCGGCGAGGCTCCCCAGCGCCGTTGCTGCCGGTACAGGAAGGTCGTGGAGAGTACCGGGCCGCCGGGCACCGTGGTGCTCAGCGAGTTGGCGGCGTAGAAGGCGGCCTCGGACTGCCACTGCGTGACGTGTACTCCCGCCGAGCGCAGCAGGGTGCGTTGGATCTGCGCGAAGCTGTGCATCGACGCCGCCGCGGCCAGCATCGCGCCGAACAGCCAGCGGTTGTCGGCGCTGTAGAGGCTGCGCCACGCGGCGGCGAGCTGGTCCCACACCAGCACGACCTCGACGGTGAGCACCACCGCGACGAGACTGAGGACCACCGGGCGCAGCCACCCGTAGTTGCGGGACACGGAACTAGAGGCTAGCTGCGCGACATCGATATTCGGTTACTTGATGTGCTCCCGCTGCGGCATCGTTACGCTACCGGAATGTCAGCCAGCGCAGACGAATCCGTACATCCGACGGTGCGTAAGGCGGCGGCGTGGGCCTGGCGGCTGCTGGTGCTGTTCGCCGCGGTGTTGGTGGTGCTGCTGGTCGTCCGGCGGCTCGAGGTGATTATCGTCCCGCTGGCGCTGGCGTTGATGATGTCGGCGTTGCTGCTGCCCGGCGTGGACTGGCTGGACCGGCGTGGGATGGCCCGGGGCCTGGCGGTGTTCCTGCTGCTGCTCGGCGCCGTGGCGGTGCTCGCCGGGCTGCTGAGCTTCGTGGTCGACCAGTTCATTGACGGCGTACCGGGGTTGGTGGAACAGGTCACTCAGGTGATCAACTCAACCCAGCGCTGGTTGGTCGCGGGGCCGCTGCACCTGAGCGGCGATCAGATCGACAGCGTCAGCGAAACCGTGGTCAACGGACTGCGTGACAATCAGGCCAAATTGACCAGCGGGGCACTGTCGACCGCCGAGATCATCACCAAGATCGTCACCGGCGCCTTCGTTGTGCTGTTCACGCTGATCTTCTTCCTCTACGGCGGCCGCGACATCTGGCGGTTCACCACCAGGTTGTTCCCGGGCGATGTGCGTGCCAAGGTGCACGCGGCCGGCATCGCAGGTTTCGAGTCGCTGATCGGCTACGTGCGGGCCACCTTCCTGGTGGCGCTGGTCGATGCCGTCGGAATCGGTATCGGGCTGGCGATCATGGCTGTGCCGTTGGCACTGCCGTTGGCCTCCCTGGTGTTCCTGGGGGCCTTCATCCCGTTGATCGGCGCGGTGCTCACCGGGCTGCTGGCGGTGCTCGTCGCGTTGATCGCCAAGGGCTGGATCTACGGGCTGATCGCCCTGGGTCTGATCATTGCGATCAATCAGCTGGAAGCCCATGTGCTGCAGCCGCTGGTCATGGGCCGCGCGGTCTCGATCCACCCGCTGGCGGTGGTGCTGGGAATCTCCACTGGCGCAGTCCTGGCTGGCATCGCCGGGGCGCTGCTGGCCGTCCCGACGATCGCCTTCATCGACCGGGCGGTGCGTGTACTGATCGGCTCGTCGGAGGCAGCGGGGCCGGAGGCCGGTTTGTCAGATACCGCCGCCGACGGGATCAGTACCGGCCCTCCCGGCGCAGCAGCTCAGCAGCACTGAGGCCACCGGTTGCGCCGCGGCGGTGCGGGTCGTCGGCGGCGTCATTGCCGGGGGCGGTGAGCTTTTCGGTGGCGGGGTTGTCTGGGGAGTTTTCTGGGGAACCCTGAACCGGGATGGCGGTGGTGGCTGCGTTGTCGGCGGGCTCGGCGGGCTCGGTGGGCTTGGGCAGCGATCGGGTCCGATCGTCGCTCGGCTCCGCGTTGGTGGCTCCGCGCCGGCCACGCGAGCGGGACGACGACGCGTCACGACCGCCACGTAGCTCGCCTAACCATGACTCGATCTCGCGGTCCGGACCGGCCGGGCCAGCCGAGCCTTCGCTGGGTGACTCCACCCGTTCGGTCACCGGGTCGACCGCCGAAAAGCGGGTGGTTGGTGGTTCGGCGGGGCTGGTGCTGATCCGGCTGGTCCGGGC
>JBDTEP010000008.1:0-5005 GCA_039922455.1 Mycobacterium sp. | reverse complement strand
ACAAGGTGCAGATCGTCCAGACGCTGGAGCGCGCCGGCCGGGTGTCGGCGATGGTGGGTGACGGCGCCAACGACGCCGCCGCGATCCGGGCCGCCACCGTGGGGCTCGGTGTCGTCGCGCACGGCAGCGACTCGGCGCACGCCACGGCCGACGTCGTGCTGACCGACGGGAAGATCGGGGCGCTGGTCGACGCGATCGACGAGGGCCGACGGCTGTGGCGGGGCGTCCAGCTCGCCATCTCCGGGCTGCTCGGTGGCAATGCCGGCGAAGTGATCTTCTCCGTCATCGGCACCGCGGTCACCGGGAATTCGCCGCTGAACACCCGGCAGTTGCTGCTGATGAACACCCTGACCGACGCGCTACCGGCCACGGCCGTCGCGGTGAGCACACCGGCCGGCCCGATCGGCAGCGCGGTCAGCGGACTCGACGAGCAGAAACTGTGGCGTGCGGTGGCGTTCCGGGGTGGGGTCACCGCGGCCGCGGGTACCGCAGCCTGGGCAATGGCCTCGGTCACCGGGATGCCGCAGCGGGCGTCGACGGTGGCGTTGATCTCCCTGGTGACCACCGAACTCGGTCAGACCGTGGTCGATTCGCGGGCGCCGCTGGTGCTACTCACCGCGGCCGGATCGTTCGCGCTGTTCGCCGCGATGATCACCACCCCCGGCGTCAGCCAGTTGCTCGGCTGCACGCCGGTAGGTCCGATCGGCTGGGCGCAGGGCCTGGGCACGGCCGCGGCGGCTACCGCCGCGGTGGCCGTGGCGAGCCGATTTTCGGGTGTCGCCGAGGACGGTCCCGTCAAGGACCCCGAGAAGGCCCCCCTCGAGGTTCCCGCGGTAGTGGCCCCGGCGAAGAAGGCGCGGGCGAAGAAGGCCCCGGCGGCCAAGAAAGCTCCGGCCAAGAAGGCTCCGGCGGCGAAGAAGGCCCCGGTCAAGAAGGCCGCCCCGAAGAAGACGCCCCGGAAGTTGGAACTGGTGCGATGAGCCGTTTCCGGTTCATCGCACCGGGTCAGCCGGCCGACCGTAGTGGTCGTACTTGGGCGGTCGGGCGAGCCGGCGCGGCATGCTCCACCTCGAGTAGGCCGACGCGCCACAGGTAGGCGTATAACTCCCGCGTCGGCACCGTCAGGAGTCGCGCCGTGACTTCGACCAGTGGATCCGCCAGGATTTCGGTCGCCCTCATAGGCTTACTGTGACGGCCTGAACCGGACGAGCGGCAAACCTACTGTGACCGCCAGGCCAATAGTCGCCGAATTACTGTGGTTCGGGCGGCGGTCCCAGCTTCGTCTCTCCTTCGTCGAGCCGCGCTGAACCGCGGGTTTCGGGCGGTTGGGCGTCGGCGAGTGCCACCACCCGGGCCAGCCGGGCATAGCGCAGTTCCAGGTCGCGGAACCGCATGTAGGTGCTCAGTGTCGTGAATGCGAACACGATGATCAGGATGTAGAGCATCAGGTCGGTGCCGCGGCGCACCCCGACCCAGTTCGCCACCACGGTGGTGTCGTCCGGGCGCAGCACCGCATAGATGCCGGCCACCACGAACACCAGGTAGCCGACCTTCACCCAGGCCCGGGACTGGGCGGACCGTCGCGAAAGCAGCAGGTAGATCAACAGCGACACCACCGCCGCGATCAGCAGCACCTTGATCCAGTTCATCGCGACATCCTCTTGCGTAGCAGCCCGTCGAAGATGATGTTGACGCCGTTGAGCAGCGGCTGACCCTTCGCTTTGGAGTAGTCGGTGTAGAGCACCTCAATCGACTCTTCGCCGACCCGCCAATGGTTTTCGGCGATCAGCGCGATGAACTCGCCGGCGTGGCTCATCCCGTTCATGGTGATGTCGAGGCGGTCGGCGACCCGGCGGTTGAACACTCGCAGGCCATTGTGGGCATCGGAGAGCCCCAGCCGGCGGATCCGCGGGCTGAGTCGCACCGCGGCCCGCAGCACCAGTCGCTTGAGCGGCGGCACGGCGGCGGCCGCCGCCGGCGCGGCGAAGCGTGTGCCGATGATGATGTCGAGATCGGTGGCGTCGAGGCGTTCGATCATGCGCTCCACGTCTTGCACCCGGTGCTGGCCGTCGGCGTCGAAGGTGGCGAACAGCCGGGCGCCGGGTTGGCGACGGGCGAACTCGACCCCGGTCTGGATGGCCGCCCCCTGGCCGAGGTTGACCGGATGGCGCACCACATGGGCGCCGGCGTGTCGGGCGATCGAGGTGGTGTCGTCGGTGCTCCCGTCGTCCACGCAGACCACGTGGTCGAAAACCGCTCGGATGTCGACGATTACGTCGCCGATGACGGCCGCCTCGCCGAAGGCCGGGACGATGATCCAGACATCGGGGTAGCGGGTCTTTGACCTGGTATCGATGTCTAAAAAGTACACGGACTCAGGGCGCAGCGCGTAATGCGGCCAGGTGCACCGCGATTCCGACCAGCGGCCCGCACAGTAGGGCGACCACAGTCCTGGTCGCCAAGTCCAGTGGCAGCAGCAACAGCAGCGTCGACGCCACGGTGGCCCCCACCCAACCCAGCGCGTAGGCGCGGTGCAGCGCCGCGGCCACCGTGGCCGCACCGGTGAGCGTCAACAGCGCGATCGCCACCGCCGCGGTGGTCAGTCCGGCCAGTAACAGCCCGCCGGTGCGGTAATCCGGACCGAACACGGTGTGCAGCAGCCACGGGCCGAGTAGGCCCGCCGCCACCGCGCCCACCGCGCCCACCGCGACGAC
This sequence comes from Mycobacterium sp., assembly GCA_039922455.1. Lineage (GTDB taxonomy): Bacteria > Actinomycetota > Actinomycetes > Mycobacteriales > Mycobacteriaceae > Mycobacterium. Next base: position 2,291 of record JBDTEP010000008.1, on the reverse strand, counting down.
AAACGCCATCGGGGTGATCAACGCCCGTAACCGCCGCCCGCGCTGATCGACGAAGTGCGCGATCAGATTGCCCTGCATGGCGGTGAGTGGCACCAGCAGCGGCGCCCGCGTCACGGTGACCGCCAGGATCACTACACCGCCCTCCGCGCCCAATTCGCCGTAGGTGGCCTGCAACAGCACCGGAAAGCCCATCACCAGGATCGCGCTGGCCCCGGCCGCCGTGATCGAGTGCGCCGCGCCGCGCAGGTACGCCGCGGTGCTCACCGGGGTCAGCTGCCGGGCCGCCGACCGGGTCGCGGGCGAAGCGGCCAGCAGCAGCAGCCAGGCCACCGCACCGGCGACGGTGGCCCACAAGAACCCGGCCAGACCCCAGCCGACGACGAACGTCGCGCTGGCCACGGCCACCCGGATGCCCGCGTCCGTCACCATCAGCGCCCCGTACTGGGTCCACCGGTTGGTGCCGGCCAGCATGCCCAGCATGGTGGCGTGCACGGCGAAGTTGGCCAGCCCGAAGCAGAGCAGCCCCACCGACAGCCAGCGTGCCTCGACGAAGACGTGGGCGCTCCAGAGCGGTGAGCTGGCGGCGACCAGTGCGGCCGCGAGCACCCCGGCCGGCCCGGCGACCCACAGCGGCCGGGTGTGCGATGTGGACGCCGGGCCCGGCCCGACCTCCCGGGCGAACCGGACCTCCCGGGTGGTTTCCTGCAGCAGGCCGTTGGCGGCGCCGGCGACCAGACCGAACGCCCCCCAGAACACGCCGAACACCGAGAACCCGGCCGGTTCCAGGTCGCGGGCCGCCAGGTACAGCACCGCATAACCGCAGAGCGCGCTGAGCAGGGTCGCGGTTCCTACCCGGGCCACACTGGCGCGGGTGACCGGGCCGGTGTGAGCCGAGCTACCACCGGTATCGGTCACCACGGCGAAAATACTAAGCGGGTGGCACGGTACGGTCGGTCGGCCCGTTGCTCAAAGTCCATTTCGCGAACGCCCGACGACCGGAGGCTCACCGTTGGATCCGTCGCTGTTGGAGTGGCTGGTGACGGTCGCCGGGCTGGCCGCGGTGCTCGGGTTCGACCTGTTCATCGTGGCCCGCCGGCCGCACGAGCCGACGATCCGCGAGGTTGTGACGCGGCTGTCGTTCTACATCAGCCTGGCGGTGGCGTTCGGCGTCTGGGTGTGGCTGTATCACGGCTCGAAGTACGGCATGCAGTTCTACGCCGGGTGGCTGACCGAGTACAGCCTGTCGGTGGACAACCTGTTCGTCTTCGTGATCATCATGAACAGCTTCAACGTGCCCCGGCGCTACCGCCAGGAGGCGTTGTTCGTCGGCATCGTGCTGGCATTGTCGTTGCGGTCGGTGTTCATCGCACTGGGTGGTGTTGCCGTGAATCACCTGTCGTGGACGTTTTACCTGTTCGGCGCGTTCATGGCCTACACCGCTGTCAAGCTGCTCCGCCACGGCAGTGTGGATGACGGTGCCGGCGACGGCGACGGCGGTGACGGTGCCGGGGGCAACAATGTCGTGGTGCGCTTCGCCCGCACGCACTTCAACGTCACCGATCGCTGGGCGGGCGTGCGGTTCTTCGACCGGACCGAGTCGGGCGCCCGGGCCATCACCCCGATGTTCCTGGTGGCGCTGGCCCTGGGCACCACCGACCTGGTCTTCGCGATGGATTCCATTCCGGCCATCTACGGGCTGACCCGCCAGCCCTACCTGGTCTTCACCGCCAACGTGTTCGCCCTGATGGGGCTGCGTCAGGTCTACTTCATCCTGGGCAAAATGTTGAACCGGTTCGTGTATCTGGCCCAGGGGCTGTCGTTGATCCTGGGGTTCATCGGGGTGCGGATGGTGTTGCATGCGCTGCGCACCAACCAGGTCTGGTTCATCAACGGGGGCCGCAACTTCAACGTCCCCGAAATCTCCACTCCGGTCAGCCTCACGGTCATCGTGGGGGTGCTGGTGGTGACCACCGCGGCCAGTCTGTACCGGACCCGCGGCGCGACATCACCGGAGTGAGAAGACCGGGCCGGGGTATCACGCGCCCGCTGACGAGACCGTCGGTGCGGGCCCTCGCGTCGTTCGGGCTGTCTTCGATGCGGTGGCGGACGTTATCACCGCAGGGGACATCGCCGGGGCGTCCAGCTCGGCCTGCTGCTGGACGTGTTCGGGGCGCCTCGGCCGCCGAATCAGTGACCGGAGGTCTTGAACCGTTCGATCGACCGGACGACCTCGGCCTCCGCCTCGGCGCGGCCCGCCCAGTCGGCGGCCTTGACGAACTTGCCCGGCTCCA
>JBDTEP010000007.1:0-11726 GCA_039922455.1 Mycobacterium sp. | reverse complement strand
GGGTTCAAGAGTTCGATCTCCGAAGCCGGCTACCAGCACGCCGACATCCTGACCTACGCCGCCGGCGGCGGGCAGATTGCCGCCGGCCTGCTGCTGGTGCTCGGGCTGTTCACGCCGCTGGCCGCCGCCGGCGCGCTTGCCTACCTGATCAACGGCGTGCTCGTCGGGGTTTCGTCCCACAACCAGGGACGCTTGGGCTTCTTCCTGCCGGACGGCCACGAGTTCCACATCATGCTGATCGTGGTGGCGGTGGCGATCGTGCTGGTCGGTCCCGGTCGGTATGGGCTCGACGGTGACCGCGGCTGGGCCCGTCGCCCCTTCATCGGGTCCGTCGCGGCACTGCTGCTCGGGATCGCCGGCGCAGTGGCGATGTGGGTGTTCCTCAACGGGGCGAACCCGCTGAGCTGAGGCGATCGCAAGCGCGGCGGAGCCGGGCGCGGCGGGTCGCCGTCATCGGCTGAAACGCTGATCAGCGATACGGGTTGGGCACCCGTCCACCGCTGGCCTCGGTCAGCAGCGGCAGGGTGGCGAAGCTGACCGCCGGCAAGCGCAGCTGCTCACCGTCGTGCAAGTGCGCCCGGGCCCACGAACCCCGGCTGAATCCCAGGCCGGCGATCGATTCCCAGGGCACCGAACGGCTGCCGAGCAGGGTCCGCACGGTGACTTGCCGCGCATCGGCGACGGTGCGCCACCGGGCGATCAGTGCCGACAAGACCACCGGTATCACCAGCAGCGGCGCGGTGAGTGGCCAGGTCAGCACCGGAACCAGTAGGCCCAGGGCCAAGAAGCCGACCGCGAAGTGCGCCATCGGCGAGAGTCGGATCACCAGTGGTTCGGGATCGGGCGCGGGGGACGTCACCTCCGAATGATGTCACCGCCGCGGCTGCGCAGTGATATGCGGCGGCTGCGCAGGTAAATATTGACCGGCTGACGTCCCACGGCCACCATGGCCCCATGGCCCATCCGCATGTGCAGCCGCGCCGTATCCGGTTCAACTACCCGGTAGGGGGGCTGGAGCGCCACTTCGTCGACGGCGACCTGGTGATGAGCCACATGATTGCGCACCTGTCAGCGGTGTTCCCCGAAGGGGAGGACTTCTTCGTACGCTCGGTGCGCCGCTACGCCGACCAGATCACCGACCCCGAACTGAAAGAACAAGTCAAGGGGTTCATCGGCCAAGAGGTCTCGCACGGGCGGGAACACCGTGCGCTCAATGAACGCCTGCAGCAGATGGGCTACCCCACGCGCCGGATCGACCTGCTGGTACACCGGCGCCTGAAGGCCGCCGAGCGCCGATTCTCACCGCTGACCTGCCTTGCCATCACGGCCGCACTCGAACACTTCACCGCGGTTTTCGCCGAGACCCTGCTCACCGACCAGCGGGCCCAGGCGCTGCTTGGCACGACGGAGGTGCGGTCCATGCTGCTGTGGCATGCGATCGAGGAATCCGAGCACCGCTCGGTGGCATTCGACGTCTATCGGGCGGTCGGCGGTAGCGAGGCGGGGCGGATCCGCGCGATGCGGGTCATCCGATTCAGCTTTCCCGGCGCCGTCGCACTGAACTCCATCGTCTCGCTGCTCGGCGACCGAGCCGCCTACCGCCCGGTGCGGTTGGTCCGCAGCCTGGCCGCACTCCGGCATTCACCGTTTTTGACCCGAGCAGTCTTCCGCAGGCTCGGTGCCTACAACAGGCCCGGCTTTCACCCCGACGATCATGACAACACTGCGTTACTGGGGCAGTGGACGGCGGCCCTGTTCGGCGAACAGGGATCGCTCACCGACCATCTGCACTGAGCGCACGAACCGGGTATTTGACGCCCGGTCGGTGCAGCGACTACCGTTGTCGGCTATGGACAACGGCATGCTCGTAGTAGTTATCTGCGCGTTGGTTGTTGCCTGAGCTTTCAACCACCAACGCGCAACCCTCGTGCAGCAGCTGAGCTGGCGGGGGTTTTTTGTTGCCACCAGTCCGAGAGACGAAGAGGGAAATCGTGAGCGCACCTACCACACGACCGCCCGAACGGTCGACGTCGCCGCAGTCGGCCAACGGGGCAACAACCAAGCCGCCGGCCACGCACATCCCCCCCGAGCAGATGACCGGCGCCAAGGCGGTGATCCGGTCGCTGGAGGAACTCGACGTCGACGTCATCTTCGGCATTCCGGGCGGTGCAGTGCTGCCGGTCTATGACCCGCTGTTCGACTCGAAGAAGCTGCGCCACGTGTTGGTTCGCCACGAGCAGGGCGCCGGGCACGCCGCCAGCGGCTACGCGCATGCCACCGGGCGGGTCGGGGTGTGCATGGCCACCTCAGGTCCCGGCGCTACCAACCTGGTGACGCCGCTGGCCGACGCGCAGATGGACTCCATCCCGGTGGTCGCGATCACCGGACAGGTCGGCCGGGCGCTGATCGGTACCGACGCCTTCCAGGAGGCCGACATCTCCGGCATCACCATGCCGATCACCAAGCACAACTTCCTGGTTCGCAACGGCGACGACATCCCGCGGGCGCTGGCCGAGGCGTTCTACATCGCGGCAAGCGGACGGCCTGGAGCAGTTCTCGTTGATATCCCCAAGGACGTGCTGCAGGGTCAATGCACGTTCGCCTGGCCCCCGCGGCTGGACCTGCCCGGTTACAAGCCCACCACCAAGCCACACAATCGGCAGGTCCGCGAGGCCGCCAAGTTGATCACCGAGGCGCGCCGACCGGTGCTCTACGTCGGTGGTGGCGTGATCCGCGCCGACGCGTGCGAGGAGTTGCGTGAGCTGGCCGAGCTGACCGGTATTCCGGTGGTCACCACCCTGATGGCCCGTGGCGCCTTCCCGGACAGCCACCATCAGCACCTGGGCATGCCCGGCATGCACGGCGCAGTGGCGGCGGTGGCCGGCCTGCAGCGCTCGGATCTGCTGATCACTCTCGGCGCCCGGTTCGACGACCGGGTCACCGGCCAGCTGGATTCGTTCGCCCCGGACGCCAAGGTGATCCACGCCGACATCGACCCGGCCGAGATCGGCAAGAACCGGCACGCCGACGTGCCGATCGTGGGCGACGTCAAGGCCGTCATCGTCGAACTGATCGCCGCGCTGCGCCACGAGAAGGTGACGCTGGATCTGGCCGACTGGTGGACCTACCTCGCCGACCTGCGCTCGACGTACCCGTTGAGCTACGGGCCGCAGAGCGACGGCAGCCTCAGTCCGGAGTTCGTGATCGAGACGCTGGGCCGCATCGCCGGGCCGGACGCGGTGTATGTCGCGGGCGTGGGTCAGCACCAGATGTGGGCCGCGCAGTTCGTCCACTACGAAAAGCCGCGTACTTGGCTGAATTCCGGGGGACTGGGCACCATGGGCTTCTCCATCCCGGCGGCGATGGGCGCCAAGATGGGCCGTCCGGACGCCGAGGTGTGGGCGATCGACGGCGACGGCTGCTTCCAGATGACCAACCAGGAGCTGGCCACCTGCGCCATCGAGGGCATCCCGATTAAGGTCGCGCTGATCAACAACGGCAACTTGGGTATGGTCCGCCAGTGGCAGACCCTGTTCTACGGGGAGCGGTACAGCCAGACCAACCTGTCCACCCACTCGCACCGCATCCCCGACTTCGTGATGCTGGCCGAGGCCCTGGGATGCGTCGGATTACGTTGCGAGCGTGAGGAAGACGTCGAAGAAGTGATCAATCAGGCGAGGGCGGTCACCGACCGCCCGGTGGTGATCGACTTTGTCGTCGGCGCGGACGCCCAGGTGTGGCCGATGGTGGCCGCCGGCACCAGCAACGATGAGATCCAGGCCGCTTTCGGCATCCGGCCGCTGTTTGACGACGACAACAACGAGGGACACGCCTGATGAGCACCGGCTGGAAGACGCACACCCTGTCGGTGCTGGTCGAAGACAAGCCCGGTGTGCTGGCGCGGGTCGCGTCGCTGTTCTCCCGGCGCGGCTTCAACATCGAGTCGCTGGCGGTCGGTGCCACCGAGACTAAAAACATGTCCCGGATGACCATCGTGGTCTCGGTGGAGGACACTCCACTGGAGCAGATCACCAAGCAGCTCAACAAACTGATCAACGTCATCAAGATCGTCGAGCAGGAAGACGACAACTCGGTGGCCCGCGAGATCGCCTTGATCAAGGTCCGTGCCGACGCCGGCACCCGCGGGCAGATCGTCGAGGCGGTGAACCTGTTCCGTGCCAGGGTGATCGACGTCTCTCCGGAGTCGCTGATCGTCGAGGCCACCGGCACCCCGGCCAAGTTCGGGGCGCTGCTGCGGGTGCTCGAGCCCTATGGGATACGCGAGATCGTTCAATCCGGTCTCGTATCGTTGTCCCGCGGTCCGCGCGGTATCGGCGCGGCCAAGTAGTCCCCCAGGAAGAGCTAGTAGAGATAGTAAGGAAATAACACAGTGGCAGTTGAGATGTTCTACGACGACGACGCCGATCTGTCGATCATCGCCGGCCGCAAAGTCGGTGTGATCGGTTACGGCAGCCAGGGCCATGCGCACTCGCTGAGCCTGCGCGACTCCGGTGTTCAGGTGAAGGTGGGCCTCAAGGAAGGCTCCAAGTCGCGGGCCAAGGTCACCGAGCAGGGCCTGGAGGTCGACACTCCGGCCGAGGTCGCCAAGTGGGCCGACGTCATCATGCTGCTCGCACCCGACACCGCGCAGGCCGAGATCTTCACCAACGACATCGAGCCGAACCTCAAGGCCGGTGACGCGCTGTTCTTCGGCCACGGCCTGAACATCCACTTCGGTCTGGTCAAGCCGGCCGCCGACATCACCGTCGCGATGGTCGCTCCCAAGGGACCAGGCCACCTGGTGCGTCGCCAGTTCGTCGACGGCAAGGGTGTGCCCGCGCTGATCGCTGTCGCCCAGGACCCGACCGGTGCCGGTGAGGCGCTGGCGCTGTCGTATGCCAAGGGCATCGGCGGCACCCGGGCCGGCGTCATCAAGACCACCTTCAAGGAGGAGACCGAGACCGACCTGTTCGGTGAGCAGGCCGTGTTGTGCGGTGGCACTGAGGAACTGGTCAAGGCCGGCTTCGAGGTGATGGTCGAGGCCGGCTATGCCCCGGAGATGGCCTACTTCGAGGTGCTGCACGAGCTCAAGCTGATCGTCGACCTGATGTATGAGGGCGGGATCGCCCGGATGAACTACTCGGTGAGCGACACCGCGGAGTTCGGCGGGTATGTGTCCGGGCCGCGGGTGATCGACGCCGACACCAAGGATCGGATGCGCGCCATTCTGCGCGACATCCAGGACGGCACCTTCGTCAAGCGGCTGGTCGCCAACGTCGATGGCGGTAACAAGGAGCTCGAGGGGCTGCGCAAGGCGAACGCCGAGCACCCCATCGAGGTCACCGGCAAGAAACTGCGCGACCTGATGAGCTGGGTCGACCGGCCCATCACCGAAACCGCCTAGGTTCGTCCGCCGAGATTGAAGCCACGCAGGAAAAGTGCGAGTGCACGCCTGCGTGGTTTCTTTTCTCGCGGTGTCACGGGGCCAGCTTGGGTAGCTCACGGATGCCGAACTCGCGCCGCAGCAGCGTGCGGGCGGCGTAGTAGCCGGCCATGCCGTGTACCCCGGCGCCGGGTGGGGTAGCGGCCGAGCACAGATACGCGCCGGGAACCGGCGTGGACCACGGGTTCAGCCGTGGGGTCGGCCCGGCGATGGCCCGCCACGCACTGTTGCCGCCGGCCGCGATGTCGCCGCCGACGTAGTTGGCGTTGTGGTCGGCCAGGTTGGCCGCCGGCACGGCCCGGGCGGCGAGCACGATGTCGCGGAAGCCGGGGGCGAACCGTTCGACGGCGGCGGTGACGGCCTCGGTCGGGTCGATGGTCGAGCCGGCCGGTACGTGCGCGTAGGCCCACATCGGGCGCCGGCCCGCGGCATCGATCCGGGAGGGGTCGGCAAGGTGCGGCAACGCGGCCAGCACCATGGGCTGTTCGGCGTGCCGGCCGCTGGTCACCTCGGCCTCGGCGCGCGCCATCTGGGCGCGATCGCCACCCAGGTGCAGCGTCGGCGCCCGGCCCAATCGGGGATCGTGCCACGGCACCTCTTCGGAGAGTACGAAGTCGACCTTGGCGGCCGCGGCTCCGAACCGGTAGCGGCGCAGTGCTTTCGCGTATCGGGACGGCAGCGCGTCACGGTAGACCGACAGCAGTGCGGTCGGTGCGGTGTCGAACAGCACCACGCCGCCGGGCGGGGTCCGCACCTCGACGCCGGTGGTGAGCTGGCCGCCGTGGGCGCGCAGGTCGGCGATGAGCGCGTCGGTGATCGCCTGGCTGCCACCCACCGGAATGGGCCAGCCAACCGAATGGCCGAGGGTGGCCAGCATCATGCCGGCACCGGCTGATGTCGGTGACGGCAGCCGCGAAATCGTATGCGCGGCAACGCCGGTGAACAGCGCGCGGGCGTCCTCGCCGGACAGCGTGGCGTTCCATGCCGGGCCGCTCTGCTCAGCCATTCGCAGGGCCAGCCGAGCCACCGTCGTCATCCGGGCCGGGACAGAGCGTTTGTCGCCGAGCAGAAAACCCACCACGGCGTCGGAGTGCTCGACCATCGGGCCCAGCAGCCGACGCCACGACGCGCCGTGTTCCAACTCCGCGCAGGTGCGGTCCAGATCGCGGTAGGCGATCGCCGCCGGATGGGCGTCGAGCGGGTTGGCGTAGGAGATCTCCGGCACCACCAGTTCGACGCCGCGGGCGGGGAGGTCGAACCCGGTGAAGAACGGTGAGGCCAGTGCCAGCGGGTGCACCGCGGAGCAGATGTCGTGGGTCACCCCGGAAAACTCCGGGTCGACGGCGGTGCGTGCGCCACCGCCGAAGGTGGGCTGGGCTTCCAGGACCTGCACGGACAACCCGGCGCGAGCACAGATGACAGCCGCGGCCAGTCCGTTGGGTCCGCTGCCGACGACGGTGACATCCATCCGATGATCGTAGGGACCGCCGACCGCGTCCGCAGGGCTTAGGCAGCCCGCACGCCGAGTACCGGTTGGCGCCGACGGCCGGCGGAGAAGGCCGCGGTCCACGGCCAGAGCCCCCGAGCGTCGGCCCACACCAGCTGCAGCGCCCGCACCTTGCTCCCGTAAAACGCCACCGCCACATACAAGTGCGCGTCGGGTTGATCAACGGCGACGACCTCCACCCGCGACCCGCCGAGCATGGTGATCTGCTCGCCGGGGGCCGGTGCCCCACGGTCGAGGAACTGCGCCGCGAACCTGTTCAGCATCCGGGCCGCCCGCGGGGGCGACACACCGCTCACCAACAGCTCGGGCAGCCCGAAGTCGGTCAATCCGACCGTGTAAGCGAACGGGCGCTGGTCATGCTCCACGTATTGCAGCGCCCAGCCGGTTCGGGTCTTCACTTCGTGAATCTCATCGAGCCACTGGTCAACAGTGCTACCGGGGTGATCACACATCCAGCACATGGGTGCCGTCCCTTCTCTCGTCGGAGTTGGGGTCACCATGCACCCGCGCACCGACAATTCCGGCCCGCCGCCGACCTGGGCCGCACCCTCATGGGGGATCCGCCCGGCTCCGACGCGCGGATCGATCCCCTTTAGGCTGTCCGGGTGACCCTGCCCGTGGTTTTGATCGCTGACAAACTCGCCCAATCCACCGTTGCGGCCCTCGGCGACCAGGTCGAGGTTCGCTGGGTGGACGGCCCGGACCGCGAAAAGCTGCTGGCCGCGGTACCCGAGGCCGACGCCCTGCTGGTCCGTTCGGCCACCACCGTCGACGCCGAAGTGCTGGCCGCCGGCACCAAGCTCAAGATCGTGGCCCGCGCCGGTGTCGGCCTGGACAACGTCGACGTCGACGCCGCCACCGCGCGCGGGGTGTTGGTGGTCAACGCCCCGACCTCGAACATCCACAGCGCCGCCGAACACGCGATCGCGCTGATGCTCGCCGCCGCGCGCCAGATCCCGGTGGCCGACGCTTCGCTGCATGGCCGCGAGTGGAAGCGCTCGTCGTTCTCCGGTACCGAGATCTTCGACCACACCGTCGGGGTGGTCGGGTTGGGTCGAATCGGCCAACTGGTCGCCCAGCGGCTGGCTGCCTTCGGCGCCCACATCGTCGCGTACGACCCCTACGTGTCGGCGGCGCGCGCCGCCCAACTGGGCATCGAGTTGCTGCCGCTGGATGACCTGCTGGCCCGCGCCGACTTCATCTCGATGCACCTGCCCAAGACGCCGGAGACGGCCGGGCTGATCGGCAAGGAGGCACTGGCCAAGACCAAGCGCGGCGCGATCATCGTCAACGCCGCCCGTGGCGGGCTGATCGACGAGGCGGCGCTGGCCGAGGCCATCATCAATGGCCACATCCGCGGTGCCGGCCTGGACGTATTCGCCACCGAACCGTGCACCGACTCGCCGCTGTTCGACCTACCGCAGGTGGTCGTGACCCCGCACCTGGGTGCCTCGACCGCCGAGGCTCAGGACCGGGCCGGCACCGACGTCGCCAAGAGCGTGAAGCTGGCGCTTGCCGGGGAGTTCGTACCCGACGCGGTCAATGTGGGCGGCGGCGCGGTCAACGAGGAAGTAGCGCCCTGGCTGGATCTGGTGCGCAAGCTTGGGCTGCTGGCCGGTGCGCTCTCCGACGGGCTGCCGGTCTCGTTGTCGGTGCAGGTGCTTGGTGAATTGGCTTCCGAAGACGTTGGGGTGCTGAAACTTTCGGCGCTGCGCGGACTGTTCTCGGCGATCATCGAAGACCCGGTGACGTTCGTGAACGCACCGGCGCTGGCCGCCGAACGCGGGGTGGAAGCCGAGATCGGCACTGCCACCGAAAGTCCCAACCACCGCAGCGTCGTCGAACTGCGGGCCGTCACCGCTGACGGGACGACTGTCACCGTCGCCGGCACGCTGTCCGGCCCGCGGCTGGTGGAGAAGATCGTCACGATCAACGGCCGCAATTTCGACCTGCGGGCCCAGGGCGTCAACCTGATCATCAACTACTCCGACCACCCGGGCGCGCTGGGCAAGATCGGCACCCTGCTGGGGTCCGCGGGCATCGACATCCAGGCCGCGCAGCTCTCCGAAGACGCCGAAGGTCCCGGGGCCACGGTCCTGCTGCGGGTGGACCGCCAGGTGCCCGCGGACGTGCAGTCGGCGATCAGCGCGGCAGTCGACGCCAACATGATCGAAGAGGTCGACCTGACATGAGTTTGAAACTCGCGGTCATCCCCGGCGACGGTATCGGCCCGGAGGTCATCGCCGAAGCCGTCAAGGTGCTCGACGCCGTGCTGCCCGGCACGGAGAAGACCAGCTATGACCTGGGAGCCAAGCGCTACCACGCCACCGGCGAGGTTCTGCCGGATTCGGTGCTCGAAGAGATCCGCGGCCATGACGTGATCCTGCTCGGCGCGATCGGTGACCCGTCGGTGCCGTCCGGGCTGCTGGAACGCGGTCTGCTGCTGCACGCCCGGTTCGCGCTGGACCACCACGTGAACCTGCGTCCGGGGCGGCTGTACCCGGGGGTGGCCAGCCCGCTGGCCAACCCTCCGGAGATCGACTTCGTGGTGGTGCGGGAAGGCACTGAGGGGCCCTACACCGGCAACGGCGGGGCGCTGCGGGTCGGCACCGAGCACGAGGTCGCCACCGAGGTGAGCGTGAACACCGCCTTCGGCGTGGCCCGGGTGGTCCGATTCGCGTTCGAGAAGGCCCGCGCCCGCCGCAAGCACCTGACCCTGGTGCACAAGAACAATGTGCTCGCGTTCGCCGGGTCGCTGTGGACGCGGACGGTTGCCGAGATCGGCAAGGACTACCCGGACGTCAAGACCGCCTACACCCACGTCGATGCCGCCACCATTTACCTGGTCACCGACCCGGGCCGGTTCGACGTCATCGTCACCGACAACCTGTTCGGTGACATCATCACCGACTTGGCCGGCGCCGTCTGCGGTGGAATCGGGCTGGCGGCCAGCGGCAACATCGACGCCACCGGAGCCAACCCGTCGATGTTCGAGCCGGTGCACGGCAGTGCGCCCGACATCGCCGGGCAGGGCATCGCCGACCCGACCGCGGCCATCATGTCGGTAGCATTGCTGCTCAACCACATCGGCGAGCAGGCCGCCGCCACTCGCGTGGACACCGCCGTCGAGCGGCACCTGGCCACCCGAGGTGAGCAGAAGCTGTCCACAGCCGCGACCGGCGACCGGATTCTGAGCCTGCTCTGAGGCGGTATTGGCGAATTGGCCCAATTACCTTGGGCCACTTCACGTCATCCGCAGAGGCGTCCAGGAACGGTAGATCGAGGCCGAAATAGCTGGTGGAGGACGCCCGTTTCGGCTAGCCGAAATCGACGGGGATTTTCGCCGCGAGGTCAGCGACGGTGGTGCCGAACGTTTCCCGTGCCCTGACTGCTCCCGCAACTGCATCGATGTCAATGATTGCGTACTCGGTGTACACCCGGCTGACGCAACGCAGACCGGTCAGCGGGTAAGTGCACGACGAAACCAGTTTGGCGACACCTTCCTTGGTGAAGAGGTTCATCATCACAAATACCTTCTTGGCTCCGATCGCCAAGTCCATTGCTCCTCCAACGGCGGGGATCGTGCCCGGTGCCCCGGTGTGCCAGTTGGCCAGGTCGCCGTGCTGGCTGACCTGTAATGCTCCGAGCACGCACACATCAAGATGGCCCCCGCGCATCATTGCGAAGGAGTCGGCGTGGTGAAAGTAGGAGGCCCCGGGCATCTCGGTGACCGGATTCTTGCTGGCATTGATGAGATCGGGATCGATGCCCTCGCCACTTGCCGCGGGTCCCATGCCAAGCATGCCGTTCTCCGTGTGCAGTACCACTCCGGATTCTGGGGGCAGGTGATCAGCCACCAGGGTGGGCTGCCCGATACCGAGATTGACGTACGAGCCCGCGGGGATGTCACGGGCGATGGCGGCAGCAAGTTCGCTACGGGTCAGGGGACCGCGGTCAACGTGCTCGATTGCATCCATAGGGGTCGGCGTCATGAGCTCGTCTCCAGGATCCGATCGACGTAAATACCCGGCGTGACAATCGCTTCGGCATCTAGCTGACCAGTGTCGACGACGCGGGACACCTCAGCGATCGTCAGCGTGGCAGCGGTGGCCATCACCGGACCGAAGTTGCGGGCGGTCTTGCGATACACCAGGTTTCCTGTGCGATCCCCGATATGGGCACCGATCAGCGCGACATCCCCGTAAATGGGGTACTCCAACGCGTAATCCCTGCCGTTGATGGTCCGAATCTCTTTGCCCTCAGTGAGCAGCGTGCCAACGCCCGTGGGGCAGAAGAACGCCCCGATGCCCGCACCGGCGGCGCGTATGCGTTCGGCGAGGTTGCCCTGCGGCACCAGTTCCAGGACGATCTTGCCAGCGCGATACAGGCCGTCGAACACATAGGAATCGGACTGGCGGGGAAACGAGCAGATCACCTTACGGACTCGGCCGGCGGCCAACAGCGCCGCCAGTCCGCTGTCAGCATTGCCCGCATTGTTGCTGACGACGGTGAGATCGCATGCCCCCTGGGCGATTAACGCGTCGATCAGCACGGCAGGCATACCGGCCATGCCGAATCCACCTACCAAAATCGTTGCGCCGTCGGCGACTCCGGATACCGCGTCGGCAGCGGTGTCGCAGATCAGGGTGTGGCTCACCGAACGCCCTCCGAGCTATCGTGGTCGGCGAGCACCTGCGCGGCGATCCGGAACGCGGTATTGGCATCGGGTACACCGCAATAGATGGCGGTCTGCAACAGCACTTCCTTGATCTCGTC
>JBDTEP010000006.1:0-29333 GCA_039922455.1 Mycobacterium sp. | reverse complement strand
GCCGCGGTCAGGACGCCGAAGATGACCAGTTGACGCTTGATCCGAGGTATTAGCAATTCCGGTCAGCCCTTTCCACATACGGACCGCCCGGCGCGCTCATCGGGTTCGGCGTGTACCGGACATCCGGAATCATCTTCTCGGGGTCGTGACCGAAGGACTGCTCCAACGCTCGCAACATCCCGGAGAAACCCGTACCGGTCAGGATCGCGTTGTCGATGGAAGCGTAGGTGAGATCGACCACCAGCGAGGTGTTGATGAAGTCACCGCGCACCGCCTTGAAGGCACCCTCGACGTGGTACGGCGCGGTGATCATCACCTGCATCAGATCGGGCAGATACGGTGACGCCTTGCGAAGTTCCCGCGCCGGGCACTGCATCGACGTGAGCACCTTGTTGAGGTCACCCCGGGCCGGTGCGATCTGCTCATTGACAGCTTTGCCCATCTGGCCCAACGCCTCGATGGCGTTGATGAAGACCGCCTGCTGGGTGTTGAAGTACTTGAACAGCGGCGGGAAGTCGGTCAATACCCGCTCGAGGGTGTCCTCGTGCGCAGCGAAGTAGGTCAGCAGCCGGTTACTGGAGTCGATCGCCCGGGTGATGTCCTCACGCTGGTCATTGAGATTGCCGACGAAGGTGTCCAGCCGGGTCAGGAATCCACGGATCTGCTCGGCCCGGCCACCGCTGAGGGCGGCGAATTCGGTGGTGATGGTGTCCAGGTCCGACAACCCGCCGCGCTGCAGTAGCAGCGCCAGACCCGCGAGCGTCCGTTCGATCGTGGGGAACGACGTCGAATTGCTCATTGCGATGGTGTCGCCGTTGTTGAGTTCGCCCACCGGGTCCGCCGGCGCCGCCAACTCGATATGCTGCGAGCCCAGCAAACTGGTCTGGCCGATCTTCGCAGTGGCATTGCGCGGCAGGTGGACGTCCTTGTTCAGCTTCAGCTTCAGCGTGGCGACCCAGTTCTTCAACTCGATCCGCTGAACCGCGCCGACAAACACATCGGCCACCAGCACCCGGCTGTTGCCGCTCAACGCCAGCGTGTCGGGCACCTGCACGTAGACGGTGTAGGAGCCGGCGCCGCTACCCGGTCCGCCCGGCAGTGGCACATTGGCGATACCGCGCCAGCCCCCGCACGACGTCAGCGTCAGTGCCGCCGTCAGCAGCACGACAGCTTGCCAGCCGCGCCGGCTGACCGTCTTCATCGCTGTCCTTCGTCTCATTGGCCTGCTCCTCGTGGGGGAAGCGGTGCCGCGGGCCCGGGAATCACGTTCGGACCCGGCGGCGGCGGCGCGATCGGCCCCACGCCCGGGGGCTGACCGACGAACGGCAGCGGCCCGGGGGCCTCGTCGTACGCGTTCGGTGGACCGGGCGGTGTCTGGTACTGCGAGTCCACCGGCGCCGGATCCGGGCCGCCCATCAATTGCGCCAGCGACTCCGGGGTCAACAACCGCTCGGTATCGTGACCGGGCTGCACACCCTGCATGCCGGGTGCGGTGATCCATCCGGGCTGGGTGTTCTTGTGCGACGTCGGGGTGTCGGGTACCCAGATGCCCGGAACGGTGGTGTCCTTGTACCCCGGTGGTGGCTGGAGCCTTGGTTCGGAGTAGGCGATCTGCTTGGGCGTGGTGTACGCGCTGGTCCAGATGTTGATGCCGAACGGCAGGTAGTTGAATTTGATCGCGTCGGCCACCGGCGCCAGATACTCCGCACACAACTCAGCGGAGTCCTGGTAGCCCAGCCGGCTACCGGCCTGAATAGCACTGCAGATGAATTGCATCGGGTTGGCGAAGTTCACCAACACCGGGAAGCCGGTGACCGCCCCCTGCGCCGGGTGGTAAATCTCGCCGACCGAAGCCAACACGTTCGGCAAGATGTGCAGCGCGGTTTCGAAGCCGTCGAACGCATCCGGCTGCGTCAACGCGGTCGTCACCTCAGCCAGGTTGTTGACATCGTGGACCAGCAGGTCCCCGTTCTGCTTGAGGAACGTGCTGAAGATCGTCATGGTGGCGTAGAACTGGTCGGCAGCAGTCGCGAGTTCCTGATCGGTCCCGGTCAGGTTGTTGGTGAACTTGGCCAGGTCGCGGTTCAGCGCGACGAATTGCTGGTCGTTCTTGTCCAGCGCCTTGACGAACAGCGACAGGCTGCGCACCACCGCGAAGAGGTCTCCGCGCCCCTTGTTCACTGCGGTCAGCGCCTCGGACAGGTTGTTGAACGCCGTGTTGATCTGCTGACCCTTGCCGGCCAGACCGTCGGCGAACGCTTCGATGGCGTCACCGATCGGTCCCTTCGGCTGGGCGGGCGTCGGACCCATCTTGTCGATGATGTTGGTGACATCGTTGCGCAGCGTGTCCCACTCCACCGGGACCTCGGTGCGTTCCTCCGGTATGACGGCGTTGTTGGCCAGCACCGGCCCGCCCCGGTACGGCGGCTCCAACTGGATGTTGCGCGACGCGACCAGCGTCGGGTTCAAGATGATTGCCTTGGCGTCGGCCGGCACCTTGTACTTGTTGTCGTAGTGCAGCGTGACCTTCATCTTGTCGCCGGCCGGCTCGATCTTGTCGATCGCCCCGACCCGCACGCCCATGATCTGCACCTTGTCACCGGCATACAGCGCGTCGGTCTGCGGGAAGTAGGCGACCACCGTGGTGCTGTTGAGCTTGCGGTACAACTGAACGCCCCCGAAGGTGGCCACCAACGCCAGCACCAGCAGTGCTGATCCGATGATCGTCGTCGTCCGCGACCGCTCTGGCAGTCGCACGTCGCGAATATTGAAGACCCTGCTCACGGCCGCTCACTCCCCCTAGCGCCGCCGCCGCCGCCTGGCTGACTGTTTCCGCCTTCACCGGGAGTGATGAACGGCGCCGGTAACTGATTGCCCGGTCCGGGCGGAGCCGGCGGGCCGGGTGCCATCGCCGGTGGCGGCGGTGCTGCACCGGGGTTGGCGGGAGCGGGGCCGGGCATCGGGCCAATCGGCTCGGACCGCGCCCCGGGGTTCGCGTCGGGCATCGGCACCGGGGTACCCGGGACCACCGGCGGCGTTTCGCCTGGCCGGCCGGCGATCGGTATCCCCGGTGTCGACGGCAGGCCGTTGGGGTTCGGCGGCGACGTCAACACGTCGACGGGACCCGGGTACGGACCGCTCTGGCCGAACGGTCCCGAGTTCGGATCCAGGTTCCCGCACGGCAGCGGGTTGCCCGGTGTCGGGAACATCCCGGCCGCCGGTGCGTACGAGCAGGGCGATCCAGGCGCGACGGCCGGCCCGGGGTGCTCAGGGGTGCCCTCGAGAACCTGCGGTGCGGGTGGCGGAGCGCCGTTGGCGAACCTGGTCCCGTTGGGATCGGGGTAGCGGAATTCCGGCAGGCCGGCATTGCGCCAGAATTCTTCCGGCGAGACGCCACGCTTCTTGAACGCGGCGTCGACCCAGGGCTGCAGAATCCAGAACGGGATCAGGTTGAGCGTCGAGACCTTGAAGTAGGGCCCGGACGCGACCGCGTCGTTGACGATGGTCAGGTATTTGCCCAACGTGGTGAACATTTCCATCAGATCGGCTTTGCGCCTGACCAGCATGTCGGTGATGTTCGCGGTTTCTTCGAACACATGGCGCAGGTCCAAACCCGGGTTGTCGGTGACCAAGCCCTGCACCTGTTGGCCGAAGTACGCGATATTGCCCAGCAGCGCCGAGATCGCCTGACTGCGCTGGTTGAATGCGGCCAGCAAAGTCTGGGTGTTGCGCAGCACGTCGTCGATCTGACCGCTGCGGTCGCCCAGTACCGACGCAACCTGATTGGCCTGCGCAAGCAGGTGGGTGATCTCGTCGTCGCGCTTGCCGATGGTGTCGGAGAACTTGGCGACACCGTCAAGTGCGGCGCCCAGGTCGGGAGACGTCTCGGTCACGGTCTCCGACAACACCTTCAGCGACTGTTTAACGGTGTCGATGTCCCAGCCCGAGGCCGCCTTGGTGGCGTCGAAGACTGCATCGTAGAGCTGGTAGGGCGTGGTGCTCTGTCCTAGTGGCAGTACGCCCTGCGGCGGCATCTTGCGTTCGCCCTTGGGATCGATCGCCAGCACTTTCTTGCCCAGGATGGTGTCGGTTTTGACCCCGATCCGGCTGTCGGTGCCGATCGGGTTGGCTCCGACCGAGAACTTCACCAGCACGTGGTCGTCTTCGATCGACAGGTCTTGGACCTTGCCGACGTCCACGCCGGAGATGCGCACCTTGTCACCGGTGTTCAGTCCACCGGTGTCGGAGAGTTGCCCGAAGTAGCTCGGCTCGGCGAACAGTATCGGCACCGAGGTGAAGGTCTGCCCCACCAGGGTTACCAACGCCACCGTGGCGACGCCGATGATTCCGATCCTCGCCCGGTTGGGCGGTTCCAGAGTTCTCACTGCGGCGTGCACCTCCCCGTCGGTTGCTGCCACAGTCGGACGTTGCGAACCGGCCCGCCTGGCTGCAATCCGGGCAGCTTGATGGTCGCGTCACAGACGTAGAAGTTGAAGAAGTCGCCGTAGACACCGGTGCGCCCGATGAGCTTCAGGGCCCTCGGAATCTTCTGCAGCAACTCGTCGATGTCACCCAGCCGGTCCGGCGGTTCCGGACCCGCCTCCGGGAAGAGGCTGTGCAACTGTCCTCGGTTGTCGGCCAGCAGATCCGCCAGGTTGCCCGCGGCGTTACCGAAGTCCGCGGTGCCGTTCGCCAGACCGCCGGCGTGACTGTTCAAGCCCTTGACGAGTTTATCGAAGTTGTCGACGGTTTCGTCGAAGGTCTGGCGGTGGCGAACCACGCTGTCCAGCACGACATTCAGGTTTGTGACGACCTCGCCGATCGCCGCGTCCCGCTCGGCTATGTGTGAGGTCAGCTGGGCGGTCTGCTCCAGGATGTCGTTGATGGTGCCGCCCTGGCCCTGGAAGACGGTGACGATGGTCGACGCGATGGTGTTGATCTTGTCCGGGTCCAGCGCCCGGAACACCGGCTTGAAACCGCCGATCAACGCGTCCAGGTCGAGCGCGGGCTGGGTGCGGGAGGCGGGGATGAACCCGTCCGTGGGTAGTCGCTGGTCGGCGCCCTCGCCCTCGCCACGTTTGAGTTCCAGGTAGCGGTTGCCGATGAGGTCGGAGTAGCGGATCTGCGCGGTGGTCGACTGAAACAGCGGCAGTGACCGGTCGACACTGAAGTCCACGATGGCTCGACGACCGCTGTCGACCAGGCGCACCTTCTTGACCTTGCCGATCTCCACACCGGAGGCGCGGACGAACTGGCCCTGTCGGAGTCCGCTGGCATTGGTGAATTCGGCCGAGTAGGAGGTCGTCCGGTCGAACCTGACCTGGCCGAACACCACGACGAGGCCGACCGAGAAGAGGAGCAGCACCGATCCGACGATGCCGAGTTTGAGTGCGGTTCTGGTGGTGTTCATGGGTTGATCGTGTTATCCCCGACTTGGCGACCCCAGACGTAATCAACGGCCCAGGGCGATCCGACTTCAAAGTGGTTATAGGGCGCTTGACTGACTCCTGTGTCGGCCACCAGGTAGGGCGCCGGCCAGAAGTCGTGGGTGATCTCCTGCCAGCAGCCCGGCGCACCGCCGGGTCCGCCGCGGGCGTTGTAACGCGGCAGGTTCTCCGGGTAGAGGTACGGGTTGGCCGGACTGACCAGTTCACTGACGGTGTCCAGGGCGTAACCGTCCCCGCCGCCGAGGAATTGGTAAACCTTGGGCGCGCCCTCTGCGAGGTTGCGGATGGCGCAGAAGATTTCGGGGCTGTAGGTGTCGAGCAATTCGGCCACCGGAACCAAGTCGGCGAACTGCCTGCGGAAGTACGGCCCGAACTGGTTGGTGACGTCCGCCCCGAGGTTGCCCACCCCGGCAGCGGCCAGTAGTGCGGCGTCCAGTTCACGCTGCTGGGCGGTGATGGTCTTGACGGGCGCGATCGAGTTGTCCATGAAGCCGACCAGGTCCGGCGCCCCGTCGGCGTAGATCTCCCCGAGCTTCGCGAAGCCCTTGAGGTCGCGCCGGAACGAAGGCATGTACGCGTTGGCGTCGTCGAGGACCGCGTTGCCGTTTACCAGCGATTCGCCCAGCTTGTCGCCCAGGCCCGTCAATGCCTCCGCTGCGGCGTGCAACGTCAGGTTCAGTTTGACCGGGTCGACGTGCTCGGACAGGTTGGTGACGGTCTCGAACAGGGTGTTGAGCTCCGTTGTCACCGAGGTCGCGATGAGGTGCTGGGTGCTGATCCGCTGCGGGGTGGGGTGCGCCGGTGCGGTCAACGCCACGTATTTGTTGCCGAACAACGTGGTCGCCAAGATGTTGGCCTCGACGTTCGACGGGATCAGCTTGATGTATTTGGGGTCCACCTCGAGGGTGAACTTCGCAGCCGGTTTGTCCTGATACTGCGTCGGCGCAATGTCGGCGACCCGCCCGATCTGGACGCCGTTGTAGGTCACCGGCCCACCCGGGTCCATCACCAGACCGGCGCGCGGCGCAACCATGTTCAACGTTGTCGTTTTGGTGTAGGCCCCGCGGAACTGGCCGTACATCAACCCCGTGATCAGCAGCAGGACCGCGATGGTCACCACGCCCGCCCGCCGGTACGGCGGGGTGTGCGATTCGTTCTGCTTCCCGGTTGCCATGGCCGTCACATCGTCAGGTTGAAGTTGGGGTCGACGCCGTAGAGCGCCAACGCGGCGAACAGCACGACAGTGGGCACCAAGATCAGCGAGAGTCGCATCGATTGGCCCACCGCGCTACCCACGCCGACCGGACCGCCACTTGCGTTGAACCCGTAATAACAGTGCGAGATCATCACCACCACCGCGATCAAGATGGTCTCCATGAACGACCAGAACACGTCGTCGGGCCGCAGGAATGTTCGGAAGTAATGGTCGTAGGTTCCCGAAGACTGTCCGAAGAACAACGTTGTGACGATCTGCGGCGAGGCGAACGCCATGATCAGCGCGAGCGCGTATAGCGGGATGATCACGGTAAAACCGGCCACCACGCGGGTGGATACGAGGTAGGAGATCGAGTTGATACCCATCACCTCCAGCGCGTCGATTTCCTCGCTGATCCGCATCGCGCCGAGTTCGGCCGTAGCACCTGCCCCGACCGTCGCGGCCAGGGCGATGCCGGCGTTGACCGGGCCGACCACTCGTACGTTGACCAGCGCGGCGGCGAATCCGGTGTAGGTCTCCACGCCGATGTTGCCCAGTGAGGTGAAGCCCTGGATCGCGATCAGTGAGCCACCGGCCAACATCACGAAACCCATGATGGCCACGGTGCCGCCGATCACGGCCATGGCACCGGTGCCCATCCCCAATTCGGCGACGAGGCGCAACGTCTCTTTGCGATATCTGCGCAGCGCCCACGGGATCTGCCGGATCGCGGTCAGGGCGAACCAGCCGAGCTGACCGGTGTTGTCCAGCGAGCGGCCTGCTGCCCCAACGTAACGGTGGTAGTTCGCGATCAGCCCGGGAAACCGGCCCCGCAGCACTGCCGATGTCGACATGTCAGGTCCCCGTTCCGAACTTGACGCCGATGGTGGTCAACACCACGTTCACGGCGAACAGGGCCAGCACGCACAACACCACCGTCTCGTTGACCGCCGTACCCAGCCCTTTGGACCCGCCGCGAACAGTAAGACCCCGATAACAACCGACCAAACCTGCGATAAGTCCGAACACGCTGGCTTTCACCGTTGAGATGACCACCTCGGGCAGACCGGTCAGCAGCGTCAGGGTGGATAGATAGGCACCACCGGACACGTTCTGCAGGTAGACGCCGAACACGAAGCCGCCGAACAGGCCGATGACGACCACCAGGGCGTTGAGCAGCAATGCGACCACGGTGGCGGCAATCACCCGGGGCACCACCAGGCGGTGGATCGGGTCGATACCGAGCACCTCCATCGCGTCGATCTCCTCGCGGATGGTGCGGGCGCCCAGGTCGGCACAGATCGCGGTCGACCCCGCGCCGGCGACCACCAACACCGTGACCAGCGGCCCGAGCTGGGTGACAGCCGCGATGCCCGCACCAGCACCGGAGACGTCGGCGGCGCCGAACTGAGCCAACAGAATATTCAGCGTGAAGACCAGCAGCACGGTGAGCGGGATGGCGACCGCGATGGTCGGCACCATAGCGACGCTGATGAGGAACCAGCCCTGCTGGAGCGTCTCGCGCCACTGAAACGGCGGCTTGAAGAGCGCGCGGGCGGTCAATGCGCTCATTCGGAAGAAACCGCCGACCAACACCAGCGGGGGCAGCACGCGGTCACGGGCGAAGTCCACCAACCGTGGCCGTGCCGGAGCCGTCACCACACCCCCCTCCCGAGAGACCTCTGATGACGACGCATCAGGTAATTGCGCCGCACAGCGGCCTCCTCCCACTCAATTCATCGTGACCCGCGTCACCTTGGCGACCGGGCGTGCCGTTGGCGACCATCGGACCATACCTGACGACTCGGTGAGCGTGACATCAAATCAGTGCATCGTGCGCGGGTTGCTACCGGACAGTAACGTGGCGAAGTCTCGACCGACGGCGGCGTAGCCCCAACCGCTGATCACCGGTGTCCTACTCGGTCCCCGCGAGCGTGCCGTAGCGGGTTCGCAGCTCCGTTTTGAGCACTTTGCCCGCCGGGTTGCGCGGCAGCGCGTCCACGATCTCCAGCGCTTTGGGGTGCTTGTAACGCGCCAGTCGCTCGGTGAGGTAGCCGTCGAGGTCCGCCAAGGCAAGACCGGCCCGTGTCAGGGCGGCGACCGCGACAGGCACTTCACCCCATTGCTCATGCGGACGCCCGATGACGGCGACCTCGGCGATGTCGGGGTGGCCGGCCAGAACGTTCTCCACCTCCGCGCAGTACACGTTCTCGCCGCCGGAGATGATCATGTCCTTCTTGCGGTCGACCACCCAGATGTAGCCGTCGGCGTCCATCTTCACCAGATCCCCGGAGTGGAACCACCCTCCGGCGAAGGCCTCTGCGGTGGCTTCGGGGTTGTTCCAATAGCCGCTCATCAATGTGGGTGCCCGGTAGACGATTTCGCCGACCTCACCGACGCCGACGTCGTTCATGTTCTCGTCGACGACGCGCGCCGCGACGGTCGGGATGACCGTGCCGACCGATCCGAGTTTCGCGATGGCATCCTCGCCCAACAACATGCAGGTGACCGGTGACATCTCGGTCTGCCCGAACGCCGCCAGGATCTTGGTGCCGGGGAAGGTCTCCGCCATTTGCCGCAGCAGCGTGTCGGACGCCGGCGCCGCACCCCAGGACATGGTCCGCAACCGGATGTCGCGCGGGTTGGCCTGCTGTTGGGCGCAGACCGCTTGCCACTGCGCCGGCACCAGGAAGATTCCCGTGACTTTCTCGGCGGCCAGCACATCGAGCAGTTGGCCGGCGTCGAAGGCGCCGAGCGGATTGATCACCGTGGGGATGCCGAGCCACATGCCGGGCAGCAGGTTGCCCACGCCGGCGATGTGGAAGAACGGCACCCCGATGAAGGCGACGTCGTTGACCCCGGTGCCGGCGGTGTAAAGCCCGGTCATCATCTGACCGGTCAAGTTGGTATGGGTGAGCACCGCTCCCTTGGGACTCCCGGTGGTTCCCGAGGTGTACATGATCAAGGCCGGTGAGTCATTGGGAATGTCCACCGGCGGGTGAGGTTTGCCCGCCTCGTTGATCAGGGATTCGTAGGCGATCAGTCCGTCCTCGGCCGAATCGCCGGCCACCACCACGGCTTCCAGCAGTCCGGTCAGCGCTCGTACGCCGGTGGCCACCGGCGCCAGCGCCGGCTCGGTGATCAGCACCCGCGCCTCGCAGTTGGTGACCAGGTAGGCGATCTCGGGCGGGGTGAGCCGGAAGTTCACCGGGACCGCGATCGCGCCCAGCGTGTTCGCGGCCAGCATCGCCTCGACGAACTCGGTGCGGTTGAGCATCAGGATCATCACCCGGTCGCCGCTGATGATCCCGCGGCGGCTCAGTGCGTCGGCCAACGCGGCGACCCGGTCACGTAACTGCGCCCACGTCGTGGTCTGGCCGAGGAACCGCAGCGCCGGTGCGTCCGGCTTCATCATCGCGTGCCGGTCCAGCTGGTTGACCCAGTTCTGCCGCCGGGCACGATAGGGCTGCTCAGCAGGATCGTTTGGTGCGTGGCTCAATTCGGGCCTCCCCCTTCGTGATGACAACGCCCGGCTTCGCCGGGTTTGCGGTCGACGCTAACCCGACGGCGCCGACCCGCTGCACCCGGCTTCGCCGGGTTTGCGGTCGACGCTAACCCGACGCCAGCTGCTCGGCGCGCCGTTTGAGATTGTCAGCCAGGTACTCCAAGGCATTGCTGAAGGCCTTCTTGACCATCGGTTTGGGCACCGCCATCTCCGTCTCGATGTCCATGTCGACGGTGAGCAGGGTGGTGGGGCCGATCTCGACCACCGAGAACAGCTGCTCCTGCTTGGAGAACAGGTCGCCCTGCTGGAGCACGGTCTGAATCTGCGTGTCGCTCGGGTAGTACACCGCTTGGATGAAGGTGCCGTCGAAACCGGAGTAGGACGCGTCCAGCCGCAGCTGACTGGGCCGGCCGTCCGGGTAACGGGCCAGCACCCAGAGTCCTTTAACCTCGTCGTTCCACTGCGGGTACGCCTCGAAGTCGGCGACGATCCCCATGACCGTGGCCGCGTCGGCGGCCACTTCGACGGTCTTGCTCACGAGCGGCACCCGCCGAGCATAGCTAGCGTCGATTCAAGCGCCGAGACCGACGTTTTGCAGGTCCGCTCTCGTACTTTGTCTGCCGAACGTCGGTTTCGCGGCTATACCTGGGCGGTGGCCAGCAGTGCCCGAATACCGTCGGGGATCGGCACCGGCCGCCGGGTGGCGCGATCGACGTAGACGTGCACCCAGTGCCCGAGCGCGGCGAGGGGGCCCGTACCCGCGGCCCCGGTGTCTTCGGCGCGGAACACCGCGAGCCGGTAGGTGACACTGCTGCGTCCCAGCCGGGTGACCGCCAGTCCGACGGTAAGTCGGTCCGGGAACCCGAGCTCACCGAGAAAACGGCAACCCGACTCGGCCACCACCCCCAACTCCGGCATGGCGACCGGGTCGATGGCTTGGGTGTTGGCGGCGATCCAACCGTTGATCGCGGTGTCGAACAGCTGGTAATACACCGCGTTGTTGAGGTGGCCGAACATGTCGTTGTCGGCCCACCGGGTCAGCACCGGCCACTGCACCGGAAAGTCGTGGCTGGTCAACCCTTCCGGCGCAGGGGGGACCGCTGCGGAGGAACTCATGGTTGTATTCCAGCATGATCTCGATCCGCGGGGCCGTACTGGAGCGGATCGGGGCACCCCGCCCGTACTCCGCCTCGCGCCCACTGACGGTGACAGACGTGGATCTGGCCCCGCCCGGCAACGGCGAACTGCTGGTGCGGGTCGAGGCCGCCGGGGTCTGTCACTCCGACCTGTCGGTGGTCGACGGCAACCGGGTGCGGCCGGTGCCGATGCTGCTCGGTCACGAGGCCGCCGGGATCGTCGAGCAGATCGGCGCCGGCGTCATCGGGATTCGACCGGGGCAGCGGGTGGTGCTGACCTTCCTGCCCCGTTGCGGCACCTGCACCGCCTGCGGCACCGACGGTGCAGCACCGTGCGAACCCGGCAGCGCCGCCAACGGCGCGGGCACCCTGCTCGGCGGGGGCATCCGGTTGCACCGGGCCGGGCAGACCGTCTACCACCACCTCGGGGTCTCCGGGTTCGCCACGCACGCGGTGGTCAGCCAGGCCAGTGCGGTGCCGGTGCCCGACGACGTGCCGCCGGCGGTGGCCGCCCTACTCGGCTGCGCGGTGCTGACCGGAGGTGGCGCGGTGCTCAATGTCGGCCGCCCGGCACCCGGTGACACCGTCGCCGTCGTCGGACTGGGCGGGGTCGGGATGGCGGCCGTGCTAACCGCGTTGGCGCACGACGACGTGCAGGTAGTCGCGATCGACCGGCTGCCGGAGAAGCTCACCGCCGCAACCAGGCTCGGCGCCCATCGCACCTACACCCCGCAGCAGGCGCTTGATCAGGGCGTGCGCGCTCCGGTGGTGATCGAAGCGGCGGGCCACCCGGCCGCGCTGCAGGCCGCGATCGAGCTGACCTCCCCGGGAGGCCGCACCATCACGGTCGGCCTGCCGCCGCCGGACGCCCGGATCAGCCTGTCGCCGTTGGGTCTTGTCGCCGAGGGCCGCGCGTTGATCGGCAGCTACCTGGGCTCGTCGGTGCCCGCCCGCGACATCCCCCGGTTCATCGAACTGTGGAGGGCCGGCCGACTGCCGGTGCAGCAGCTGGTGTCCTCAACCGTGTCGCTCGAGAAGATCAACGAGGCGATGGACCAACTCGCCGACGGCACGGCGGTACGTCAGCTCATAACGTTCGACACGCCCTGAACGCACGCCGCAGCGGGTTCGAGCATCGCCGGTGCCGCCCGCTGGAGGTTCGAAGACGAAGCCGACGGCCCGGAATCGGCGGGTCATCGCCCAGAAGACGCCCGCGCTGCGCGGCCACTGGGTGACCACCCGGCCATTGGCCGCACGAGGCGCCGAGCGGTTCGCAGCGAAGCTTCGGGGGCGCGGGTGCAGCGTATTCGCCGCCCGCCTGGATCTTGCCGACCCACGGTTGTGGCGCGTCGATCACGATAATTGTCCTACCGCTCCATCCAGTGGACCCGCGACGGTGAGGAACGATGGTCAAGCACCGAACCAACGTGACACTCTCGCTATTTTTTGTAAAGTCTCCGATATGACCCACGGCACGGTGGACGACCCCGACAACTCAACCCGGCAGCGGATTCTCGCGGCGACCGCCGGGGTGCTCGGCCGCAATGGAATGACCAAGCTGAGCCTGTCCGAGGTCGCCTCCCAAGCCGGGGTCTCCCGGCCCACCCTGTATCGATGGTTTGCATCGAAAGAGGAATTGGTCTCGGCGTTCTCCCGCTACGAGCGGCATATGTTCGACAACGGACTCAACCGCGCCACCGAGGGACTCAAGGGTGCCGAGAAGCTCGATGCCGCACTGCGTTTCATTGTCGACTACCAGCACTCGTCGACGGGTGTCCGAATGATCGACATCGAGCCGAAGCACGTGCTCGCCGACTTCGCCCGGATCATCGTCCCAATGCGTGAGGGGTTGCAGCGGATGCTGTCCGGTCCGGATGCCGCGGTGAAGGCCGCCGCGGCGATCCGAATTGCCATCTCGCACTACATCATCCGCAGTGATGACTCCGGCCAGTTCCTCGCCCAGTTGCGCCAGGCGGTGGGGATCAAGCACCGTGACTAGCCGAAAAGCACCGCGGCGTTGAGGTAGCCGGTCGGATCGAACGCGGCTTTTACCGTCCGCATCGCGGCGACATCATCGGGCCGGCGCGACATCGCCAGGTAGGCCCGCTTGCGGCTGCCCACCCCGTGTTCGGAGCTGACATTGCCGCCGCACTCGGCGATCAGCTCCATCATTGCCGTGTACAGCCCCGGTTCGGCCTCCGCTGCGCAGCGCAGCACGTTGAAGTGCAGGTTGCCCTCGCCGATGTGCCCGAACAGCACCGGCAACGCCGCCGGGGCGTGCCGCACCACCAGTGCGTCGGCGGCGGCCGCGAAGTGCGCCAGCGCGGCCAACGGCAGTGCGACATCGAACTTCAGCGGCGGGCCGAACGCACCCAGCACGTCGGCCACCGCTTCGCGCACCCGCCAGAGCCGCTGCTGGGTGGCGGTGTCGACGCCGACCGCCGGCTCGTCGCAGGACGACACCTGCGCCAGCAGGTCCGCGAGGCGATCGGCCTGGTCGGTGTCGCCGGCCAACTCCACCAGCAGCAGCCAGTCGCCGCGCACCGGGGCGACGACCCCGAGCCGCTCCCCGGTGAGCGCAACGACGCGGGCGTCGATCAACTCCAGCGTCGCGACGCCGTCCAGGTCGCGAAAGATCCGGGCGGCGTCGACCAAGGCGTCGAGGTCGGCGAAGCCGCAGATCGCGGTGACCCGATGCGCCGGGACCGGGTGCAGCCTCAGATCCAAGCCGGTGATGACGCCCAGGGTGCCTTCGGCGCCGACGAACAGTGCCGGCAGGTTGTACCCGGTATTGTCGGCACGCACCGCGCTGTGCCGGCGCAGCAGAGAGCCGTCCGGCAGTGCCACCTCCAGTCCGAGCACCTGCTCGCCCATGTTGCCGTAATGAACGGTGCGCAGCCCGCCGGCGTTGGTCGAGGCCATGCCGCCGACGGTGGCGGTGTCACGGGCGGTCAGATCGACGCCGAAGACCAGTCCGGCCGTGGTCGCGGCGTGCTGCACCGCGGCCAGCGTGGCGCCGGCGGCGGCGTTGACCCGCCGCTCGACGGTGTCGACCGCGCCGACGGTGTCGAGCCGCTCGGTGGACAGCAGCACGTCGTCGTGTTCCGGGACGGTGCCGGCAACCAGCGAGGTGCGCCCGCCCTGGATGGTGACGGGCATGCCGGCGGCACGGCATACCCGCAGCACCGCTGCCACCTCAGCACTGGACCCCGGCCGCACCAGCGCAGTGGCCCGGCCCCGGTAGCGGCCGGTGTAGTCGACACTGCGTCCGGCCAGGACGTCGGGATCGGTATTGACGTACGCCGAACCAACCGCAGCCGCCAGTTGCTGCAGCACGCCCGCGATCATCACGCTGGTGTACCACATAGACGAAGGTCGCCCGCCATACTCAGACCATGACTTCGCGTGAGGATGTCGAGTTCCAGTCCGGCGCCGATCAGATCAGTGCCTGGCTCTACCGCCCGGACTCCACCGGGGACGCACCCCTGCTGATCATGGCCCATGGCCTCGGCGCGGTGCGGACCATGCGGCTGGACGCCTACGCCGAACGGTTCGCCGCCGCCGGCTACGCGTGTCTGGTGTTCGACTACCGCAACTTCGGCGATAGCGGCGGCGCACCGCGCCAGTTGCTCGACGTACGCATGCAGCTGGCGGACTGGGCCGCCGCGGTTGATTACGCACATACCCTGGCCGGTGTCGACCCGGCTCGGATCGGCCTATGGGGCACCTCGTTCGGCGGCGGACACGTCATCGCCACCGCGGCGCGGCTGCCGGTGGCGGCGGTGGTGGCGCAATGCCCGTTCACCGACGGGATCGCCTCAGCGCTGACCATCCCGCCACTGACCACCGCGCGGATCACTGTGCTGGCCATTCGTGACCTGGTTGCCGCGCGACTCGGCAACCCGCCAGTGCTGGTCGCCACCGCAGGCCGCCCCGGGGACGTCGCGTTGATGACCACGCCCGACGCCTACCCGGGATACCTGAAGCTGGTGCCGGAGGGGAAGGCCCTGCGCAACGAGGTCGCCGCGCGGATCGGGATGAAGGTTCTGACCTACCGTCCCGGCCGGCAGGCGGCCAAGGTGGCCTGCCCGATCCTGTTCTGCGTCTGCGACGCCGACTCCGTCGCCCCGCCGGGGCCGACGCTGCGCTACGCGGCGCGGGCGCCCCGCGGCACGGTGAAGCGCTACCCGGAAGGTCACTTCGACATCTACGTCGGCGACGCCTTCGAACGGGTTGTCGCCGATCAGCTGGAGTTTCTGGACCGCAACCTCAAGGGAGCGAGGACCTAGTCGCCCAGCGGGGACTCGACGCGGATGGTCTCGTCGCGAATCAGTCCGCGCAGCAGCGCCGTGCTGAACTCCGCGGCGATCTCCTGGGCGCTGCGCCGACCGCTGGACCGCAGCCAACGGTAGGCACCCAGGGTCATGCCGATGTAGCCGAGCGCCAATACGTGTGAATCGCACTGGTAAAACTCGCCGTTGGCGATACCGCGGTCGATCAGGCCGTGCACGTGCTCGTAGACCTGGGTCTCCTTCTCCCGGACCTCGGCGACTTGTTCCGCGGTGAACCATTCGGTGATGTAAGGCTGCTCCTGAAAGTAGACCGCCGCCCCTTCCGGGTTGACCGCAATCTGGCTCAGCAGCCGCACCGTGTACTGGTACAGCGCCTCTCGCGCGGTCCAGGACGGGTCATCGTGCACGGCGGCCAGCGTCCGTTCCCCGGCCTGCAGGTAGATGTCGTAGAGGATCAGCGATTTGCTGGCGTAGTAGTGGTAGACGGTCGCCTTGTTCAGCCCGACCACGTCGGCGACGTCGTCCATCCGGGTGCCGTGGTAGCCGCGGGCGGCGAACAATTTGGTGGCGACCGCGAGCAACTCCTCGCGGCGGGAGGGCCCCTGGGCGGTGCCCGCGGACGAACCCCTGTCGTTTACCATGTCCACTCACTATTCGGCCGGCCGATGTCATCGGCGTATCAATCAACTGGTTGGAAGGATTCTAGGCAGTCCGGTACCGCCCTGTTGACGAGCGGACTAAACTGGTGCCATACAAGCTGAGGGGTTGATGACATGGGTCCTGGTTACGGTTACGATCCGAATCCGGATTATGAGTTGTCCGATGAGGCTGAGTTCTTCTTCAAGTACCTGACGTGGGGCTTGCGTGGCGTCGACGGCGGCGGCGGCTACCCCCCGCAGAACTACCCCCCGATCTAAGATCCAGCTACCGGCGTACCCGCCCCCGATCCGCCTCGGATCGGGGGTTTTTGCGGTCTGCTCGGCAAAGTCGTCGGCGCGGTGTCCTATCGTGGCCGGGTGACCTCCCAGCCGAAATTGCCCGGGGCGTGGAATTTTCGCGACGTTTCAGAGACCACCGGCGCACTGCGCCCGGGCCGGCTGTTCCGGTCCAGCGAGCTCAGCCGCCTCGACGATCAGGGCCGCGAACAGTTGCTGCGGATCGGTGTGGCCGACATCGCCGACCTGCGGTCACCGCGGGAGGTCACGCGCCGCGGGCCGGGCCTGGTACCCGACGGCGTCGACATCCACCTGCTGCCGTTCCCGGACCTGGCCGCCGACCAGGCGCCCGACAGCTCGTCGCCGCACGAGGACGCGTTCCTCAACATGATGGCCGACAATCCCGACGCGGCTTCGGCTGCCGAGGTCGGTGCCCGCTACATGCTGGAGGAGTACCAGCGCTTCCCCACCCTGGGCGGTTCCCGCCGGGCGATACACCGGGTGGTCTCGCTGCTGGCGGCGGACCGGCCGGTGCTGGCGCACTGCTTCGCCGGCAAGGACCGCACCGGGTTCGTCATCGCGGTGGTGTTGCAGGCGGCCGGGGTCGACCGGGACCTGGTGATGGCGGACTATCTGCGCAGCAATACGGCGGTACCGATCCTGCGGGACCGGATCCTGGAGATGATCCGGCAGCGGGCCGAGGTCGAGATCACCCCCGAGGTGCTGACCTTCACCGAGGCCCGGCTCTCCGATGAGGTGCTCGGTGTGCGTGCCGACTATCTGGAGGTCGCCCACCGCTCGATCGAGCAGCACTTCGGCTCGTTTGACGGATTCCTGCACGCCGTCGGCGTCACCGACGCCGACCGGGACGGGTTGCGCGGCGCGCTGCTCGGCTGAGGCGATCGCAAGCGCGTAGGCCGAAACCACCGAGCGCGCCGAGCCGCATCGCGGCCCGGCGCTTCATCGGCGCCCCTACTACAGCGAGAAGCTGGCCGCCTTGGCCGCCGACAGGTCGGCGATCGTCGACCACTTCGCCGCGACGTCGTCCACCGACGGCGGGCTCTCGAAGCTGGCGCCGGCGTTCTCGAACAGCGCCGTCCGTTGCACCTTCCCGCCGCCGGCGATGAACACCGATCCGGTCTCGGCGACCTCTTCGGTGCACAGGTAGGCCACCACCGGTGCGACGTACTCGGGCTTGAGCTTGTCCAGCACCTCCGGCGGCAGGATGTCTTCGGTCATCCGGGTGGCGGCGATCGGGGCCATCGCGTTGGCCTTGATGTTGTACTTGGCGCCCTCGATGGCCAGCGTGTTGATCATCCCGACCAGGCCCAGCTTGGCGGCCCCGTAGTTGGCCTGCCCGAAATTGCCGAACAGTCCGCTGGTGGAGGTGGCCACCACCACCCGGCCGAAGCTCTGCTCACGGAAGTGCGGCCAGGCGGCCCGGACCACGTTGTACCCGCCGTAGAGGTGCACCTGCAGCACGGCGTCCCAGTTGTCGAAGGTCATCTTGTGGAAGGTGCCGTCGCGCAGGATGCCGGCGTTGCTGACCACGCCGTCGACCTTGCCGAACTCATCGATCGCGGTCTTGATGATGTTGGCGGCACCGTCGGCGTCGGCGACGCTGTCGTAGTTGGCCACCGCCCGGCCGCCGGCCTCCCGGATCTCGGCGACCACATGGTCTGCCATATTGTGCCCGGCTCCGGTCCCGTCGCGCGCACCGCCGAGATCATTGACCACCACACAGGCACCCTCGCGGGCCAGGGTCATGGCGTATTCACGGCCCAACCCTCCACCGGCTCCGGTGACGACGACAACACGATCCTGAACTCCGGGCATTGGTTTCCTTCCTCGCTTCGATCGCCACGCTAGAACAGGCGACGCGCCAATTTTCAGACCTTCTCTGTATACGGCGGGCAGATCACCTGACTGACATCGGGTGGGCCAGGGGTGGCGGTCAGGTACGCACGGCGGTGACGAACTCCGAGAACGCGTCCGTGTCGTCGCCCATCGGCACCTCCACCCAGCGGTCCAGCCGGCGCATCTCGGCGGTGGAGGACTGCGCGGTGGCCTGCCAGCCGTGCTCGTCGAGCCACGCCTGCACCACCGCGCGGTCTTCGTCCTGGTAGATCAGATCCTGGATGTCCACCGTCTGTGCCAGTCCGATCGTCTCCGCGATCTTCTTGAACCGCTCCGACATCTGCTCGCGGCGCTCATCGGAGCGGTGGTTGCCCGCGGTCTCCGCCGCGATCCGGCTCCCCGGCGCACTGAGCGCGGTGATCTGGTCGAACAGCCGGTCCTGGCTATCAGCGGGCAGGTACATCAGCAGGCCCTCCGCCAGCCATGCCGTTCGGGCCGCGGGATCGAAGCCGGCGGTGGTCAGGGCAGCCGGCCAGTCCTGCCGCAGGTCGATGGCCACCGTGCGGTGCTGCACCGACGGCGTCACATCGTGGGCGGCCAGGGTCTGCTCCTTGTAGGCCAAGACTTTGGGTTGGTCGATCTCGTAGAGCGTGGTGCCGGCCGGCCAGTCCAGCCGGTAGGCCCGTGAGTCCAGACCGGAGGCCAGAATCACCACCTGCCGAATACCGGATTCGACCGCGTCGGCAAAGTAGGCATCGAAGAAGTGCGTCCGGACCGCCTGATAGTTGCGCATGTGGTGATACACGCCGGCGATCTCGGGGTCGATGGCCTCCACCTTGTCGACCAACGTCTCGTCTAGCAGCATCTCCCAGACCCCGGTGCCGGCCCCGGCAACCAGCAGTTTGGCGTACGGGTCACGGATCAGCGGCTCGGCGCTCTCGGTCTCGGACGCGCGGGCGGCGGCCACCATTACCGCCGTCGAGCCGACGCTGGTGGCGATGTCCCAGGTGTCGTCGTGGGTGCGCAGTGTGCTCATCGGTTACCTCGCTTGCTTAGGGATGATGCGAGCCATGCTACCGAAAAAGTTAGCTGATCTATTCACTGTCTTTGACCGGCGTCGGTAAGGCGGGCTACCGCAGCTGCCAGAGCTGGTGCGCCAACAGCGCGCGCACATTGGCGATCACCGCCACCGACTCCCTGCGATCACCGACGTAGGTGACGTAGAACCCGACTCCCCACAGCACTGCCTGCAGCATCTCGGTCAACGCGGGAACGTCCATGGCGGTGGCGAGCTCACCTCGATCGACGGCGTCGGTAAGCGACCCGGTGAGGAATCGGCGGGTGGCGGCCGACATGTCGCCGACCAATGGCTGCAGTTCCGGATGCCGGTACGCGTCCAACATCGCGGAGATGACGAAACCCGCCGACATGCGGTCGTCTTCCTCGAATTGGGCGACGGACAAGATGAACCATGTCAGTTGTCCGACCAGGGTGGCTTCCGTCCGCGCCTGGTCGACGGCGCGGTTGATGAGCGACTCGGCATCTGCCACCACGGCCCGGTAGAGCAGTTCCTTGCTCGCGAAGTAATGGTTGATCGCCGGCCGGGTCAGATTCGCACGCGTGGCTACCGCCTGGAAGGTCGTCGCCTCGTAGCCCAATTCACTGAAGGCACGGCGTGCGGCCGTCACGATGCGTGCCCGCGTCAGGCCCGACCGTGCCCCGCGGGGACGCCCGGGCCGGTGAATAGTGGTGACCGGCACGAGATAAATTCTGTCACGCGCCCGATATTCCCAGGTTAATTCGCGATTACGATGATTCACTTGCAACTAAAGTCGACTTATGGGCGCGGTCCTCTCCCGGCAGGCATACTTCGACGCTGGTCTCGATGCGCTGTCCGAATTGGGCTACGGCGGCCTCAAGCTGGCCGAGGTGTGCAACCGACTCGGAGTGACAACTGGCTCGTTCTACCACTACTTCGCCAGCTGGCCGGTTTTCACCCGTGACCTGGTCAAACACTGGCTAGAGGTTCGCACCGTCCAGCACGTGGAGTTTGTGCGGGCCCTGCCGGATCCACGGGAGCGTCTCGACAGCCTGATCCAGATCGGCCTGGCGCTGCCGCACGGGGCGGAGGCCGCGATCCGCTGCTGGAGCTCGGTGGATTCGGCCGTGTACGCCGTGCAGGCTGAGGTGGACCGGCAACGTCTCAACATCCTCCGCGAATCGGCGCTGGAGGTCCTGGGCGATGAGCGTCAGGCGCAGCTGTTCGGCAGCTGGGCGATTTATCTGCTCATCGGGTACGAGCAGGCGCTGCTGCCGCGCGACAGCGCCGCGTTCGCCTGGATCGCCGGCCAGTTGCTTGAGGCGCTCGACTCGGGCCGATTCGCTGACGCTACCGACGCGGATGTCGATCAGCCGTTCACAGCGAGCTGATGCGCTGCACCGGTAGCCGCGGCCCGCGCCGCGGTTCGACCGCCAGCCCGCTTTCGGTGAGCAATCGCACCACCCGGTGCCGGTGCGGTCGCAGCGGCTCCAGCAGTTCGATCATGGCGTCGTCGCCGATCGGATGACCGAGCAGCGTCCAGCCGATCATCTTCGCGATGTGGTAGTCACCGACCGCCAGCGCGTCGGCGTCGCCGAAGGCCCGCTGCGCGGTCTCGGCCGCGGTCCACACCCCGACTCCGGGTAGCGACATCAGTGCCGCTCGAGCCTGAGCGGCCGGCCGGGTCACTAGTTGTTCCAGCGACGCCGCCCGCTGCGCGCAGCCGACGACGGTGCGGGCCCGTCCCCCGTCGACGTTGGCGCGGTGGAACTTCCACGACGGGATCCGTCGCCACACTTCGGCGGGCGGTGGCACCCGCATCCCCGCCGGCGCCGGACCGGGCGCCGGTGCGCCGAACTCGGTGACCAGCACGCGCCAGGCTCGAAACGCGTCGGCGCCCGGTACCCGCTGTTCGAGTACGGCCGGGATGAGTGCTTCCAGCACTCGTCCGGTGCGGCCCAGCCGAAGGTGTGGCAGGCGCCGGTGCGCGGCGGCGACCGTCGGCTCGGTCGGCGCGAAGTTCGACGCGTCGTCATCGACGCCCAGCAGTCCCGGCGCGCCATCGAGGAACTCCGCGGCCCCGGCGCCCCAGGCCGCGCAGGCCACCGCGTCGGGCGCCTCCCGGGTGATCTGCGCCGTCACCGGTCCACTGGCCATCAGGCTGGTCCGCCAGATGGCGCCGTCCGCGGTGACCTGCAGGCATGGGTCTCCTGGGCCACGGCGTAGCGGACCCAGGGTCAGGCCCGGACTGGCCGGGCCGGGGAAGATGACGGTACGGCGAAGCGAACTGTTGATGCCGCCGATCATAAGGATGTTCCATGTTGGCGTTGACCGGTTCGGGCCGCCACGCCACCATGAGTGGATGGCGACCCCGTTCGACGATCCGCAGGCGGAACTGGCCTGGATGTTTCTGCAGGGTATCTGCGGCGACGACGACCTAGACGACATTTTCGCGCTGGTCAGCGACGATTTCACCTACTGGACCATCTTGACCTGCCAGACCGTCGACAAGGACACGCTCCGCACGGAGGTGGAGCACCGCCGACTCGGCCTGCAGGTCAGCTTGGAATTGCTGCGCTGCATCAACGAGCACGAGACGGTGGTGATCGAGGCGCACGGTGAGTGCGTCACCGCCGACGGTGCGCGTTACGACAGCCCGCTGGTGTACATCGTCGACACCCATGACGGGCGAATCCTGTCGATACGCGAGTACACCGACACCCGATACGCCGGGGCGGTGCTCGGACTCTAAGTTCCCGCGATGCTGATGTCGGCCTTGTCCGGGTAGAACGCGAGGTGCCCGGCGATCGCGGCGACCGCAGGAAAGGGCTGCTCGTACGTCCAGATCGCATCGACGACGGCCTGCCCGGCTGCGGTGGTCACCGTGTAGTAGGCGGCGTCGCCCTTGAACGGGCAGTAACTGGTGGTAATGGTCCGGCTCAGCATGTCGCGGCTGACATCGGCCAGCGGAATATATTGCACCGCAGGATGATTTGATTCCTGCAGGGTCAGGGCACAGTCGGTGTCAGCAATGACCTCGCCGCCGATCCGCACCGTGACATGCCGGCCGGTCGGGGTCACGGTGATCGGGTACTCGGCGGTCGGGGTGAGGATCGGTCGTCTGCTCGAATGGCGGTGGCTCATGCGGGGGTTCCTCGCTTCCTGGCGTCACGCATTTTCATCCAGAAACGTGCCGCCTCCCGGATCGATTCCTCAACCGGTCGGGGCTGCCAGCCCAGTTCGCGCACCGCCTTGCCGTGGTCGATCGGGGCCTCGGCCCGCATCATTCGCACCGACGTCATGCTCAGCTCGGCATCCTTGCCGGTGAGTCGCGCCCGCAGGCTGCCCAGCGCGCCCAGCGCGTAGAGCATCGGCACCGAGATCGAGCGGGCCGGGGGCGGTACACCGGCCTCGTCGGCTGCGATCGCGACCACCTCTGTCAACGCGATCATCCGTTCGGAGATGAGGTAGCGCTGCCCGTTGCGTCCGTGTTCGGCGGCCAGGATCATCGCCCGGGCGGCATCGTCGACGCCGACCGCTTCCAGTTCGATGCCCTTCATCAGGAACGGCAGTTTGCCGAACACCGCCCCGGCGATGAAAGCGCCGTGCGGGGTGCGGCCCCAGTCGCCGTCGCCGTAGGTGGTGGACACGCACATCGCGACTGCGGGTAGGCCCGCATCGGCGGCGTGGCTCAGCACCAGGTTTTCGGCCTGCACCCGGGACTGGACATATGGGGTGAGACCGCGCGGGTTGATGATGTCGTCCTCGGTGGCGACGTGGCCGTGTCGCCGGTCCACCGTGGCGTAGCTGCTGGTGAAGACGAACCGGCGCAGGTCGGCGATGATCGGGCCCTGCGAGGCCACGTCCAAGACGTTACGCAGGCCTTCGACGTTGGTGTGGAAAAGCGGTTTCGGATCGCGCAGCCAGGCCCGGGTGTCCACGACGCAGTAATAGACGTCGTCGCAGCCGGTCATCGCCTCGCGCAGGGTGGCGGAATCGAAGACATCACCGTGGAATCGGGTGACGTCGAGGTCGTCGATCGCGATGGTGTTGGCGCTGGGGCGCACCATCACCCGTACGTCTGCACCGGCGTCGACGAGCTGGCGGGTGACGTGCGAACCCAGGAACCCGTTGGCCCCGATGACGAGCTTGGGTTTGCCGATCACGCTTTGCCCCCGTACTGCTGCAGCCAGGCGGCAGCCTCGTCATCGAGGGTGCCGAGTTGCTGCGCCTTCTTGCACCATTTCATCGTCGCGGTGACGAAGCGCAGCGGGTTGTAGATGTCCTCCTGGCGGCTCCACAGCCCATCACCGGCGTAGGTGATGATCGAGATGTTGGTGGCGCTGATGATGGTGCCGTCGCCGGGGTCGCGCATCGGGTTGTCCAGTTCGCAGATGATCCGGCCGCTGTCCTCGTCGATGACCGACCACAGCGCCGGGAATTCGGTCATGTAACTGCCCGGAAATGTCGACATCGTC
Organism: Mycobacterium sp.; assembly: GCA_039922455.1. GTDB lineage: Bacteria > Actinomycetota > Actinomycetes > Mycobacteriales > Mycobacteriaceae > Mycobacterium. Next base: position 5,449 of record JBDTEP010000006.1, on the reverse strand, counting down.
TTGCGGATCCAACTGCGTACCTCGTCGCGGCCGTGCATGGTGCCCATGGCGTGCTCGACGTATTCAACGTCGGGGGTGTAGTGCCCCACCCAGGCGTCCCAGTCCTTGGTTTCGGCGGCTCGGGCGACGGTCTGCTCGAAGGTCTCGAATGCTGCCGCGAGCTCCGCGCGGCTGAACTGCGGGTTCGTCATGCGAAGAACTAGAACACGTTCTATCGGCGTTGTCGAGGCGCGTTAGCGGGATAATCAGGGCATGACTAATTCCGAGACCGATTCCGCAACGGCAATCCTGGCCGGCGGCTGCTTCTGGGGCATGCAGGACTTGATCCGCGAGCTGCCCGGCGTCCTCACCACCAGGGTCGGCTACACCGGTGGGGACGTACCCAACGCCACCTATCGCAATCACGGCACCCATGCCGAGGCCATCGAGATCAGCTACGACCCGGCGGCTACCGACTATCGCAGTCTGCTGGAGTTCTTCTTCGCCATCCACGACCCGACCACCCGCAACCGGCAGGGCAATGACGTCGGGGCCAGCTACCGTTCGGCGATCTTCTACCTCGACGACGAGCAGCGCCGGATCGCGCTGGACACCATCGCCGCCGTGGATGCGTCCGGGCGCTGGCCGGGCCCGGTGGTGACCGAGGTCAGCCCGGCCGGTGACTTCTGGGAGGCCGAACCCGAGCACCAGGATTATCTGGAGAAGTTCCCGGCTGGCTACACCTGCCACTACATCCGGCCGGACTGGCAGTTGCAGCGCCAGCAGTAGCCGCCGCTACTTGGCGTGGGCCCGCAGTTGATACAGCCCGCGGGTGGTGGCGACGGTCTTACCGTCGGCGTCGGTGACCACGGCTTCCAGGGTGAAGTCCGCCTTGCCGCGGTCGTCGGCCTCGGCCTGCACCCGGGCGATGGTCGCCTCGTCGAGGCGGGCCTCGGCGCGCAGATCCGACTTCGCCATCCCGACGAACGAGATGTCGATGTTCTTCACCAGCGGGAAGTACTTGGCCGCGTCGAAACTGCTCAGCGCGATCACCCCGCCCAGGATCTCGGCCACGGTGAACTGCACCCCGGCGTAGATCACGCCGAAGTGGTTGCCATTCCCCTCGGCCGGCACGGTGGTCACCGCGTAACCCGGCTCGGCCTCGAGGACCCGCACGCCCATCTTGTGTGCGATCGGGATGGTGTTCTCCATCGCGCCGTTCATCATCTCCGCTGTGCCCATATGCGCCGCTTCTCCTCATCGCTTGCGTCCCCCTCGCCGCTAGGCGGCTGCGGGTACCCCCACTGCATCGTCGCAGCGCGGCTCATGACGGCACATCCTATGGGGTTGCGGCTAGCTTGAGACAGTGCTGCTGATCCGACGGCCCTGTTGCGGGCCATCTTCGAACTGGTGAACGCCGTCAACGGATTGCGGCCCTTGCGTCGCGGCACCTGGCCGCGTTGGCGGCACTGACCTCGAACGATCCGGCTTTCCAGCCCGGCTTCGCCGACGCCGACACTTCGGTGGTGGCCGCGGTGCCGCTCTACGGGCGCTACGACTGGTTCAGCACCGAGGGCAACGGCCGGCGGAATCTGATGAAAATGCTGGAGCGGTGGGTGGTCAAGCGGTCGCTGGCCGAGCACCACGACGTCTTTATCGACGCCTCCCCTATCCGTCGGGTGCACGCCGGCGCACCACCGCTCTTGGTGCTGCACGACTCACCGCGTGCCTATCAGTCCGTCGATGCCGTCGAGGCATTTCTGTCCCGGGTGCATGAGACGCGGGGTTAACCGCGCGGGTGCACCCTGATCCGTCCGCCGTCCTTCGGGGTGAAGGCCACGCCGCGGGCGTGGTACTTCTCCCCCGGCGCCGTGGTGGGTTCGATGGTGTAGTTGCGCAACACGGTTCGTAGCACCAGGTCCATCTCCAGGTTGGCGAACGTCGACCCCGGGCATCGCCGGCTGCCACCGCCATAGGGCAGCCACTCGAACGCCGACGGGCTGCCGGTGAGGTAGCGCTGCGGATCGAACCGGTCCGGGTCGGCGAACGCGGCGGGATTCTGGTGGATCTGGTTGATACCGACGATCACCGAATACCCGTGCGGAATCACCCATTCGCCGATCTGGACGCTGGGCGCGTAGACGTGCCGACCGGCGAAGTCGATCACGGTGCGCACCCGCTGGACTTCCCGAATCGTGGCGCGCCGCAATGTGTTCTCGTCGGTGTCGGCCTCGGCCGTCAGCTCGTCAAGCAGGTCCGGGTAACGGCTCAGCCGCTCGAAGACCCAGGCCATGGTCGACGCCGTGGTCTCATGCCCAGCCGCCAGCAGGGTCAGCAACTCGTCGCCGATCTCCTTGCGGGTCATGGCCGTACCGTCGTCGTAGGTGCTGCTCAGCAGGAGAGTCAGCACGTCGGTGCGGTTCTCGAAGTCGGGATCGGCGCGTACGTCGTCGATCAACTTGTCCAGGATGACCTCGTACTGGTCGCGCCACCTGGCCAACCGGCCCCACGGGGTGAACCGGCCGTAGTTGCGAATCGGAATCGGCAACGCCACCATTCGCGAGCCCAACGTCACCCACTTGGGCAGGTCGACCCGCAGCTGTTCGAGTTCGGCGCCTTGCGCCCCGAAGATGGTCCGCAGGATGACGTTCAGGGTGATCCGGTTCATCGGATACAGCGTTTCGAAGGACTTCCCGGTGGGCCAGTCGGCGATCTCGCGAAGGGACTCCTCCACGATGATCTGCTCGTACGCCCGCACACTCTTACCGTGGAACGGCGGGCTCAAGAGGTTGCGCCGCCGCCGATGCTGCGCACCGTCGAGCGCGAACACCGAACCCGACCCGAGTAACCGGGACAGGTTGGGTTGGATGTTGCCGAGGTCTTCGGGGTTGGCGAGGAAGACCTGCCTGGCCAGCTCCGGGTCGGTCACGAACACGGTCGGCCCGAACAGTGGGGTGTTGACGGTGAAGGCGGCGCCGTAGCGGCGAGTGAGGCTGTCCACCGCCTGGCGCCGGGACATGGTTAGCAGCAGGCCCGACACCACCTTGGGAATCCGCGGCCCGGGGGGAAGGTTGATCGCCGGCGGAACCCGGGTGTCGACGGTTTCAGTGGCCTCGCCAGCAACCTGGGTCATGTGACGCCTCCCATAGCTATATTTGGTACCGATGCGTACCAAGTGCTCGTCGTCACACGGTACCGTTATGTACCAGCGGCTGGCAAGGGTTCGCGGGCAGGGAGGTACGGCGATGACGGTGCTGGTGGCCGACGGCGGGGCAACCGAAGCCACCGACCCGTTTCGGCGCCGACTGCTCGATGGCCTGGCCGATTCGATCGCCGAGCGCGGCTATCGGGCCAGCACCGTCGCCGATATCGTGCGCGGCGCCCGGACCTCCAAGCGCACCTTCTACGACCGCTTCGCCAGCAAGGAGGAGTGCTTCCTGGAGTTGCTGCGCGCTGACAACGAGGCGTTGGCCGACCGGATCCGTGCCGAGGTGGATCCGCAGGCCGACTGGCAGGATCAGATCCGCCAGGCGGTGCAGGCCTACGTGGCCCAGATCCGGTCCCGGCCGGCGGTCACGCTGAGCTGGATCCGCGAGCTGCCGTCGCTGGGCGAGGTGGCGCGGCCGGCTCAGCGACGCGGCCTGGATCTGATGGCGAACCTGCTGGTCGGACTCAGCGGCAGTCCGGGTTTCCGCCGGGCCGGCCTGCCGGCGCTGACCCCAGCGTTGGCCGTGATCCTGCTGGCCGGCCTGCGGGAGCTGACCGCGCTGGCCGTCGAGGACGGCGTCGACATTGACGCGATCACCGAGCCGGCGGTCGATGCCGCGATTGCACTGCTGGGTCCCCGACGCTGATCTACCGTTGATCCACCGTGGCACCGAAAATCCGGAGGACAACCCCATGCAACTCTCGACGCGTAATCAACTCACCGGGACCATCGCCGAACTCGACATCGGCGCCGTCATGGCCGTGGTCAAGATTCGCCTCGACGGTGGCGAGCAGGTGATCACCTCTTCGGTCACCCGCGACGCCGCCGTCGACCTAGGACTCAAGATCGGTCAGCCCGCCACGGTGTTCATCAAATCGACCGAGGTCACCATCGGGGTCGAGTAGCCCCGTTAATTCCAGGGCAGCGCCAGTTTGCAGATCTTGCGCACCACGCTCCCGAACTGTTTGAGCAGCGGGCCGCTGTTGTACGGGACGCCGTAGCGTTGGCAGATCTCCTGCACCTGCGGTGCGATCTCGGCGTAGCGGTGCGCCGGCAGGTCGGGGAACAGGTGATGCTCCACCTGGAACGACAGATTCCCGCTCAGGATGTGGAACCACTTGCCGCCGGTGATGTTTGCCGAACCGAGAATCTGGCGGTAGTACCACATGCCCCGGGTCTCGTTCTGGGTCTCCTCGACGGTGAACTCTTGGGTACCGTCCGGGAAGTGGCCGCAGAAGATGATGGTGTAGGACCACACGTTGCGGATCAGGTTGGCGGTCATGTTGCCGGCGAACACCATCGGCGCGAACGGGCCCGCCAGTAGCGGAAATGCCACGTAATCCTTGAGGGTCTGGCGGCGGACCTTCTGCCAGGTTTCGCGCAGCATCTCACGTTTGTCGGCGAACTTGATCTCGCCGGCCCGGATGCGCTCGGTCTCCAACTCGTGCAGCGCCACCCCGTACTGGAACAGCACCATCAGCAAGAACGCGTACAGCGGGTTGCCCAAGAAGTAGGGCTGCCAGGGTTGTTTCTCGCTCATTCGCAGCAGGCCGTAGCCGACGTCGCGGTCCATCCCGACGATGTTGGTGTGGGTGTGGTGCATGTAGTTGTGCGAGTGCCGCCACTGGTCGGACGGGCATGCGCTGTCCCACTCGAAGTGCTTGCCGTACAACGCCGCTTCGCCCATCCAGTCGTACTGGCCGTGCATGACGTTGTGGCCGATCTCCATGTTGTCGAGGATCTTCGACAAACCCAGCATGGCGGTGCCGGCCAGCCAGGCCGGCGGGATGATGCTGAAGAACAACAGGGCGCGCCCACCGACCTCCAGGGCGCGCTGGGCCTTGATGACCTGGTGGATGTAGTCGGCGTCGCGTTCGCCGAGGTCGTCGAGGACGCGCTGGCGGATGACGTCGAGTTCGGCGCCGAAGGCGTCGAGCTGCGGCGGGAGGTCTGAGCGCTTGCGGACCTGCGGACGATCGGGCGTGAGGACGGGTTGCGACATGGTTGACTCCTTGGGTTTCTACAGGGCGAGTTCGACGTCGCCGACGGGGACGGACACGCAGATCTGGATGTCTTCGCTCTCGGCGGTTGAGATGGCGCCGGTGATCAGGTTTCGGACCGTGCCACCGGTTTTGCGGCAGGTGCAGCTGTGGCAGATGCCCATCCGGCATCCGCTGTTCGGTTGCAGACCAGCCGATTCGGCCTGCTCCAGCAGTGGCCGGCCGTCGTCGACCACCGAGATGGTGCTGCCCAGGAACGTCA
>JBDTEP010000005.1:0-28369 GCA_039922455.1 Mycobacterium sp. | reverse complement strand
CCGCACCGATCGCGCCCAGGGCACCGAGCCCGGCCGCGGCAGCGGCGAAGGCGGGCGCCGCGGCCATGACGATCGGGATCGCCATCTGCACGGCAATTTGCCCGATCGGCCACAACAGCATCAGATTGTGGAAGACGCTCCAGCCCAGTGCTCCGGCCAGAATCGGGGTCATGCCCGGGACCTGCATCAGCATCTGGCTGACCCCGCTGGCAAACGGAAATGCCTCGATCGGGTATCCGTCCACACCCAATTGCGACCACAGCCACTTGGCGACCGGGTCCACAATGCCCATGTTGTACTGCTTGAGCAGGTCGGCGATCTGTTGTTCCCAGCTCGCAGCGGCGGCAGCCTCACCCGCGGGCGCCACCACCGCCGGTGCGGGTGTCGCCGGCGGAACCGCCGCCAGCGCCGACCCGGCGACACCCTGATAGACGGTCATCATCTCCGCGGCCTGCACCCACATCCGGGCGTAGTTGGCCTCGTTCACCGCGATCGGGATGGTGTTGACACCGAAAAAATTCGTCGCCAGCAGTGTCGCGTGAACGGCGTGGTTGGCGGCCAGTTCGGGCAGCGTGGGCATACCGGCCAGCGCCGCCGTGTAGGCGGCCGCGGCGGTGTGGTGCAGGGCGGCCGCCGCGGTGCTCTTGGCAGCGCTGTCGACCAGCCAGCTCAGATACGGCCCATGAGCGGCCGCGTACCGCTGGGCGCTGGGCCCCTGCCAGGCGCCGGCCTGCACCCCGGCCAGCAATGCTGCGAGTTCGCCGGCCGTCGCGTCGTATTCAGCGCTCATCGCCGACCACCCCGACGCCGCTGCCAGCAGCGGTCCGGGTCCCGGGCCGGCACTGAGCAGCGCAGAGTGCACCTCCGGTGGCGACGCCAGCCAGACCGGTGCGCTCATGAGATATCTCCCCTGCATGATCGTGATCTTTTTCGGTCACCCAGTGGTCGCTCGCTTGCCCGGTTTGGTTCCCGCGCCGGGTGGCCTTTGTGTCCGGGCGTCGAATGAGCGACGATGTCGGCATGCGGTGCGAGGTGGTGCGCGAAACACTGTCGGCGCTGCTCGACGGTGAGCAGCAGGAATTGCCCGCGCAGCAGGTCGATGCGCACCTGGCATCATGCCGCAGCTGCCGACGCTGGCTGGTCGGCGCCGCTGCCCAGGCCCGCCGGCTGACCACGATCGACAGCGGGGCCGACGCCGCCGACGGTCCTGACCTGGCCGCCCAGATCCTGGCGGCAGCCGGGGTGACGTCGGTCACCGCCGAGATCACCTCCGGTGGTCGCTGGTCGGGTTGGGGCTACCGGCGGCTGTCGCTGATTGTGGTCGGGGTGTTCCAGGTGGTGATGGCGCTGGCGCAGATCGTCGGCGTGGACTTCGGCATGGTGTCGGCGCACGGGCACGGAGCGGCCACCGGCGCGCATTTGCTGCATGAATCCACCGCATGGCTGTTGGCGCTGGGTGGGGCGATGATCGCCGCCGGCATCTGGCCCGCCGTCGCGGTCGGTGTCGCCGCAATCGCGGGGGTGTATGCGCTGGCACTGACCGGTTACGTGGCCATCGACGCCTACCACGGTCAGGTAACGACCGCGCGGATCGCCAGCCATCTGCCGATTCTGGTGGGCCTGTTGTTCGCGTTGCTGGTGGTCCGGGAGCGCACCGGGGTCGCCGGCTCGCGCGCGGCGCGGAGCGACGCAGATGGCGCTGCCGATGCGATGCCATCGGCTGGCGCCAGCCGTGGCAGGAGGGGCCGGCATCTGCGGTCGGTCAACCGTTCATCCGACCCTACGACGATGCGTCGTAGGAACGCTGGAGCGCCGGGTCTAAGGTTTATTTTCATGGCGGGAGCTGACCGGGTTGATGACGACGCTGTCACCTCGCTCGCCCTGGCTGCCGCAGCCGGGGACGCCGGTGCGCTGGAGGCGTTCATCAGGGCCACCCAACACGACGTCTGGCGCTTCGTGGCCTACCTGTTCGACGGCGGCAGTGCCGACGACCTGACCCAGGAGACCTTCCTGCGGGCGATCGGCGCGATCCCGCGCTTCGCCGGACGTTCCAGTGCCCGGACCTGGTTGTTGGCCATCGCGCGCCGGGTGGTCGCCGACCACATCCGCTACCTGCGGTCGCGTCCGCGCACCGCCCCCGGCGCCGACCCCGAGTTGCTGCTCAACCGGGACCGTCCCGACCGTGGCTTCGAGGACGTCGTCGAAGTCACCACGCTGATCGCCGGCCTCTCCGCCGACCAGCGCGAGGCGCTGCTGCTGACCCAGCTGTTCGGCCTGTCCTATCACGACGCCGCGGCGGTCTGTGGCTGCCCGGTGGGCACCATCAGGTCACGGGTGGCACGCGCCCGTGATGCACTGCTGGCCGATCCGGAACGCGACGAGCTGACCGGTTAGCTCGGTCCAATCCGCGCTGGTTGAACGGGTTTTTCCGGACTTCCGGGCCGGTGAAGACAGTGCCTTGTTCTGCAGTCATGGAACTATAGACACAAATCAGCGGTTTGAGGTTGGGGAGAGCGGTGTCGGCGCTTCGTTGGCTGCGGACAGCCGCCGTCGTGGGCGCGACGGCGGTGCTGCTGGCATCCAGTTGTAGCTGGCAGCTCGGCAGTCCCATCCCGCAGGGCGTGCCGCCCCCGCCGGGGGACCCGGTCCCGGCGGTGAACACCGAGCCGGTGACGGGCAGACCAGCAGATCAGCTGTACCAGTGGGCCGCCGAACGGGCCCCGATGCTCGATATCCCGGTCACCGCGTTGGAGGCCTACGCCTACGCCGCGCGGGTCGCCGAGGTGGAGAATCCCAACTGTCACCTGGGCTGGACGACGCTGGCCGGGATCGGCCAGATCGAGAGCCATCACGGCCGCTACAACCACGCCACGGTGGCACGCAACGGCGACGTACGGCCCAAGATCCGGGGCGTGCGCCTCGACGGGTCCGGCGGCACACTGCACATCGTCGAGAGCCTGCAGCCGGACCTTGCTGACGACGACGGCGTGGTCCGCGCGATGGGCCCGATGCAGTTCATCCCGGAGACCTGGCGGCTCTACGGCGTCGATGCCAACAATGACGGCATTGTCAGCCCGGACAACATCGACGACGCAGCACTGTCGGCGGCCGGCTACCTGTGCTGGCGCGGAAAGGATCTCGCCACGCCCCAGGGCTGGATGACCGCGCTGATGGCCTACAACGAGTCGGAGGTCTACGCGCGCGCCGTCCGGGACTGGGCCGCCGCGTACGCAGCGGGCCGCCCGCTGTGAGCCTTCGGCCCACCCACCCTGCTGCTTAGTCGGCTCCGCACGCTTTAGGCTAGGGGCGTTCGCCCGCACCCAGCTCAAGGAGAAGTCAGTGCCCATGATCCAGCAGGTCGGCGCCCGCGAGATCCTCGATTCCCGCGGGAACCCAACGGTCGAGGTCGAGGTTGCGCTGGAGGACGGGACGTTCGCCCGGGCCGCGGTGCCCTCGGGCGCCTCCACCGGTGAGCACGAGGCCGTCGAGCTTCGTGACGGCGGCGCCCGGTACGGCGGTAAGGGTGTGCAGAAGGCGGTCAACGCGGTGCTCGACCAGATCGCACCCGCCGTCATCGGGATCAGCGCCGACGACCAGCGACTGGTGGACCAGGCGCTGGTGGACCTCGACGGCACCCCGGACAAGTCCCGGCTGGGCGCCAACGCCATGCTCGGGGTGTCGCTGGCGGTGGCTAAAGCCGCCGCCGACTCCGCGGCGCTGCCGCTGTACCGCTACCTCGGCGGCCCCAATGCCCACATCCTGCCGGTGCCGATGATGAACATCCTCAACGGCGGCGCGCACGCCGACACCGGTGTCGACGTGCAGGAGTTCATGGTCGCCCCGATCGGCGCCCCCAGCTTCGCCGAGGCGCTGCGCTGGGGCACCGAGGTTTACCACGCTTTGAAGGCGGTGCTCAAGAAGCAAGGTCTGGCCACCGGGTTGGGCGACGAGGGCGGTTTCGCCCCCGACGTCGCCGGCACCACCGCGGCACTGGACCTGATCAGCACGGCGATCGAATCCACCGGCCTCAAGCTGGGCTCCGACGTAGCGCTGGCACTCGACGTGGCGGCCACCGAGTTCTACACCGACGGCAGCGGGTACGCGTTCGAGAAGCAGATCCGCACCGCCGCCCAGCTGACCGAGTTCTACGCCACGTTGCTGGACTCCTATCCGCTGGTGTCGATCGAAGACCCGCTGTCCGAGGACGACTGGGACGGCTGGGTGGCGCTGACCACGGCGATCGGGGACCGGGTGCAGATCGTCGGCGACGACCTGTTCGTCACCAACCCCGAGCGTCTGGAAGAGGGCATCGACAAGGGCGCGGCGAACGCGTTGCTGGTCAAGGTCAACCAGATCGGCACGCTCACCGAAACCCTGGATGCGGTGACGCTGGCCCACAACAGCGGCTACCGCACCATGATGAGCCACCGCAGCGGCGAGACCGAGGACACCACCATCGCCGACCTGGCCGTGGCCGTCAGCAGCGGACAGATCAAGACCGGTGCGCCAGCCCGCGGTGAGCGGGTGGCCAAGTACAACCAGCTGCTGCGGATCGAGGAGGAACTCGGCGACGCCGCCCGCTACGCCGGGGATCTGGCCTTCCCCCGCTACGCGCCGGAGAGCAAGTAGCCACCAGGGGCCGCTGCCATGTCCGATCCGAAACGGCCCGATGCAAAGCGGCGTTCCGCGACGTCGCGGCCGGGCCGGGCCGGTGAAACAGGACGCGCGCACCCGCGCCGCACGCCGGTGGTTCGGCGCGCACCGGGCACGTCGCGGACTCCGGCGGAATCACCCGCTGAGCCCGTCAAACGGTCCACCGCGACAGTGGCAGACCAGCGCTCGGAGCTGCGGGTCGGTTTCACCGCGCGGCGTGCGGTCATCATGGGCGCGGTGATGTGCGTGCTCACCCTGACCGTCGCCGGACCGGTCCGCACTTTCTTCGCCCAGCACGCGGAGATGAAGCAGCAGTCCCAGCTGGAAATCATCCTGCGCCGACAGATCGCCGACTTGCGGCAACAGAAGCTCAACATGGACGACCCAGCGCACATTCGGGCGCAGGCCCGGCAGCGGCTCGGCTTCGTCATGCCTGGCGAGATCCCGTATCAGGTTCAGCTGCCCGCAACGGCGGAGGTGCCGGGCGAGCCGGGCGCCGAAGCGGTGGCCGGCCCCAGCGGTGAGCCCTGGTACACCGCGCTGTGGCACACCGTCGCCGATGCGCCGCATCCGCTGACGGCGCCGGTGGCGCCGCCCGGATTGCCCGTACCGGTTGTGCCCGGTGGTTGACCCCGCCGATCTGGACGCGGTGCGTCGGCAACTGGGCCGAGAGCCGCGTGGCGTCCTGGAGATCTCCTACCGGTGCGTCGACGGTGAACCCGCCGTGGTGAAGACTGTGCCGAAACTGCCTGACGGAACACCGTTTCCGACCCTGTACTACCTGACCCACCCCGCACTGACCGCCGCGGCCAGCCGGCTCGAGTCTTCGGGGCTGATGACCGACATGACCGAGCGGCTGCGCCACGACCCCGAACTGGCGGCCCGCTATCGGGCCGCCCACGAGTCCTATCTGGCCGAGCGGGATGCGATCGAATCGCTGGGGACGACGTTCTCGGGCGGTGGAATGCCCGACCGGGTGAAATGCCTGCATGTGCTGATCGCGCACTCGCTGGCCAAGGGGGCTGGGATCAACCCGTTCGGTGACGAGGCGTTGGCGATCTTGGCCGCCGAACCGGCGATGGCCCGAATTCTGGTTCCGGAGGAGTGGATATGACGCGTGTTGCCGGAATCGACTGCGGTACCAACTCGATTCGCCTGCTGATCGCCGACTGCACCGAAGGCCGACTGCGCGACGTCCACCGCGAGATGCGGGTGGTGCGGTTGGGCGAAGGCGTCGACGCGACCGGGCGATTCGCCCCGGAGGCGCTGGAGCGCACCAGAGCGGCCCTGACCGACTACGCCGGATTATTGGTCGCACATGGTGTTTCGCGGGTCCGGATGGTGGCGACCTCAGCCACCCGCGACGCGGCCAACCGTGACGTGTTCTTCGCCATGACAGCGCAGGTGTTGGGCGAGGCGGTTCCGGGCGCCGTCGCCGCGGTGATCACCGGCGGACAGGAAGCGGAACTGTCCTTCCGTGGCGCGGTAGGCGAATTGGATAGCGCCGATGGACCTTTCGTCGTCGTCGACCTGGGAGGTGGTTCGACCGAGGTGGTGCTGGGTGATCCGGACGGCGGAGTGTCGGCCAGCTACTCGGCCGACATCGGCTGTGTCCGACTGACCGAACGGTGCCTGCACTCCGACCCGCCGACTGCCGGCGAGATCGCCGCCGCCCGCGACGTCGCCCGCGAGCTGCTCGGCGAGGCGCTGCGTGCGGTGCCGGTGCAGCACGCCAAGACCTGGGTGGGGGTGGCGGGCACCATGACGACGCTGTCGGCGCTGGCCCACGGCCTGGCCGATTACGATGCCGACGTCATTCACCTGTCCCGGGTCGGTGCGGCCGACCTACTGGCGGTCTGCGACCGGCTGATCGGCATGACCCGCGCGCAACGAGCCGCGCTGGGGCCGATGCACCCCGGCCGCGTCGACGTGATCGGCGGTGGGGCGATCGTGGTGCAGGAGTTGGCCGCGCTGCTGGGCGAGCGGGCCGGTATCACGGAGTTGATCGTCAGCGAGCACGACATCCTGGACGGCATCGCGCTGTCGGTAGCAGGCGCGTAGCCGGTCAGTGCTTCCAGACGACCTTGTCGTGGCCGCCGGCATCCCGGTAGACCACGCTGTCGGGCGCGGTGCCGTCCCTGACGTCGAAGTAGAGCCGCCCACTGGTCTGGCTGCCCTGGGCGATCGGCGCATTGGGCAGTCCGTCGATCTCATTGCCCTTCATGATCGCGTACGTCGAACTGTTGACCGCACGGGCGTTGAAATCGCCGATATTCGGGGTGGGGGAACCGGTAACCGCCTTGGCAGTCACATCGGAGTACCAGATTCCGTCGTTGTGACCGCTAGGTTGCAGGTTCTTGACGGTGTAGTCGATGGCCCCGCCTGGACTTTGAATCTCCTGCGTTTGGCCGAACCCGACGGCCTGTGGGTCGGCAGAAGCCGGTGCCACCGCTAGCATTCCTGCCGTCGCGAGGCCGACCGCCGTTACCGCCGTCTTCTTGGCTATCTGGGAGAACATCACGGCAAAACTCCTTCCATTAGGTCTCCAAGGGCATATCCGCCCTGACGGATTTCAAACCTCGAAGCGGTAACCCATCCCCGCCTCGGTCAGCAGATGCTTGGGAGTCGACGGGTCGTCTTCGAGCTTTCGGCGCAACTGAGCCAGATACACCCGCAGATATTGGGTTTCCTTCGCGTAGGCCGGCCCCCACACCTGCGTGAGCAGCTCATCGCGGCCGACCAGCTTCCCGCGGTTGCGCACCAGCATCTCCAACATCCCCCACTCGGTGGGGGTCAGGTGTACCTCGTCGCCGTTCTTGGTGACCTTCTTGGCAGCCAGATCAACGGTGAACGAGGAGGTTTCGACTATCGGCTGGTCGCTTTCGGTGGCGGCGTTGCGGCGCGCGGCGGCCCGCAGCCGAGCCAGGAACTCGTCCATCCCGAAGGGTTTGGTCACGTAGTCATCGGCACCGGCGTCGAGGGCCTCCACCTTGTCGGCGGAGTCGGTACGGGCGGACAGCACGATGACCGGCACCGTCAGCCAGCCGCGCAGCCCGGCCAGCACCTCGATGCCGGAGATATCGGGTAACCCCAGGTCGAGGATCACCACGTCCGGGCGCTGTTCGGCAGCGGCGCGCAACGCACCGGCGCCGGTCGACGCGGTGACGACCTCGTAGCCGCGCACCGACAGGTTGATTTTCAGCGCGCGCAGGATCTGCGGCTCGTCGTCGACTACCAGGACCCGCGTGCTCATGAGCTCTCTCCCGTCGGTGCGGCCAGATCCACCACCATGGTCAATCCCCCTCCCGGCGTCTCCGTCGCCGCGATGGTGCCCCCCATCGCCTCGACGAAACCTCGCGCCACCGACAGTCCCAGACCGACACCGCTGGTGTTGTCGCGGTCGCCGAGTCGCTGAAACGGATCGAACATGTGCACGTCGGAGCCCCGGGGCAGCCCGCGGCCGTCGTCGGCGACATTGATCAACGCCCGGTCACCGACCCGAACCGCAGTCACCCGTACCACACTTTCCGAGGCGTAGCGCAGCGCGTTGTCGATCAGATTGGCCAACACACGTTCCAGCAGGCCGGCATCGGCCATCGCCACCGTCGGGCCCACGTCCACCTTCACCTGGTCCAGGGTTCGGCGTCCGAAAGCGTTGCTGCGCTTGCCGATTCCTATCAGGGATCGCTGTACAACCTCCTCCAGATACACCTTGGTGAGCTCGGGCCGGATCACGCCGGCGGCCAGTCGCGAGGAGTCGAGTAGGTTGCCTACCAGGTCGGTGAGCTGGTCGACCGACTCCTCGACGGTGGCCAGCAGTTCGGCGGTGTCGTCCGGTGAGAACGCGACGTCGTCGGCGCGAAGGCTCGACACCGCCGCCTTGGCCGCCGCCAGTGGGGTGCGCAGGTCGTGGCTGACCGCCGACAGCAGCGACCGGCGTAGCTCGTCGGTCCGCATCACCGCATCGGCCCGGTCGGCCTCGGCCGCCAATTCCTCCTGGCGGACCAGCCCCGCGGCCTGCCTGGCCACCACGGACAGCACCCTTCGGTCACGGGAGGCCAACTGCCGGCCGACCATCAGCATCCAGAACTCGTGGTCGCCGACGTCGATCGAGGTGTCCGCGAGATCTACCGAGGTGCAGGGGTTCTCACCGACCGAGGAGACGACCTCGGGCGCCGCGGCTCCGCACGGGACGCGAACCAGGCTCACCGACCGTTGCGTGTAAGTCTCCCGCACCCGCTCCAGGAGGGTGTCCAGGTCCGCTCCGCGCAGCACCGACCCGGCGAACAGCGTCATCAACTCGGCTTCGCGGGAGGCGCGGCCGGCTTCCCGGGATCGCTTGGCCGTGCCGTCGACGAGCGCCGCCACCGCGACCGCCACCAGCAGCAGCATGACCTCGGTCACCGCCGCGTCGTGTTCGGCGATGGTGAAATCGCGGCGCGGCGCGAGCAGGAAATAGTTCAGCAACACCCCGGACAGCAACGCCGAGAGCACTGCCGGTGCGATACCGCCGAGCAGGGCCACCACCAGCACCCCGACGACGAACAGTGCGCTCTGCCCGCTGTCGAGGTAGCGGTCCAGCCAACCCACGATGATCGCGCAGATGACGCACGGGACGACGATCGCGGCCAGCCAGGACACCGCCCGCCGCTCACGCGGGGAGATCGTCACCGCCCGGAAACTGGGTTTGGTGTCCTCGTCGGTGACGATGTGCACGTCGATGTCGCCGGACTGCTGCACTACCGCCGCACCGACACCCTCGTCGAGGATGCGCGCCCAGCGCGAACGCCTCGAGCTGCCGATCACCAGTTGGGTGGCGTTGACGTCACGGGCGAAATCCAGCAACGCGGCGGGTATGTCGTCGCCGATCACGGTGTGCAGGGACGCGCCCAGGCTGATCGCCAGTTGACGGATCTTGCCCACCCGGGGGGGTGGTGCGCCGGAGTCGCCGTCACCGCCCAGGACATGCAGCACCAGCAGTTCGCCGCCGGCTTTCGACGCGATCCGGGAGGCCCGCCGCACCAGCGTCTCGGATTCCGGACCGCCGGTCACCGCGGCGACGATGCGTTCCCGCGCCTCCCAGGTCTGCGTGATCTTCTTGTCGGCGCGGTATTTCGTCAGCGCCGCGTCCACCTGCCCGGCCAGCCACAGCAGTGCCAATTCGCGCAGCGCGGTCAGGGTCTCGCCGCGAAAGTAGTTGGCCAGCGCCGCGTCGACTTTCTCCGGAGGATAGACGTTGCCGTGGGAGAGCCTGCGGCGCAATGCTTCCGGCGCGACATCGATGAGTTCGATCTGAGTTGCCTGGCGTACGACCGCGTCGGGGACGGTGTCGTGCTGGGTGGTGCCGGTGATCTTGGCGACAACGTCGCGCAGGCTCTCCAGTTGCTGCACGTTGACGGTGGAGATCACTGTGATCCCGGCGTTGAGCAAATCCTCGATGTCCTGCCAGCGCTTAGGATTGCGGCTGCCCGCTGCATTGGTGTGCGCGAGATCGTCGACCAGGACCACCTCGGGGCGACGTGCCAGCACCGCCGCCACGTCGAGTTCGGAGTCGAGTTCGCCGCCCGGAGCGCCGACGATCTCAATTCCGCGGAGCAGCTCCGCGGTTTTGCTGCGGCCATGGGTCTGCACCGCGGCGGCGACCACGTCGGTGCCGCGCTCGGCCCGGCGGTGGGCTTCGCCGAGCATCGCGTAGGTCTTGCCGACCCCCGGCGAGGCACCGAGATAGATACGGAGCTCTCCGCGCCGGCCGGGCTGCTGCACGACACTCACCCGACCATCATCTACTTACCCGGAAACCCACCCGGTCAACCGGCCGCCACCGGCCGGGTCATGACGGTGGGTTTGAAGCCATAGTGGGGTTTGGAAAGGCCGAGGCCGCCCCGCCCGGCGGCGGCCGCCGAACCCATACCCATGGGCACCGCTGACATCGATCCGGTCTCTTCGGCGGTGCCCGCAATCCATTCCGAAGTGATCAGTGGCGCTGTACTGGCTTCAGCCGGCAGCGCCCCGGGCCAGGACTGCGGCACGGACAGTCCGCCGACCGGGGCCGCCTGGCCTACGCTCACCAGCACCGGTGCCGATCCGGCGCTCGCCACGGCCGCGGAGCCTGCCGGTGCGGCTACCGAATCCACCAACATCGCCCCGGCCGCCCCCTCCACCCCGGGGTTGGCGATGGCGAGCGCACTGGCGATGCCGGCAAACAGGTGCCAGATCCCGGCGTTTACCGCGTAGGTGCTGTAGGTCTGGATGGCGTTCCAGCTCCCGATGTTCTGTGTCGAGTTGATGAAATTCGCCAGGAAATCCCCGGCTTGGGCCGGTCCTGCCGCTGCACTCAGCGGTGAGGCCAGGGTTTGAACCGCGTTGGGCAGTCCGCTGACCAGCTGCGACAGCCCGGTCTGCGCACCGCCGACCGCGGCGGTTTGACCGGCGATCCCGGCCGGGTTGCTACTCGGTGTCGGCGGGTTCAGCGGTTGCAACACCCCCGCGATCGACGACGATGCGGCGTAGCTGTACATCGCGATGGCGTCTTGCGCCCACATCTGCGCGTAGTGCGCCTCGGTGGCCGCGATCGCCGCGGTGTTGATGCCCAGCAGGTTCGTCGCGACCAGGGTGGTGAACTGTGCGCGGTTGGCGGCGACCACCGGCGGCGGCACCGTCATCGCGAAAGCCGCCTCGAAGGCGGCCGCCGACGCCGTAGCTTGGCTGGCGGCGTACTCGGCGGCCGCGGCGGTGGTGTTGAGCCACGCCACGTAGGGCGTCACCGCCGCGGCCATCGATGCCGAGGCCGGGCCCAGCCACTCCTCGCCGGTCAGCGCCGAGATCGCCGACTGGTAGGACATCGCGGTGGTGGAAAGCTCCGCACCGAGACCGTTCCATGCCGCCGCGGCCGCCATCATCGGCGCAGCGCCGGCGCCGGCGTACATGCGGGCGGAGTTGATCTCCGGGGGTAGCGCGCCAAAGTCCATTGTCTTCAATCCTGTTCGTCGGTAACCGATTCGGTGCGCTCAGACACCCTTCGGGCGCGGCATGACCTTGGGCTTGACGCCGTAGCGGAGCCGACCGGCGCTGCCGCGGTCCGTCGAAGACGCCGGAATCCCGGCGGGTACGGCCGCCGTCGAGGTGTGCGGTGCGGCAGTAGCGGGCGGCCCGGAGACCGGCAACGTTGGCCGCGCTGCACCCGCCGGTGCTGTCTCGCCGGCCCAACTCGGCGGCACCGACGCGCCACCGACCGGCGGCGCCTGGCCCGCGGCCATCGAAACCGGCACCGCCGCGGCAGAGCCCACCGGAGCAACCTGGCTGGCCAGGCCCGCCCCGGCGGCATTGTCCACGTGATGAACCACACCCGACGGGGCGGTGATGTAGCCCTTGCCCAACCCGGTGAACTCCGAGGCCGCCGAGCCGATGGTCCCGCCCTGCATGGCGGCCAGAATGCTGGCATTGCTAGCCACCCCGCCCAGCCCGAACGTCGGGTCGGCCGCGGCTGTCGAGCCGAGACCGGCGGTCCCCGAACCTGCTGCCCCCAACCCCGCCGCCGAGTCGGCTGCGGCCGAGTTGGCCGCCTCGGTGGTGCTGTAGGAGTCGGCGCTGACACGCAGGGTGTGAACGAACATCTCCTGGATCGCTGCGGCCTGGGCGCTGATCTGTTCGTACAACTGGCCGTAGGCGGAGAACTGGGTGGCCTGCAGCGCGGACACCTCGTCGGTGCCGGCCGGGATGACGCCGGTGATGGGCGTCGCCGCGGCAGCGTTCTGGGCGGTCAGCGCCGAGCCGATCCCCTGCAGGTTGCTAGCCGCTGCCGCCAGCGCCTCAGGGTGGGTGGTCACGAAGGACATGGCTTCTCCTGACGAAGACCGGGTCGGCCCACTGCCGTACGCACGGCTCCACTGTTTCCGGCGGATTGCCGTCCAGGGCGGGCCGTTAACGAGTTCTTAACGCCCTTCTCCGGATTTTTGACGGTTTCCTTTCAGGAGGCGGCTGCACGACGAACGGGCCGCACACCCGCTGGGGTGTGCGGCCCGCTGTGTCGTGCTTTCAAGCCCAGCTGGAGCCGATTGAGGCGTCGGTATTGGCCATGTTGTTACCGGCCGACTGCACCTTCTGACCATGCGCATTGGCCTGCTCATAGATCAGCGCAAAGTTGCGGCCCAGCTGCGACACGAACTCCTGGCAGGCCACCGAACCCGAACCACCCCAGAAATCACCGGCAGCCAACACGTCGTGCACGATCGCCTGGTGCTCGGCCTCCAGCGAGGCGGCCTGGGCGCGGATCAGGGCACCGTGTGCGTTGACGTCACCGAACTGGTAGTTGATAGACATTTGAGCCGTACTTCCTTTGCTAGCTGCCCAGGATCTGCTGCGAGGCAGCTTCCTGCTGCTCGTAGTGGTTGGCGTCGCGAATAAGGCCGTCGCGCACCCCGTGCAGCATGGTCACGATGTTGCGGAACGCGGTCTGCATCTGGCCCATGGTGTCCATCGAGGTCTTCTCCGCCAGACCACCCCAGCCCGCACCGGAGATGTTGGTCGAGGACGCCCACATCTTGCGGGCCTCGTCCTCGACGGTCTGGGCGTGCACGTCGAAACGGCCCGCCATCGAACGCATTGCGTCCGGATCGGTCATAAATCGTGTTGCCACTGTCGTGTCTCCTTATCTGGAGTTCGTTGGCGTGTAAAGGGTCTGGTTTTATCCCGCGATGACGGGCCGGGGCATTATGGTCGGCTTGAAGCCGTAGCGCGGGGTGCCGAAGCCGAAGCTGCCGTTTCGGCCGGCGCCCATCATTCCCGGTGGCATGGCGGCCATCGAGCTGCTTTCCGGGGCGGGGGCGAAGCTGCTGGCCTGCAGCGCCGTGCCCGCCGCCGGAGCGGCCGGCATTGCGCCCGACCAGCCCGGCGGCACCGAAAGGCTGCTGCCGACCAGCGAGGCCTGGCCCATACCGGCTGAGACCGCCGGGGTGATCGCGCTCACGCCGCCGACACCGCCCAAAGCACCCAAACCGCCGCCACCCAGCGAGCCGAGGCTGCTCAGCGGACCGCCGGGAGCGAGCAGGGCGCCGATTCCGGCGCCCGCCGTACCACCGCCCGCGGCGTTGAAACCGCCACCTGAGAGATAACCGATCATGCTGGGAATCAGGGTTGACGGGATATACATCACAGCCGTGGAGGCCCCAGAGGAAATGCCGTTCAAGACCACGTTCGTCATGTCACCGATGGTCGGCAATCCCAGATTAGGCGCCGCGGCGGCCGCTCCGGTCGTCAGCGGCGAGGACAACCCCTGGATCGCATTGGGCATTGCCGAAATCAGTTGCGCCACGTCGGCATTGTTGCCCGCCGCTGTTCCGGCGGCCTGGGCCACTGCGGCCTGCTGGCCACTGACTCCGGCCGGGTTGGTGGTCTGGGCGGGTTCGCTGAACGGGGTTACCTGCGATGCGGCGGCCGAACCGCTCGCGTAGCTGTACATTGCGGCGGCGTCCTGCGCCCACATCTGGGCGTAGTGGGCGTCGAGGGCCGCGATCGCAGCGGTGTTGAGGCCCAGGACGTTGGTTGAGACCAGCGCCGACTGCTGCACCCGGTTGGTCGTGATCGCCATCGGCGGCACACTGGCCGCCCGCGCCGTCTCGAACGCAGCCGCGGCGGCGGTGGCCTGGGCGGCGGCCTGCTCGGCCTGTGCGGCGGAGGCGGTCATCCACGCGATATAGGGGGCCGCGGCTGAGGCCATCGACGTCGATCCCGGGCCGAGCCATTCCTCGCCGGACAGCTGCGAGATCACCGTCTCGTAGGAGTGCGCCGCCGACGTCAGTTCGGCGGCCATCGCCCGCCAGGCCGCGGCGGCGGCCATCATCGGCGCCGACCCGGGGCCGGTGTAGATGCGGCCGGAGTTGACCTCGGGGGGCAGGGCTGCGTAATCCAACATGATCTCCGCCTAACCCGCCGCGATCGCGTTCGCGGCTTCGGTGGCCGCATACGACTGGGCGCTGCCGTTCATCGTGGCCACGAACATCTCGTGAATGGCTGAGGCCTGCGCGGCAACCGACTGGTACAGGCTGGCGTGTGCGGCGAACTGCACGGCGGTCAGCGCCGAGACCTCATCGGCTGCCGCGGGAACGACACCGGTGGTCGGGGCGGACGCGGCGGCGTTCTGTGCGTTGAGCGCCGAACCGATCGCCTGCAGGCTGCCGGCAGCGGCCCACAGGGCCTCCGGCTGCGTAGTCACAAAAGACATGGGTTTTCTCCTCACGGGTCCGATCGCTACCGGTTCCTGTGAACACAGTCCCGTATCACCAGGTGATTGTGAAAGCTGGTTAACCACTTCTTAACCCGTGTGTACCAACTCTTTACAAGCGCGTTCGCCAGCCCGCGACGGCGGCGGGTGTGGTGTCCCAGCGGACCGCGGTCGTCCCGAAGGAGGCCGGCTGGAGGAAAAGCCGTGCAAGAGGGGTGTCCGGTGGCCGCCGAACGGCTTCCGGCGGATACCGCAAAGTGGTCCAGCTCACACCGACTGCGCGGCACGCAATCGACGCCATCTCAACCGCGGCGAGCCGATCCTGGAACATGCATTCGTGCAACGCAATTGAAGAATTAAGACCGGCGAGTCCGAGGCGCCGACGGCGGGCGGCGTCCGCGCCGTGAGCGCCCGGTAACACGGATTTAACAATGCGTCGGGGGGATTAAAAGGTCGGTAACACGCATTTAACGAACACACAGCACACTACGAGCTATGAAACGGTTCTTGCTGCTGGCCGGCATCACCGCGATGGTCGGTCTGGCTGCGCCCGCGCACGCCGAGCCCGTCGGTAGCGACGCCGCTTTCCTGACGGCCCTGTCCGGCGCCGGCCTGGTCCATCGCGGTTCCGACCAGGTGGCGATCTCGGCCGGTCACTCGGTGTGCCAGCTCATGGATGCAGGCCTCACCCCGATGGACACCGTGGTCGCGGTGCAGACCACCAACCCGGGTTTCTCGTTGCAGCGCGCCGCGGAGTTCGCCACGATCGCCGCGCGGAGCTTCTGCCCCGAGCACGCTTAGGCCTGATCGCCGCCCGATTGGCGCCGCGCCGGAGTATCGGTGGGGCGAACTGGCACGAAGCGCCCTCGGTGACTTCACGATTGTTGGTCGCGTTGACGCAGCAGGATTCGCACGTGCCGGATCTGGTTACCGATATCGTTCCTGAGGTGTTTCCGTAGCACCGAGGTGCTCACGGTGTGTCGGACCACGTTCCAGGGTGATGACGCCGACGCCAGTACGCTCTGAGCTGCAAAGCCCCCATAGCCCAATTGGCAGAGGCAGCGGACTTAAAATCCGCACAGTGTCGGTTCGAGTCCGACTGGGGGCACCCAGCCTGGCCCGTTGGTCAGGGTCACCGATGGTGCCGATGTCATGGGCCTCCTACCGAATCGTGCCCGCGGCACGGAATCCGGTAGCGAAGCATCGTCGCCAGCGCAGTTCCTCCAAGCTCGTGCCGCGGCGTCCGTGCGCAGGGGACTTGCCTGTCCTGCACGCTTGCCTGGAGCTTTGCAAGACTATGGGAGCAGGATCGTAAAGCGCATTGGACGGAGAATTCCAATTTTCTTATTTGATACTTATAGCGATACCGATCACATGTTTGCTGCAGATCGCAAACCGCAACGTAGAGATTATATTAATGTTTGCGAAAAACGTTCAAATCCGTCGCGACGGAAGTGACTGGCGTGATTGACCTGCGACGTCGCTCACAATAGTTACGACATTTTCCTGTCACTTCGAATTCACCGCTAGGATCGATCGAACGCCTCCGCTCTGGCATCCCGGTCGTACCGGGCCGCGCTGCGGCAGCCGGGTGGGCGTGTGTGCATTGACGATACTGATGGTGACCGACGGGAGCGATGTGGACGACGTGGCGGTTTATGGATCGGCCAACCCTGCAACCCGCATCGTCAACACCGTGACGGTGGATCGCGGCCCGATCGGCGGCCTTGCGGTCAGCGCGGACGGCACCCGGCTGCTGGCCACCAACTACGGTGACGACACTGTCTCGATCATCGACACCGCCAGCTGCACCGTCGTGAGCACCGTGTTCCGGGCCGACGAGCCGTTCTCGATCACCGCCGGCCCCGCTGGTACCGCTCGGGCATATGTCACCGCCGCTTCGATGACGCTTGACGCGGTGCTGGCCATCGACACCGACACCGCCGAGGTCACCGGGTGCTACCCGGTCGCCATGGGTATCGGTGAGCTGGCCGCCGACCCGATGGGCAGCCGCGTGTACGTCACTCGCACCGGGTCCGCCGGTGTCGAGGTGCTCGCGCTCGACGCCACCATGCGCCCCGTCGGCGCCGTCTGCCTGTCCAACAGCCCCGCGGCCGCCGCGGCCTGTCTGCGGACCAGCCCGGACGGCCAGCGGCTGTACGTGGCTGTGCGTCAACCCGCAGGCGACACCGTCACGGTGCTCGACCGCGACCTCAACGTCGTCGACACCATCGAGGTCGGCCTGAACATTATCGATGTCGCCATCAGCCAGGACGGTGCAAAGCTGTTCGTGGCGACCTGCGGCCCCGACGGCCGCGGGAGGGTATACGCCGTCGACGCCCGCTCTCACGCGGTTGGCACCGGCTTCGTCGTTGACGCCCAGCTCATCCAGCTGATCGTGAGCCGCGACGGCGATCGGGCCTACCTGGTCACTGCGGCCGGCGTCCTAGTGATGTGTGCCCGCACCAACGAAACCCTCGGCACCCTGACCGCGACCACGGCACCGTCCTGCGCGGTGGAGAGCCCGGACGGCAGCCGGTTATACATCGCCGGCTTCGACGGCGCGGTGACCGTCGCCTCGCTCGCCGACCTGCCGGCGCCGTCGGCGTCGCTGCACGAACAACTCGCGATCGACGACGCTGTCAGCCGGCTGCTGCAACTCGAACCCGCGCTGTAACCCGCGGACGCCGCCCGGCATTGACACGGTGCGGGCATGATCCAATACGGATTGATGCTTGCGCCGGAATGAGAAGGCGGTACGTCGATGCAGAGCACGATGCAGAATTGGCCGTTGACGGTCGGCGCGATTTTGCGCCATGTCACCGGCGTCCACGGTGCCCGCACCGTGACAACTATGACCGACGACGGATTCCGGGCTACCACCTACCGTGAGTTGGGCGGGCAGGTGGCCCGGCTGGCCAATGCGCTGCGCCGGCTCGGCATCACCGGCGACGAGCGGGTGGCCACGTTCATGTGGAACAACACCGAACACCTGGCGGCCTACTTGGCGGTGCCGTCGATGGGGGCGGTGCTGCACACGCTTAACATCCGGCTGTTCGCCGAGCAGATCATCTTCGTCGCCAACGAGGCCGAGGACCGGGTGATCCTGGTCGACGCGTCACTGGCCGGGTTGCTGGCGCCGGTGCTGGCGCAATTCGAGACCGTGCACACCGTAATTGTGGTTGGCGACGGTGACATCGCTGCGCTGGAATCCTCCGGTAAGACCGTGCTGCGCTACGCCGAGGTGCTGGCGGCCGAGTCCGACGAGTTCGATTGGCCGACAATCGATGAGAACTCGGCGGCCGCTATGTGCTACACCAGCGGCACCACCGGAAACCCCAAAGGCGTGGTGTACAGCCATCGGTCCAGCTTCCTGCACGCCATGGGGGGCTGCACGGCGAACGGCATCGGCGTGGGCTCGGCCGACTGCGTGCTGCCGATCGTGCCGATGTTTCACGCCAACGCGTGGGGGCTGCCGTATTCGGCGTTGATGGCCGGTGCGGACCTGGCGATGCCCGACCGGCACCTGGGTGCCGCGTCACTGGTACGGCTCATCGAGGAGCTTGCGCCCACCGTGGCCGGAGCGGTGCCGACGATCTGGAACGACGTCATGCACTACCTGGATCGTGAAGCGGGCCATGATATCTCGTCGCTGCGGCTGGTGGCGTGCGGCGGTTCGGCGGTTCCGGTGTCGTTGATGCGCGCCTTCGAGGAACGTTACGGCGTCCAGGTGCGCCAACTGTGGGGCATGACCGAGACCTCGCCGCTGGCCACGATGGCCTGGCCGCCGCCCGGTACCCCGGCCGACCAGCACTGGACACTGCGCGGATCTCAGGGCCAGCCGGTCTGCGGCGTCGAGGCCCGCATCGTCGACGACGAGAACCGGGTGCTGCCCAACGACGGCGAGGCGATCGGCGAACTGGAGGTGCGCGGCGCGTGGATCACCGGGGCCTACTACCTCGACCAGGACGAGTCCAAGTTCTCCTCGGGCTGGCTGCGCACCGGTGATGTGGGCCGCATTGACGTGCAGGGCTTCGTCACGCTGACCGACCGGGCCAAAGACGTGATCAAGTCCGGTGGGGAATGGATCTCCTCGGTGGAATTGGAGAACGAACTGATCGGCCACCCGGACGTGCTGGAGGCCGCCGTGGTCGGGGTGCCCGACGAGCGCTGGCAGGAACGGCCGCTGGCCGTCGTCGTAGCGGGGCCGGGCGTTTCGGTGAGCGCCGCTGAACTGCGAACATTCTTGTCCGACAAGGTTGCCCGCTGGTGGCTGCCGGAACGCTGGACCTTCGTCGACACCATTCCTCGAACCAGCGTCGGCAAGTATGACAAGAAGGCCATCCGAGCTCGCTACTCCGACAACCAATATCAGGTAAGTGAGGTGCGTGACGGATGAGCCTGCGCGTTATCCAATGGGCAACCGGTTCGGTCGGGGTGGCCGCGATCAAGGGTGTGCTCGAGCATCCTGACCTCGACCTGGTCGGCTGCTGGGTGCACTCGAAGGCCAAGAGCGGCAAGGACGTCGGCGAGATCATCGGTACCGCGCCGCTCGGCGTAACGGCCACCTACAGCGTCGATGACATTCTCGCGCTCGACGCCGACGTGGTGATCTATGCACCGCTGATGCCCAACCGTGACGAGGTCGCCGCCCTGCTGCGCTCCGGTAAGAACGTCGTCACCCCGGTCGGCTGGTTTTACCCGACCGAGAAGGAGGCGGGCCCGCTGGAGGCCGCGGCGCGAGATGGCAACGTGACTCTGCACGGCGCCGGAATCGGCCCCGGCGCGGCCACCGAACTGTTCCCGCTGCTGCTGTCGGTGATGTCGACCGGCGTGACATTCATTCGCGGCGAGGAGTTCTCCGATTTACGCACCTACGGCGCGCCGGACGTGCTGCGGCACGTGATGGGATTCGGCGGCACCCCGGACCAAGCGCTGACCGGCCCGATGCAGAAGCTGCTCGACGGCGGGTTCCGCCAGTCGGTGCGACTGTGCGTGGATCGGTTGGGCTTCGCCGCCGACGAGCAGATCCGCTCGTCGCAGGAGGTGGCGGTGGCCGCCGCGCCGATCAACTCCCCGATCGGTGTCATCGAGCCAGGTCAGGTCGCCGGTCGCAGATTCCATTGGGAAGCCACCGTCGGCGACGACGTGGTGGCACGGGTGACTGTCAATTGGCTGATGGGCGAGGAAAACCTCGACCCGCCTTGGACTTTCGGTCCGGAGGGGGAGCGCTATGAGATGGAGGTGCGGGGCAATCCCGATACCTTCGTGACCGTCAAGGGCTGGCAACCCGACAGTGTCGAGGCCGGCCTGATCAGCAATCCCGGCATCGTGGCGACCGCCGCGCACTGCGTCAACGCCATCCCGGCGACCTGCGCGGCCCCGCCCGGCATCGCCGGGTTCTTCGACCTGCCGCTCATCACCGGCCGGGCCGCCCCGCGTTTGGCGCGGTAGCCGGCCCGTGGTTGTGACAGGCAAGCGTGCCCTGGTATTGGCCGGCGGGGGAGTGGCGGGCATCGCCTGGGAGACCGGGGTGCTGTGCGGTATCGCCGACGAGTCGCCGGCCACGGCGGCGGCGCTGCTGGACTCCGACGTGCTGGTCGGGACCTCGGCCGGTTCGGCGGTGAGCGCCCAGATCGGCAGCGGGACGAGTCTCGGTGAGCTGTTCGCCCGTCAGGTCGGCGAGGCCTCGCCCGAACTCGATCCCGGGATGGGCGTCGAGGGGATCGCCGAGCTGTTCCTGGCCGCGATGACCGCACCGAATACGACGGCCGCGCAGAAGATGCAGCGCATCGGTGCGGTGGCGCTGGCCGCCGAGACGGTGCCGGCCGCGGTGCGTCGGCGGGTGATCGCGCGCCGGCTGCCGTCGCACCGGTGGCCGGATCGTTGCCTGCGGATCACCGCGATCGACATCGACGACGGCGAGTTGATGGTCTTCGACCGTGACTCGGGTGTCGACCTCGTCGACGCGGTAGCCGCCAGCTGCGCGGTCCCGGGTGTCTGGCCGCCGGTCGTAATCGGTGGGCGGCGCTACATGGACGGTGGGATGCGCAGCTCGGTCAACCTCGACGTCGCCGACGATTGCGGCGTGGCCGTGGTGCTGGTGCCGTCCGGGGAATCGTCGCCATCGCCGTTCAGCGGCGGGGTGGCCGCCGAGGTCGCGGCGTTCGACGGGCGGGCGAAGGTGGTCTTCGCCGACCCCGCCGCGGTGCGCGCGTTCGGCAGGAACCCGCTGGACCCGGCGTGCCGGATACCGTCGGCGCGGGCGGGACGCGAACAGGGCCGCAAGCTTGCTGGTATTGTCGCCGAATTCTTGTCAGGCTAAGTCGATTTCGCGGCATCGAGGGCGCGGCGGGTGAGTTCGCGGCCCACCTCGATCAACTCGGCGGCGCGATGGAAATCCAGACTGCGGCAAGCCACGCGCGGGACTTCGATGAGCAGATCGGGAGGGTAGGCCGCCAGCTGATGGCGGGTCAGTGCCGCCTGGGCGATGTCGATGGTGCGGTTCATCACCTCGAAGGCGCCGAGCTTGGGCACCCCGGCCGCGCCGGATGCGGACTCCTCAGTCTCGTAGTCGGTTTCGTGCTCGGATTCGTCGCTGCTGAACCGGTCCAGGATCGCCCGTGCCGTCGGCCGGTCCAGCAGTGATCGCGCCCCGCTGGTGTCCAGCAGCGCGGACGTGCTGCGCAACATACGATTCAGCCGCCCGGCCGGCAACCCCCGCTCCGAGTCGTCGGCGGAGGGGTTCGATGCCGTCGGATCACCGCCGTTGAGACTCACCGCCAATGTCAGGTCGGCGTTGACGGCACACAGCGGCGCCATCGGCAGCGGGTCGAGGATGCCGCCGTCGGCGAGCAAGCGTCCGTCGACCACGTGCGGCGCGATCACCCCGGGGATG
The DNA here is from genome assembly GCA_039922455.1 of Mycobacterium sp. Lineage (GTDB taxonomy): Bacteria > Actinomycetota > Actinomycetes > Mycobacteriales > Mycobacteriaceae > Mycobacterium. The sequence continues at coordinate 6,599 of JBDTEP010000005.1, read as the reverse complement.
GCGATGGAGGCGCGGATCGCGGTATGGACCGGTCCGCGCTGCAGCCACACCGATCGGCCCGCGATCAGATCGGTCGCGACGGCGGTATAGGGAATCGGCAGCCGCTCAATGTCGATGTCGCCCAGTATCTCTCGGACGACATCGAGAATCTTGCCGGCCCGTAACACCCCGGCCGAGGTGAACGACGGGTCCAGCAGTCGCAACACCGCGCCCTGGGTCAGCGACTTGGCCCACTCGGCGAAGTCGTCGAGCCGCCCGGCCGCCTGCAGGCCGCCGACCAGCGCACCCATCGACGACCCGGAGATCCCGACGATGTCATAGCCGAGCTCGCGCAGTTCGGTGATCACCCCGATATGGGCATACCCGCGGGCGCCGCCACTGCCCAGCACCACCGACACCCGCGGTGCAGTTGTAGAGGTCATGCCCGCTATTTTGCTGGCAATGCCGGGCCGGTTTTTGGGTCACCGTGATTGCAAACGCAGTCCCGGCGAAAACAAGCAGGTCACGGCGGGTACCGGGGCCGCGAAGCGGGCCGGAAACTCCCCTGCGGAGCGCGGACGGCGGTGCGTCCGGCGCCGCCACCGCGTAGTCTGGCCGCTGTGATGGAGCACGTCGGATTCCAGGGTTGTTGTCGCCGCAGCTGAGCGCTGCTGCCGACGCCCGTCTCGAATCCCCCCCATCCATTCTGGAGTTGCCACCATGGTTATCGCTGATCTTGTTGCATCGCGGCGCTCGACCTCGCTGCGCTTGCCCGACCTTCTGCAGACCACCGACCTGGCCGCCGACGCGGTGCTGGCTGGCCGCTACGAGCACCTGCTGCCCCCCTCAGGGCTGCCCACCGACAGCCGCTGGTTCGCCCGCATCCACGGCGACGAGCGGCTCGACATCTGGCTGATCAGCTGGGTGCCGGGACACGCCACCGAACTGCACGACCACGGTGATTCGCTCGGTGCGTTAACCGTGCTGTCCGGCTCCTTAGATGAATTCCATTGGGATGGTGATCAGTTGGCGAAACGCCGGCTTGAGTCCGGAGACCAGGCCACGTTTTCGCGAGGCTGGGTGCACGACGTCGTCTGGGCGCCATCGCCCGAGCCGGCCGGCCCGACGCTGAGCGTGCACGCCTACTCGCCGCCGCTGGTCGAGATGTCTTACTACGACGTCACCGCCGACAGCACGCTGCACCGGCAACGCACCGAACTCACCGAATACCCGGAGGCATCGTGACCGCGACACAGGTGACCAGCCGTATTGACGGGATGCTCCAGGCGGCTCGGGCCCGGCTGCACCGGCTGACCGCCGACGAGGTACCCGCGGCGCTGCGCGCCGGCGCACACTTGGTCGACATCCGGCCGGTAGCCCAGCGCGCGAGGGAGGGCCAGGTGCCCGCCGCGCTGGTGATCGAACGCAACGTGCTGGAGTGGCGCTGCGACCCGACCAGCGACGCCCGACTGCCGCAGGCCGTCGACGACGACGTGCAGTGGGTGATCCTGTGCTCGGAGGGCTACACCTCGAGCCTGGCCGCGGCCGCGCTGGTGGATCTGGGTCTGCATCGTGCCACCGATGTCATCGGTGGCTATCAGGCGCTGGTGGCCGCCGGGGTGCTGGTTGAGTCGGGCGGGTCGAAACGGTCAGGCGTTGGAGTGCAGCAGCGGCCGGAGTCGCTCGGTTTTGTCCAGGGTCCACCCCGCTGGATGTGATATCGCCGCCCAGGCATTGGCGACGTCGGCGACATAGTGGAACGCAGGTAGCGCACCAACCACCCGGCCAGCACCCCGACCGCGGTGCCGGTGAACGTGTAATGCCGTATCCACCACGGCTTGTCGACAGCCGGTTCGGCGATGACGATCGCGGACTCGCTGACCTGGGTGCTACTCAGCGGTGGGTGAAGTTCGGTGGGCGTTTCTCGGTGAACGCCGCCATTCCTTCGGTTTGGTCGTCGGTGGCGAATGCCGAGTGGAACAGTCGGCGCTCAAAGAGCAGGCCTTCGGTCAGGGTGGATTCGAAGGCCCGGTTGACGGCTTCTTTGGCCATCCGCGCTGCTGACAGCGACATTCCGGCGATGGTCGCGGCGACCTTGCCGGCCTCGGTGAGCAGGTCCTCGGCGGGCACCACCCGCGATACCAGGCCGGATCGTTCGGCTTCGGCGGCGTCGATGGTGCGTCCGGTCAGGATCAGATCCATGGCTTTGGCTTTGCCGATGGCCCGGGTCAGCCGCTGGGAGCCGCCCATGCCGGGCAGCACCCCCAGTTTGATTTCGGGTTGGCCAAATTTGGCGGTGTCGGCGGCGATCAACACATCGCACATCATTGCCAGTTCGCAACCGCCGCCGAGGGCGAACCCGGCGACCGCGGCGATGGTGGGGGTGCGTACCGCGGCCAGCTTGGACCAGGCGGCGAAGAAATCGGCGGCGAAGACCTCGGAGAAACTCAGGCCGGCCATCTCCTTGATGTCGGCGCCGGCGGCGAACGCTTTGGCTGAGCCGGTGATGATGATGGCGCCGATGCCCGGGTCGGCGTCGAGTTCGGCGGCAGCAGTGGTCACGTCCTGCATCACCTGGCTGTTGAGGGCGTTGAGGGCTTGGGGCCGGTTCAAGGTGATGGTGGCCACGCGTCCGTCGCGGTCGACCAGAATGGTTTCGTACGTCATTCGATGCTCCTTAGAAGGTCAGGTCGGGTTCGGCGGGGGCGAAATAGGCTTGAACGGCGGCTGGGGTCACCTCAGCCAGGGTGGCCGGCGACCAGGACGGGTTGCGGTCTTTGTCGACGAGTTGGGCGCGGATGCCCTCCACCAGATCATGGGAGCGCAGCGAGGCGCATGACACCCGATACTCCTGCACGAGTACCTGTTGCAGGGTGTCCAGTTTGGCTGCTCGGCGTATCGACTCCAATGTGACTGCCAGCGCGATGGGGGAGCGGGTGCCAATCAGTTCGGCGGCGGCATTGGCCTGCGCACTGGCATGGACGGCCAGGGCTGCCACAATCTGCGCGACGGTGTCGTGGGCGTAGCACTCGTCGATCCAGTCCCGTTGGGCGGCAAGGGCGCTCGGCGGCGGTGTCACCGCGTGGGCGGCCAGGGCTGCGTCCACCCCGTCGGTGGTGACGGCCGCGGTGAACGCTTCCAGTGTGTCGTGCGGCACGAAGTGGTCGGCGAACCCGAGGGTGATGGCGTCGGCCCCGGAAAACGGTGCCCCGGTCAGGGCGGCGTGCAGACCGAGCCGGCCCGGTGCGCGTGACAACAGGTACGTGCCTCCGACGTCGGGGATGAATCCGATACCGACTTCGGGCATCGCCATCTTGGTGGTCTCGGTGACCACGCGGGTGTTGGCGTGTGCGGCGACTCCGACGCCGCCGCCCATCACGATGCCGTCCATCAGCGCTACATAGGGTTTGGTGAACTCGCCAATCTGCGCGTTGAGCAGGTATTCGTCGTACCAGAATCGGCGGGCGTCGGCGCCGTCGGCTTTGGCGCTGTGATAGATCGCCACCACGTCGCCGCCAGCGCATAGTCCGCGTTCACCGGCACCGGCCAGTACTACCGCCTCGACTGCTGGATCGTTCGCCCAGGAGGTCAGGGCTCTGGTCATTGCGGTGACCATGGGCAGGTTCAGTGAGTTGATGGCCTTGGGGCGGTTGAGGGTCAGTAGGCCGATCCCGTTGTCGATGCGGGCCACGACCTCGTCAAATTCGCCTGTCACGCCTTCGAAATGTAGATCGCTAGCCGTGGTCACCCGTCGCCGGGTAGGGTTTGGCCGCAGAACGACCCGCAGTCCGTCAGGGAACTCCGGAGGGTCGTGGATCGTTAAGCCAATGTTCGTAAACCTTCGCTTCACAGCATTAAGAGAGGATCGGGAAGGTGCGGGAGACCAGCAACCCGGTATTTCGTTCGCTGCCCAAGCAGGGCGGCTACGCACAGTTCGGCACAGGCATGGGAGCGGCCACGGCCGGCGCAACACAGCAGCAAATGAGCCAGGGGTACCCCGGCCTGCAGAACCCGCAGACCCAGTACCAGCGGGAGGACAGCCGCCCGCTGACCATTGACGACGTCGTCACCAAGACCGGCATCACGTTGGGGGTGCTCAGCGTCGCCGCGGTCGTGTCCTACTTCCTGGTGTCGGCCAACCAAGCGCTCGCCGGTCCACTGACCTTCATCGGTGCGTTTGGCGGGCTTGGCGTGGTCATGCTGGCCATGTTCACCCGCAGGCAGGACAATAAGGCGCTGGTGCTGAGCTACGCGGTGCTGGAGGGCCTGTTCCTGGGCGCCATCTCCTGGGTGCTGACCGCGTTCACGGTGGGGACCAGCAACGCCGGTTCGATGATCGGCCAGGCCGTGATGGGCACCCTCGGGGTGTTCGGCGGGATGCTGGTGGTCTACAAGACCGGCGCCATCCGCGTCACCCCGAAGTTCACCCGGATGATGGTCGGCGCGATGTTCGGTGTGCTGGCCCTGATGATCGGCAACCTGGTGCTCTCGCTGTTTGGCGTCGGCGGTGGTGAGGGTCTGGGCCTGCGTAGCGGCGGGACGCTGTCGATCGTGTTCTCGCTGGTGTGTATCGGCATTGCCGCGTTCAGCTTCCTAATCGACTTCGACGCAGCGGACCAGCTGATCCGGGCCGGGGCGCCGGAGAAGGCGGCCTGGGGTGTCGCACTGGGTCTGACAGTGACGCTGGTCTGGCTGTATCTGGAGATCCTCCGGCTGCTGAGCTACTTCCAGAGCGAATAGCCTTCCGCTTTTCCCGTTGACTCTGCGCTGACCAGGCACGCTACTCGCACTTTTGCCTGGTACGCGCAGAGTCAACTGCTATCTGGGGTGCTGTCGGGGGGTGCTGGCAGCATGCCGACATGGAAGACGAGCCATTCGTCGGCAGCGAGGCACTCGCAGACCGTGCGGTCACCTGGCACGAGCTGGACAACTACTCCACCGCGATCATGCCGAACGTATATCTGGACAAGCGCGTCACGCCGACACTGCGCCACCGCACCCACGCGGCCTGGCTCTGGTCCGGCCGCGAGGCGGTGATCGCCGGCATCTCAGCCTCAGCGTTGCACGGTGCCAGGTGGGTCGATGACGACGCGGTGGTGGACCTGATCTGGCGTAACGCCCGAACACCGCGGGACGTGAAGACTCGCGATGACCTGCTGCTTGACGGCGAAACCCGGGGGCTTGGCGGGCTACAGGTGACCACACCCGAGCGCACGGCCTTCGACCTAGGCCGGCGGGGCCCCCTGACCCAGGCGGTCGCGCGGCTTGACGCGCTGGCCAATGCCATGCAATTCAAGGTCGAGGGCGTAGCGGAACTGGCTGTGCGGCACCGTCATACCCGTGGGCTACGACAACTGGAAACAGCCCTGGATCACGTCGACGCAGGCGCGCAGTCGCCGAAGGAGACCTGGCTGCGCTTGTTGTCCCCCGCAAGCGGAGGTGCCCCCACATCAACGCCGGATTCCCTCGGCCGCAAACCCAGATCCCCGTCCTCGGCGAAGACGGCTACCCGCGCTATTTTCTGGATATGGGGTGGGAGGACATCATGCTCGCTGTTGAATACGACGGCGACCAACACCGCAGCAGTCGGCCGCAATTCGTGAAGGACGTTGAGCGTCATGAGTACATCACCGGTGTCGGCTGGGCGCACATCAAGGTGCTCGCCGAACACCGGGCCTACGACGTGGTCCGTCGCGTTCAGCGTGCCTGGGATGCGTTGACCCTGCGTTGACCAGGCAAGCTACTCGCACTTTTGCCTGGTCAGCGCAGAGTCAACGGGAAGGATCAGGAGAGCCGCTCAACGATCATCGCCATGCCCTGGCCGCCACCTACACACATGGTCTCCACGCCGAAGGTCTTGTCGTGGGTGGCCAGGTTGTTCAGCAGGGTGGCGGTGATCCGGGCGCCGGTCATACCGAACGGGTGACCGAGCGCGATCGCTCCGCCGGACACGTTCAGCTTGTCCTCGTCGATACCCAGCTCGCGGGCGGAGCCGAGCACCTGCACGGCGAAGGCCTCGTTGATCTCGAACAAGTCGATGTCGGAGACCGACATCTTGGCGATGGCCAGCGCCTTCCGGACGGCGTCGATCGGGCCGAGGCCCATGATCTCCGGTGACAGGCCGGAAACCCCGGTAGCCACGATCCGCGCCAGCGGCTTCAGGCCGAGCTCCTTGGCCTTGGTGTCACTGGTGATGATCACCGCGGCCGCGCCATCGTTCAGCGGGCAGGCGTTACCGGCGGTGATGGTGCCGTTAGGCCGGAACACCGGCTTGAGCTGGCTGATCTTCTCGTAGGAGGTGCCGGCGCGCGGTCCGTCGTCGGTGCTCACCACGGTGCCGTCCGGGAGTGTGACCGGGGAGATCTCGCGGGCGAAGAAGCCGCTGTTGATGGCCTCCTCGGCGCGGTTCTGGCTGCGCACGCCCCAGTGGTCCTGGTCCTCGCGGCTGATCCCGGTGTGCAGCACGACGTTCTCGGCGGTCTGGCCCATCGCAATGTAGACGTCGGGCAGGTGGCCATCGGCACGCGGGTCGTGCCATTCTTCGGCGCCGGCCGCGGCGGCCTCGGAGCGGGCCATGGCGTCACTAAAGAGCGGGTTCTTGGTGTCAGGCATGCCGTCGG
>JBDTEP010000004.1:0-5330 GCA_039922455.1 Mycobacterium sp. | reverse complement strand
GCGTCCTCGCGGGCCAGCTCGAAAAAGAGCGTGTCCTTGTCGCGGAAGTGGTGGAAGATCGCACCCCGCGACAGCCCGACCGTCTGTTCCAGTCGGCGCACGGTGGCCCCCTCGTAGCCGTAGGCGGCGAAGCAGCTCCGGGCGCCGTCAAGGATCTGACGGCGCCGGGCCGCCAAGTGATCCTCGCTGACCCTGGGCATCAGGTGCTCGCCGCCTACGCGGGCTACTTCGACTTCAACATGTTGCGCAGTACGTACTGCAGGATGCCGCCGTTGCGGTAGTAGTCGGCCTCACCGGGGGTGTCGATGCGCACCACCGCGTCGAATTCGACGCTGCCTCCGTTCGGCTTGGTGGCCGTGACGTGCACGGTGGCCGGGGTGGACCCGTCATTGAGGGCGGTGATGCCGGTGAAGTCGTAGACCTCGGTGCCGTCCAGTTTCAGCGACGCCGCCGACGCCCCGGCCGGGAACTGCAGCGGGATCACGCCCATGCCGATCAGGTTGGACCGGTGGATGCGCTCGAAGGACTCCGCGATCACCGCGCGCACACCCAGCAGCGCGGTGCCCTTGGCCGCCCAGTCCCGTGACGATCCGGAGCCGTACTCCTTGCCGCCCAGGATCACCAGCGGGATGCCGGCCGCGGCGTAGTTCTGCGCGGCGTCGTAGATGAACGACTGTGGGCCGTCGGGCTGGGTGAAGTCGCGGGTGTAGCCCCCGGCGACGCCGCCGTCGACAACCACGTCGAGCAGCTGGTTGCGCAGCCGGATGTTGGCGAACGTGCCCCGGATCATCACCTCGTGGTTGCCGCGCCGCGACCCGAACGAGTTGTAGTCCTTCACCTTCACCCCGTGCGCCTCGAGGTACTGCGCGGCCGGGGTGCCCGGCTTGATCGCACCGGCTGGCGAGATGTGGTCGGTGGTCACCGAGTCGCCCAGCAGCGCCAGCACCCGCGCCCCGGCGATGTCGGTCACCGGGGCCGGCTGCGCCGGCATCCCGTCGAAGTACGGGGGCTTACGCACATACGTCGACTTGGCGTCCCAGTCGAAGATGTTGCCGGCTGGGGTGGGCAGGGCGCGCCACCGGTCGTCGCCGGCGAACACGTCGGCGTAGTTGGTGACGAACATCTCCTGGCTGATCGAGGCCGCGATGGTGTCGGAGATCTCCTGCTGGGTCGGCCAGATGTCGGCCAGGAAGACGTCGGCGCCGTCGCTGTCGGTGCCCAGCGGCTCGTGCTCGAAGTCGAAGTCCATGGTGCCGGCCAGTGCGTAGGCGACCACCAGCGGGGGAGACGCCAGGTAGTTCATCTTGACGTCCGGGTTGATCCGGCCCTCGAAGTTGCGGTTACCGGAGAGCACCGCGGTCGCGGTCAGGTCGTTGTCGTTGATCACCGCCGAGATCTCGGTGGCCAGTGGGCCGGAGTTGCCGATGCAGGTGGTGCAGCCGTAGCCGACCAGGTAGAAGCCGAGCTTCTCCAGGTAGGGCCAGAGGCCCGCCTTGTCGTAGTAGTCGGTGACCACCTGTGAGCCCGGCGCCATCGTGGTCTTGACCCATGGCTTGGTGCGCAGACCCTTCTCGACGGCCTTGCGGGCCAACAGTGCCGCGCCGAGCATCACCTCCGGGTTGGAGGTGTTGGTGCAGGAGGTGACCGCCGCGATCGTCACCGCACCGTGGTCCAGGACGAAGTCCGGCTGGCCGTCGGTGTGCACCACGACCGGCTTGGAGGGCCGGCCCTCGGCGCCGCGAGCCGCCGATTCGATCGCGCCGTCGTCGGCGAACGCCAACTTGGCGCCGGCGGCCTCGGCGGCGGTGCCGGCCGGGGTGGCAGCGGCGGCGTCGTCGCTGACGTAGGTGTGGATGTCCTTGCGGAATGCGGTCTTGGACTCCGACAGCGCGATGCGGTCCTGCGGGCGCTTCGGCCCGGCGATTGAGGGCACCACCTCGGCCAGGTCCAGCTCGACGTACTCGGAGAAGACCGGCTCGTTGTCGGGGTCGTGCCACATGCCCTGCGCCTTGGCGTAGGCCTCCACCAGCGCCAGCTGCTGCTCGCTGCGCCCGGTCATCCGCAGGTAGTTGATGGTCTCGGAGTCGATCGGGAACATCGCCGCGGTGGAGCCGAATTCGGGGCTCATGTTGCCCAGCGTGGCCCGATTGGCCAGCGGCACCTCGGCGACGCCCTTGCCGTAGAACTCGACGAACTTACCGACCACACCGTGCTTGCGCAGGATCTCGGTGACGGTGAGCACCACGTCGGTCGCGGTCACGCCGGGCCGGATCTGTCCCGTCAGTTTGAAGCCGACCACCCGCGGGATCAGCATGGACACCGGCTGGCCGAGCATGGCGGCCTCGGCCTCGATACCGCCCACCCCCCAGCCCAGCACGCCCAGGCCGTTGACCATCGTGGTGTGCGAATCGGTGCCCACACAGGTGTCCGGGTAGGCCAGCCCGTTGCGGTTCATCACCACGTGCGCCAGGTATTCGATGTTGACCTGGTGCACGATGCCGGTGCCCGGCGGGACGACCTTGAAGTCACTGAAGGCGCCCTGGCCCCAGCGCAGGAACTGGTAACGCTCGGCGTTGCGCTGGTATTCGAGTGCGACGTTGGCCTCGAACGCCTGCGGGGTGTTGGCGAAGTCGGCGATCACCGAGTGGTCGATGACCAGGTCGGCGGGGGCCAGCGGGTTCACCTTGTCCGGGTCGCCACCGAGGGCCGAGACGGCTTCACGCATGGTGGCCAGGTCAACGATGCAGGGCACGCCGGTGAAGTCCTGCATGATCACCCGCGCCGGGGTGTACTGGATCTCGGTGTTGGGCTCGGCGGCCGGATCCCAGTTGGCGATCGCCTGGATGTGGTCTTTGGTGATGTTGGCGCCGTCTTCGTTGCGCAGCAGGTTCTCTGCGAGCACCTTGAGGCTGTAGGGCAGTTTCTCGGTGCCGGGAACCGCGCCGAGTCGGTAAATCTGATACTCGTCGTTGCCGACTGCGAGGGTGTCGCGGGCTCCGAACGAATTCACCGAATCTTTGCTGGTCACATCAGCTCCCCGAAATTGAGTTCTCCCCGCCGGCGGGACTGCGCAGGCGGCCGCCGACAACATTAACAGTACGTTTGTTCTGCATAGTGCGTGGCGCTACGAGTGCAGCGGCGCAGGTGTGCCGCGGTTGTTACGGTATGCACCGTGACCACTCTGCATCCGCCGGCCTATATCCCCGGCGAGCTCTGCATCACTGTCGGTCTCGATCCGGCCACGCCGCCTGACGACTGCCTGGCGTTGGTGAAGGTCGCCGTCGCCGCCGATGGCGTGAGCGCGCCGGCCGCCGACGTGGCGGCGCTGCGGGACGTGGTTGCCGAGGCGGGTCGCAACGGTATCGACCTCAAGGTCGTCGAGGTCGCCAGCAACCCCGCGATGGATACCGCGCTGCGCGATGTCGCCACGGTGGTGGGCTACGACTACCCGGATTCGACCGTGCTGGTGCTCAGCACCAACTACGTCGGCAGCTACAGCGGCCAGTTCCACCGGGCCAAGTTGGAGGCCGCCGAGGACCATGCCAAAACCGGCGATCCAGTGGTGTCCGCGCAGAATTTCCTCAATGAGTTGACGACCCCTGATCTGCCGTGGACCGGCCTGACTGTGGTGTTGTTGGTCGGGGTGGCGGCGGCGGCGGTCGGTACTCGACTACTGCAGCGGCGCAGCAAACGTGATGCGGAGCGCGCCGACATCGCCGACTAGCGGTTCTCACCTGCTGAAATTCACGCACCTGAACGTCTGACAATCACCATTCTTGGTCCTACGGCAAATTGTTAGGTCACCAGTTGGTCACAACCAGCTTAATTACAATGACGTAGTTTGTTACGAACGTTTCTCCAGTGACTGATGTGACGTATGGTGCAAAAGGCGCAGCTGTTGCATCTGTGCTTTTGCCACCGGCCGAAGCGCGGCGCCGACTGCCGAGTCCGAGGAGATCCGAGCCGAATGAGACGCATCCGCTGTGGCTCCGAGGGCTCAGCCGTGCGACTGGCCGCCAGGTTTGCCCAACCCTCCGCAGTGGCCGTGCTGAGCACCGCCATGCTGTTGGGCACCCCCGGGTTGGCGGCGGCCGAACCGGCGCCGAGCCCCGACAGTATCGCCGCGCTGATCAACGACGTCGCCGAGGCCAACCAGCAACTGCAGAACCTGGGCGCGCAGATCCAGGAGGAGAAGGAGAGCGTCAACAAGGCCCTGGTGGAACTGCAGGCCGCGCGCGACGACTCAGCTGCCGCCCAACACGACGTGGAGGCCGGCCGGGAGGCGATCACCGACGCCGACGCCGCGATCGTCGCCGCACAGCAGCGGTTCAACACCTTCGCCGCGTCGACATACGTCAACGGGCCCTCCGACAGCTACCTGACCGCGACCGACCCGTCGGAGATGATCGCCGCCGCCGCCGCCGGAAAAACTCTGGCGCTCAGCTCTCAGCAGGCGCTCGACAACTTGAAGCGGGCTCGCACCGAGCAGCTGAATAAGGAGTCGGCCGCCCGGCTGGCCAAACAGAAGGCCGACCAGGCGGTCACTGACGCGGCGTCGAGCCAGGACGCCGCGGTGGCCGCACTCACCGACACCCACCGTAAGTTCGGCGAACAGCAGGCCGAGATCGACCGGTTGGCCGCGCAGCGCAACCAGGCGCAGGCCAAACTCGCCGCCGCCCGCCAGCAGATTCAGCCGGCGGCGCCTGCCGGCGCGCCGGTAGGTGACCGGTGGGGGAACCCCGTCGACCGCAGCAGGCCGGAGGCCGGCCCTGCGGCCGCGGCCGCGGCCAAACGCACCGACCAATGGGACAGCCCATGGGATCCGACCCTGCCGATGGTGCCCAGCGCCAACATCCCCGGCGACCCGGTCGCCGTCATCAACCAGGTGCTCGGGATCTCCCAGACCTCGGCGCAGGTGACCTCGAACCTGGGCCGCCAGTTCCTGCAGTCGATCGGCCTGGCCAGCCCCGAATCCTCCGGCATCAACAACGGCAACATCCCGCGGGTATACGGCCGCCAGGCCGCCGAATACGTCATCCGCCGCGGGCTTTCGCAGCGCGGCGTGCCCTACTCGTGGGGTGGCGGCACCGCCGCGGGACCGGGCCGCGGTATCGGATCCGGTTCCGGCACCGTCGGCTTCGACTGCTCCGGGCTGATCCTCTTCGCGTTCGCCGGGGTGGGCATCAAGCTGCCGCACTACTCCGGTTCGCAGTACAAGATGGGGCGTCAGATCCCGTCGGCGCTGGCGCGCCGCGGCGACGTCATCTTCTACGGTCCGGGCGGCAGCCAGCACGTGACGCTGTACCTGGGGAACGGTCTGATGCTGGAGG
>JBDTEP010000003.1:0-13119 GCA_039922455.1 Mycobacterium sp. | reverse complement strand
CGGCCGCCGACACCGCATCCGATCCCGAACCCGTCGCCGCGCCGGCTGAGGTGGCTGATCCCGAACCCGATCTTGAATCGGGTGAGCTGTTCGAACCCGATGAGCTGTTCGAACCCGATGAGATCAGCGCGGGCGGTGAGCTGAATTGGACGCCCGAACCCGAGCCGCCGAGGGCGTTCACGTCGCACGCACCGACGGAGCGGCCCGGGCCGCTGGAAGACCCCGAAGACCTGATGTTCACCGACGACGACGGGTTCGATCGGCCGGACTAGGCGGACCAGGGCTGACAACCGTGGTCCTGGGCGGCTGCGATCGATCGCGGACAAATTGAGGACTTCGGTCCCTTATATCCTGATCGCCGCCCTGGTCGCATAGTTGCATGACATACGTCGTGAGCACGGGGGTCGCCAGCGAGAACGTCAAGCTCGGTGTTCGGAATCTGCACAGACTGGCAAGCGCCCGTGTTGAGAAGCTGACCTCGCTGGTGCTGCCACCCGGCCACGCGCCGATACTCGATGTCATGGCGATGATCTGGGTGGACGGCGTCGAGGTCGGGCTCCAGATGGCCGAGGTGAAAACACCGGTCGGGCTGTCCAGCGCCCTGGCGGAGGTCTTGTACGAGCGGCTGGAAAGCGCCGAACTCTGTAGCGAATACGAGGAGTTCCCGGAGTTGGACGATCGCGACTTCCAGGATCTTGCGTGTCGTCGGGTCGAGAAGATAAGCAAGGGCATCCATCCGATCGGCCACCCCGACGTGATCTGGGACAAGGTCGAGATCTGGGCGGACGGTGTGGCCGCCGCCCTCAGGATCTCCCGAGACGAAGTGCAGCAGCAGGCCTGATTGTCGGCCTCATCTCCGGCGGTAGGCTCTTGCTTCGTGCAACCGATCCGCGTACCGCCCAGCGCACCGGCTCGGCTGGTGGTGTTGGCCTCGGGAACCGGGTCGCTGTTGCAGGCGCTGCTCGATGCTGCGGTCGGCGACTACCCTGCCAGGGTGGTGGCCGTCGGCACCGATCGAGACTGCCGGGCGGTGCAGATCGCCGGTTCGGCGGGGTTGCCGGTGTTCACCGTCCGGATGGCCGACCATCCCGACCGGGCCGCCTGGGATCTCGCCCTGGCGGGGGCCACCGCGGAGCACGCACCCGATCTGGTGGTCTCGGCTGGTTTCATGAAAATCCTGGGATCGCAGTTTCTCTCCCGGTTTCAGGGACGCACCGTCAACACCCACCCGGCGCTGTTACCGGCCTTCCCGGGTGCGCACGCGGTGCCCGAGGCGCTGGCCTACGGAGTGAAGGTCACCGGCTGCACCGTGCATCTGGTGGACGCCGGGACCGATACGGGCCCGGTGCTGGCACAGGAACCGGTCGCCGTGCTCGACGGCGACGACGAGGGCACTCTGCATGAACGCATCAAGACCGTGGAGCGCAAGCTCCTGGTGGACGTGCTGGCCGCGCTGGCGACCGGCGGCGTGACCTGGACCGGGCGAAAGGCAACCATAGGATGACCGACGGCAAGCGACCGATTCGGCGGGCGCTGATCAGCGTCTACGACAAGACCGGCCTGGTCGACCTGGCCGCCGGACTCCATGCCGCCGGCGTGGATATCGTCTCCACCGGATCGACCGCCAAGTCGATAGCGGCCAAGGGCATTCCGGTGACGCCGGTGGAACAGTTGACGGGATTCCCCGAGGTGCTCGACGGCCGGGTCAAGACTCTGCACCCGCGGGTCCACGCCGGGCTGCTGGCCGACTTGCGCAAGCCCGAACATGCCACGGCGCTAGGCGAACTGGACATCGCGCCGTTCGAGCTGGTGGTGGTCAACCTCTACCCGTTCAGTGAGACCGTGGACTCCGGTGCTGCCATCGACGAATGCGTCGAGCAGATCGACATCGGTGGGCCGTCAATGATCCGGGCGGCCGCCAAGAACCATCCCAGCGTCGCCGTGGTGGTCGACCCGCTCGGATATGACGGCGCACTGGCCGCTGTCAACGCCGGCGGGTTCAGCCTCACCGAACGGAAACGTCTGGCGTCGTTGGCATTTCAGCACACCGCCGAGTACGACGTCGCGGTCGCCGGGTGGATGTCGTCGACGTTGGCGCCCGAGGAGTCGCGTCAGGGTCTACCGGAATGGGTCGGGCGCACCTACCGCCGGGCGGCGCAGCTGCGCTACGGCGAGAACCCGCACCAGCAGGCCGCTCTCTACTGTGACGGCGGGGCCTGGCCGGGCTTGGCGCAGGCCGACCAGCTGCATGGAAAAGAGATGTCTTACAACAACTTCACCGATGCGGATGCGGCCTGGCGGGCGGCGTTCGACCATGAAGAGATCTGCGTGGCGATCATCAAACACGCCAACCCGTGTGGGATCGCGATCTCGGCGACCTCGGTTGCCGATGCCCATCGCAAGGCGCACGACTGTGATCCACTGTCCGCATTCGGTGGGGTGATCGCGGCGAACACCGAGGTCAGTGTCGAGATGGCGGAGTACGTCAGCACCATCTTCACCGAGGTCATTGTCGCGCCGGCCTATGCGCCGGGAGCCGTCGATGTCCTGGCACGCAAGAAGAACATCCGGGTGTTGGTGGCCTCCGAGCCGCTGCGCGGCGGCACCGAGTGGCGCCAGGTCAGCGGCGGGTTGTTGATGCAGGGCCGTGACGGGCTCGATGCAGCGGGCGACAACCCGCTGAACTGGACGCTGGTCACCGGGTCGCCGGCCGATCCGGCGACGTTGGCCGATCTGGTCTTCGCCTGGCGGGTGTGTCGCGCGGTCAAATCGAACGCGATCGTGGTCGCGGCCGACGGCGCCACGGTCGGCGTGGGTATGGGCCAGGTCAATCGCGTCGACGCCGCCCGACTGGCCGTCGAACGCGGCGGCGCGCGGGTGCGGGGCGCGGTCGGGGCCTCCGACGCGTTCTTCCCGTTCCCCGATGGTCTGCAGACGCTGACCGGCGCCGGGGTGAAGGCGATCGTGCACCCGGGCGGCTCGGTCCGTGACGACGAGGTGACCGCGGCGGCGGCCGAAGCCGGGATCACGCTGTACCTGACCGGGGCACGCCACTTCGCGCATTGAGAAACTTGACAAAAAGATTGTAGGCGCTCACTATCTAACTTAACCTCGGAGTTAGGAAACCTGGTGGCTTACGACTTGATCATCCGCAACGGCCTGTGGTTCGACGGCCTGGGCAACGTCCCGCAGGTCCGAACCCTCGGCATCCGTGACGGTGTCGTCGCCGACATCGTCTCGAGTGACCTGGACGAGTCCGATTGCCCGGAGGTGATCGACGCGGCCGGCAAATGGGTGGTTCCGGGTTTCATCGACGTGCACACCCACTACGACGCCGAGGTGCTGCTGGACCCGGGTCTGCGGGAATCGGTGCGCCACGGCGTCACCACGGTGCTGCTGGGCAACTGCTCGCTGTCAACGGTTTACGCCGACGCCGAGGACGCCGCCGATCTCTTCAGCCGGGTGGAGGCGGTGCCGCGCAAGTTCGTGCTCGAGGCGCTGCAGTCCCGCAAGACCTGGTCGACGCCAGCCGAGTATGTGCGCGCCCTCGACGAGTTGCCGCTCGGGCCCAATATCGGCTCCATGCTTGGCCATTCGGACCTGCGGACCGCGGTGCTCGGCCTGGATCGCGCCACCACCGACGGCGTCGTCCCGACCGATGCCGAACTGGACAAGATGGCCGGATTGCTCGAAGACGGGCTCGACGCCGGATTGCTCGGCATGTCAGGGATGGACGCGGCCATCGACAAGCTCGACGGTGAGCGGTTCCGGTCGCGGGCGCTGCCGTCGACGTTTGCCACCTGGCGTGAACGCCGCCGGCTGATCACGGTGCTGCGCAAGCGTGGCCGGATACTGCAGAGCGCCCCAAATGTCGCCAAACCGTGGACGGCATTGAACTTCTTCCTGGCCAGCAGCGGGATGTTCGGCCGGCGGCGTGGTGTGCGGATGAGCCTGCTGGTCTCTGCGGACGCCAAGTCGGCACCGGGTGCGGTGCGGGTCATGGGCCCGGGAACCCGGCTGCTCAACGCCGTGCTCGGCTCGTCGGTGCGGTTCCAGCATCTGCCGGTCCCGTTCGAATTGTATTCCGATGGAATCGATCTGCCGGTGTTCGAGGAGTTCGGTGCAGGCACCGCCGCGCTACACCTGCGCGACCAATTGGAGCGCAACACCTTGCTGGCGGACACCGAATACCGGCGCCGTTTCCGCAAGGCGTTCGACCGCAAGAAGCTGGGTCCGACGTTGTGGCACCGCGACTTCCACGACGCGGTAATCGTCGAATGCCCGGACGCGAGCCTGATCGGCAAGAGCTTCGGGCAGATCGCCGAGGAGCGCAAGCTGCATCCGCTGGACGCGTTCCTGGACGTCCTGGTCGACAACGGCGAGCGCAACGTGCGCTGGACCACGACGGTCGGCAATCACCGGCCTAAGTACCTGGACAAGCTGGCCAATGAGCCGACGATCCACTTTGGGTTCTCCGACGCCGGTGCGCACCTGCGCAACATGGCGTTTTACAACTTCTCCCTGCGGCTGCTCAAGCGGGTGCGCGACGCCGAGGCGGCGGGGCAGCCGTTCTTGAGCGTCCAGCGCGCGGTGTACCGGCTGACCGCCGAGGTCGCCGACTGGTTCGGTTTGGAGGCCGGCACGTTGCGCCGAGGCGACCGCGCCGACTTCGTGGTGATCGACCCGGCCGGCCTGAACGACTCGGTGGACAGCTACCACGAGGAGAAGGTCCCGTTCTACGGCGACCTGAGTCGGATGGTGAACCGCAATGACGACGCCGTGGTGGCGACCGGGGTGGGCGGCGCGGTGGTGTTCCGCAACGGGCAGTTCCGGGACGGCTACGGCAGCACGGTGCGGTCCGGCCGGTTCCTACGCGCCGGAGCCCGTGAGCTGCAGTCGATCTGACCATGGCCCGAACCCAGCGGGAACGCCGCGAGGCCACCGTCGCGGGGTTGCTCGACGCCAGCATCGCCACCATCGTCGAACTCGGGTATGCGCGGGCGTCAGCCAAGGAAATTGCCCGGCGTGCCAACGTTTCTGATGGGGCATTGTTCCGCCACTTCGGTACCATGGGCGATTTTATGGCGGCCACCGCACACGAGGTGCTGCGCCGTCAGCTGGAGCAGTTCGGCAAACAGGTCGCGGAGATCCCGGCCGAGGTGCCGGCACTGGAAGCGGTATTGACGGTGCTGCGTGATCTGACCGCCAACTCCACCAACGCGGTGGTCTACGAGCTGCTGGTCGCCGCGCGCACCGACGACAAACTGCGGGCCACCTTGCAAGAAGTGCTCACCGAATACAGTGCCAAGATCTGCGATGCGGCCCGGGTGCTGCCCGGTGCGGACGCGTTTCCCAGCGAGCTGTTTCCCAACCTGGTCGCGCTGCTCACCAACACCTTCGACGGTGCGGCGATCGTGCGGTCCGTGTTGCCGCAGCCGGACATCGAGGCCAACCGGATTCCGTTGTTACTGGCGCTACTTCAGAGCCATATCTGAGCGCCGAGCGTCGGGTTGTGTCACGCAATCTCGTCGGAAGCGTGCAGCGAGTCGACGTTGGGCGGCGCAACCGCCATCACGTAGCCCACGAAGTCGGCGATCTCACCGACGGCACGGCGTGCGTCGGGGTTGACGTCGAAACTGAGCTGGAACATGTGCAACGCCCGGTCCCAGATCTGAACCCAGTTCGGCACGTTGGCGGCGGTGAGTTTTTCGGCCAGCACGAATGTGTCGTTGCGAAGCATCTCGTTGTTGCCCACCTGCAGCAGGAACGGGCCCAGCCCGTGTAGATCGGCTTCCGGGGGCATCACCGGCAGCTCGCGGGTGCCGTTCACGGTGGCGAATACGCGGTAGATGAACGTGAAAGCCATGAACGGGAAGAACGGATCGCGGTGGGTGCGAGCCGCCTGTCGTTTGATCTCCATGTCCGCCGACGTCAGCGCCGACATCAACACCTGACCGGCGGGCACCGGTAGCCCGGCGTCGCGCGCGGTCAGCGCGGTGTTCACCGCCATCAGCCCGCCGGCCGAATCACCGGCAAGCACAATGCGATCCGCGCTGAACCCGGCGGCCAGCGCGTGCCGGTAGGCATCCAGGCCGTCGGCGGTCGCCTCCTCGATACCGGCTTGCGGCGCCAAGCGGTAACCGAGGCTCAACACCCGTGCGCCGGTGACCTCGGAGAGCTTGCTGACAAAACGGCGGTGTGAATTCAGGCCCAGCGTCACCAGTGCCGAACCGTGGAAATAGACGATTGCCCGATCCGATCCGCGGGCGGCGGGCGCCACTACCCACTCCGCCGGGCAGTCGGTCAGCCGCACCGGCGTCACCTCAGTACCGGGCAGGGGACGGATGAGTCGCATGGGGTGGTCGATGACGTCGAGGCGTGCCCGCTGCAATCCGGCGGGCCAGAACCGGTTGACGATGAGGCCGATGACCGTCAACACGGCGATCGATGTGCGCAGGAAGACCATCGCCGCCAGGGCGAGTAGTCGAGCCTGCCAAGAAGCCGGGCCGAAGTAGGTCTGAGCCGGTCGATCACGCCATTCGGAGGAGTTCACGGTACCCAGGGTATCGGGTATCTGTCGGTTGGATAAAGCTGGACGCCGTGACGGGCCACCGCGCCCGCCGTAGCGTGGAGTGGTGACCGCGCCCATAATCCCGCACGATCTGCCCTCAACCCTCGGTGCGTTGCGTGCCGCCGGCCACTGTGAACGGGGGGTCAAACAAGAGATCGCCGAGAACCTGCTGACGCGCCTCGCCGACGGCGACGATGAAACCATCTGGCCCGGTATCTTCGGATTCGACGACACCGTCCTGCCGCAGCTGGAACGTGCGCTGATCGCCGGTCATGACCTGGTGCTGCTCGGCGAGCGCGGCCAGGGCAAGACCCGGCTGCTGCGGGCGCTGACCGGCCTGCTCGACGAGTGGACGCCGGTGATCGCCGGCGCCGAGCTCGGCGAGCACCCGTATTCGCCGATCACGCCCGAGTCGATCAAGCGGGCCGCCGAACTCGGCGACGAGCTGCCGGTGGCGTGGCGGCACCGTAGCGAGCGTTACACCGAGAAGCTCGCCACCCCGGACACCTCGGTGGCCGACCTGGTCGGCGACATCGACCCGATCAAGGTCGCGCAGGGCCGCAGCCTGGGCGATCCCGAGACCATCGCCTACGGCTTGATCCCGCGGGCGCACCGCGGCATCGTCGCCGTCAACGAGCTGCCCGACCTCGCCGAGCGCATCCAGGTGGCGATGCTCAACGTGATGGAGGAGCGCGACATCCAGGTGCGCGGCTACACGCTGCGGCTGCCGCTGGACGTGCTGGTGGTCGCCAGCGCCAACCCGGAGGACTACACCAACCGCGGCCGGATCATCACTCCGCTCAAGGACCGGTTCGGCGCCGAGATCCGCACCCACTACCCACTGGAGCTCGACGCGGAGGTCGGCGTGATCGCGCAGGAGGCCCATCTGAGCGCTCAGGTGCCGGCCTACCTGTTGGCGGTGCTGGCCCGCTTCGCGCGCTATCTGCGCGAGTCACGCTCGATCGATCAGCGCTCCGGGGTGTCGGCGCGGTTCGCGATCGCGGCCGCGGAGACGGTGGCGGCCTCGGCGCGCCATCGCGGTGCGGTGCTGGGCGAAACCGATCCGGTGGCCCGGGTGGTCGATCTGGGCACGATCATCGACGTGCTGCGCGGCAAGCTGGAATTCGAATCCGGGGAAGAGGGCCGCGAGCAGGCGGTGCTGGAACATCTGTTGCGCCGGGCCACCGCCGACACCGCGTCGCGGGAATTGGGTGGGATCGACGTCGGGCCACTGGTGACGGCGGTCGAGCAGGGTTCGGCGGTGACGACGGGGGAGCGGGTCTCGGCCAAAGCGGTGCTGGCGGCGCTCCCCGACTTGCCGGTGATCGACGCCGTGGTGCAGCGGCTGGGGGCGGAGTCCGACGGCGAGCGCGCCGCGGCACTCGAGTTAGCTTTGGAGGCACTGTATTTGGCCAAGCGCATCGACAAGACCTCGGACGAGGGCGAAACCGTCTATGGCTGACTCCACCCGGGGGCATTTGGCGCGGTACTCGGCCTACTCCGGTGGGCCGGACCCGTTGGCGCCTCCGGTCGACCTGGCGGAGGCGCTGGAGGAGATCGGGCGTGACGTGATGGAGGGTACGTCGCCGCGCCGGGCGTTGCAGGAGTTGCTGCGCCGCGGCACCAAGAGCATGACCGGCTCCGATCGGCTGGCCGCGGAGGCGCAACGGCGGCGTCGGGAGCTGCTGCGCCGCAACAATTTGGGTGGAACCCTCGCCGAGGTCAAGAAGCTGCTCGATGACGCGGTGCTGGCCGAGCGCAAGGAGCTGGCCCGCGCGCTGGACGACGACGCCCGTTTTGCCGAATTGCAATTGGAGGCGCTGTCGCCGTCGCCGGCCAAGGCGGTGCAGGAATTGTCGGAATACAACTGGCGCAGCGACCAGGCCCGGGAGTCCTACGAGAAGATCAAGGACCTGCTCGGCCGCGAGATGCTCGACCAGCGCTTCGCTGGCATGAAGCAGGCGCTTCAGGGTGCCACCGACGCCGACCGGCAACGGGTCACCGACATGCTCGACGACTTGAACAGCCTGCTGGACAAGCACGCCCGAGGGCAAGATTCTCCCCAGGACTTTCAAGATTTCATGGACCGTCACGGCGAATTCTTCCCGGAGAACCCGCGCAATGTCGAGGAGTTGCTGGACTCGCTGGCCAAGCGGTCGGCCGCCGCGCAACGCTTCCGCAACAGCCTGGGCGCCGAGCAGCGCGCCGAGCTGGATGCCTTGGCGGAGCAGGCATTCGGATCCTCGGCGCTGCAGCAGGCGCTGGGCCGCCTCGATGCGCACCTGCAGTCGGCTAGGCCGGGGGAGGACTGGAGCGGCGCTTCGGAGTTCTCCGGCAACGACCCGCTCGGAATGGGCGAAGGCGCTCGGGCACTGTCCGACATCGCCGAGCTCGAGCAGTTGGCCGAGCAGCTGTCGCAGGCTTACCCCGGCGCCAGCATGGACGACGTCGACCTCGACGCGCTCGCCCGCCAGCTCGGCGACCAGGCCGCCGTCGACGCCCGCACCCTGGCCGAGCTGGAACGCGCACTGCTGGGTCAGGGATTTCTGGACCGCAGCTCTGACGGGCAGTGGCGGCTGTCGCCCAAGGCGATGCGGCAGCTGGGTCAGACCGCGCTGCGCGATGTGGCACGGCAACTCGCGGGGCGGCGCGGCGAACGCGACCACCGCCGGGCCGGGGCGGCCGGGGAATTGACCGGGGCCACCCGGCCGTGGCAGTTCGGCGACACCGAACCGTGGAACGTCACCCGCACCCTGACCAACGCGGTATTGCGGCAGGTCGCTGAACCGGGCGGTTCAGCGAGGCTCGACGGAGGAGAGGTGAAGCTGGGGCCGCCGCATGAACCCGGCGCTGCCGCCGGTGGCCGGCTGTCGTTCAGCGTCGACGACGTCGAGGTGTCCGAGACCGAGACCCGCACCCAGTCCGCCGTCGCCCTCCTGGTGGACACGTCGTTCTCGATGGTGATGGATAACCGCTGGCTGCCGATGAAGCGCACCGCCCTGGCGTTGAACCACCTCGTCAGCACTCGATTCCGCTCGGATGCGTTGGAGATCATCGCATTCGGGCGCTACGCGCGCACCGTGACCGCCGGCGAGTTGATGGGCCTGGATGGGGTCTACGAGCAGGGCACCAACCTGCATCACGCGCTGGCGCTGGCCGCCCGCCACCTGCGCCGGCACGCAGGCGCCCAGCCGGTGGTGCTGGTGGTCACCGACGGGGAACCGACCGCGCACCTGGAGGACGTCAACGGCGGCGGCGCATCGGTCTTTTTCGACTACCCGCCGCACCCGCGGACCATCGCCCACACCGTCAAGGGCTTCGACGACGTCGCCCGACTCGGTGCGCAGGTGACGATCTTCCGGCTCGGTGACGATCCCGGGCTGGCCCGGTTCATCGATCAGGTGGCGCGGCGGGTCCAGGGCCGGGTGGTGGTGCCCGAACTCGACGGGCTGGGTGCGGCGGTGGTCGGCGATTACCTGCGGTCGCGGCGCCGCTGATCCGGCTATGGCGCGCTCGGGCGGTGAAGCAGTGTGTACCGGCATAGCATCCGGGGTTTCGGTTGGGTGGTCTACTGGTTGCCTGGGCTGGCCGTCGTTGACGGGTGCCCGATCCAGATCTGATCCGTTTGCCTCAACTAGATCGGTCCGTGGACAGTGATGCTCGCGATACTGCTTGCCCATACCGTCGGTGCGGTTGCGGCACCCCTGTTGGTGCGCCGGTGGGGTCGGGCGGCGTTCTATCTACTGGGATCGATCCCGCTGTTGGCGCTGGTGTGGGTGGTGGTGAATTGGCCGAGCGGCCCCGCCGATGACCACCGGGTAGTAGTCGGCTGGGTGCCCGGGTTGTCGATGGACATCGCGCTGCGGTTCGACACGCTGGCCGCGATCATGAGTGTGTTGGCGTTGGGGATCGGCGCCCTGGTGCTGTTCTACTGTGCCGAATACTTCCGCCCGGTCAGCCCCCAGACCGGAACCGGTCCGCGGCTGCCCGGCTTCGCCGCGAAAATGGTCGGGTTCGCCGGATCCATGTTCGGGTTGATGGTTGCCGACAACATGCTGGTGCTGTACGTGTTCTGGGAATTGACGACGGTGTTGTCGTTCTTGCTGATCGGTCACTATGCGGACCGTTCCGTCAACCGTCGGGCCGCCATCCAGGCGTTGGTGGTGACCACGGCCGGCGGGCTGGCCATGCTGGTCGGCATCATCATGCTGGGCAGCGCGGCCGGCACCTATCTGCTGTCGGATCTGGTCGCCCATCCGCCGTCGGGGATGCTTGTCACAGTCGGCGTACTGCTGGTCCTGGTCGGCGCGTTGAGCAAGTCGGCGATCGTGCCGCTGCACTTCTGGCTTCCGGGTGCGATGGCGGCGCCGACACCGGTCAGCGCCTATCTGCACGCCGCGGCGATGGTCAAAGCCGGGATATATCTGGTGGCGCGGTTGACACCAGGGTTCGCCGACTCGCCGGGATGGCGGCCGACGGTGGTGGTGCTGGGCTTGGCCACCGCCCTGCTGGCAGGATGGCGCGCGGTCCGCGAGTACGACCTGAAGCTGATATTGGCCTATGGCACCGTCAGCCAGTTGGGGTTAATGATCGTGCTGGTCGGGGCTGGCGGAAGCGATCTGATGTTGGCGGGCTTGACCGTCATGTGTGCACATGCAGTGGCCAAAGCGACCCTGTTCATGGTGGTGGGGATTATCGACCATGCCACCGGCACCCGCGACCTCCGCGAATTGGCTGGGTTGGGGCGCCGCTGTCCGGGGTTGTTCCTGATTGCCGCCGCAGCCGCCGCCAGCATGGCCGGAGTGCCGCCGTTCATGGGTTTCATCGCCAAGGAGACCATTTTCGGGACCGGGGCGCAGGCACCCGCCTTCGGGTCCACCGGTCCGTACGTGTTGGGTGCCGCGGTCATCGCCTCGACGATCACCGTGATTTACAGCGCGCGGTTTTTGTGGGGCGGCTTCGCCGGCAAGGGCCGACCCGGGCCCAGCGCCCACGTCGTCGAACTGCATCGACCGGTCGCGGCGTTCTTGGCGCCCCCGGCGGTGTTGGCCGGCGCCGGTCTGGTCCTGGGGCTGTGGCCGCGCGGACTAGACACCGTGCTGCACGGCTACACCGACACGGTGCCCGACGGCGGTAGCCACCACCTGGCGCTGTGGCACGGTGTGGGGCTCCCGGTGTTTTTATCGGCGGTGGTGCTGCTGGTCGGCGTCGGCGTCTTCGCCGCGCGCGGCCCACTGCGGCTCACCCGGCTGCGCCGACTGCCGCTGGGCAAGGCCGACCGAATGTACGACGACTTCCTCCGGCTGCTCGATGTGGCTGCAGTGCGGTTGACCGGGATCACCGACCGCGGCTCACTACCGATCAACCAGGTGATGATTTTCACGACGCTGGTGCTGCTTCCGCTGGTGGCGCTGGCGTTGGGTGCGCGTAACAGAGTCGATCTGCAACTGTGGGATACGCCGCTACAGCTCACTGTCGCAGTGTTGATCCTCGCCGGTGGGATCGGCGCCACCATGACGCGCAACCGGCTGTCCGCGGTGTTGTTGGTCGGTGTGACCGGGTACGGCTGCGCTGCCGTGTTCGCTTTCCACGGGGCGCCCGATCTGGCGCTGACCCAATTGCTCGTCGAGACCGTGATCTTGGTGATCTTCGTGCTGGTGCTGCGTACTCTGCCCGCGGAGGCCGCGCGGCCCTCGATGGCGAAGCACCGGCTGCCGCGAGCGCTGCTGGCGGTGACGGTCGGCGCCAGCGTGGCGGTGCTGGGGGCCTTCGCGATGGCGGCGCGCACCCGCGACGGGGTCGCCGACCTGTTGCCCGCCGCTGCCTATGTTCGTGGCCACGGCGCCAACACGGTCAATGTGCTGCTGGTCGACGTCCGGGCCTGGGACACTCTCGGGGAGATTTCGGTGTTGCTGGTCGCCGCAACCGGGGTGGCCTCGATGGTGTTCCGGAACCAGCGGTTCGGCCGAGCACCCCGAATCACCGATGCCGACGCACATCGCAAGGACCCGGGCACAGACCCCCGAGCCACCTCCTACAGTCCGGCGATCGCGTCCACCATCTGGCTGCGCGGCAGCGACTACCACGATCCCAGTCAGCGGTCGCTGGTGTTGGAAGTCGCGACCCGGATCATCTTCCCGCTGATCATGGTGGTCTCGGTCTATTTTCTCTTCGCCGGGCACAACAGTCCGGGCGGCGGTTTCGCCGGCGGGCTGGCCGCCGGACTGGCACTGGCGCTGCGCTACCTGGCCGGCGGGCGATACGAGCTCGGCGAGACGCTGCCGCTGGACTCCGGCAAGATCCTGGGCGTCGGACTGAGCCTGGTCGGGGGAACGGCACTGGGGTCGCTGCTAGTCGGGGCGCCAGTGCTGTCGTCAGCCGCGCTGTCGTTCAGCCTCCCGGTGCTGGGGCAGGTCAACCTGGTTACCTCGTTGTTTTTCGACGTGGGTGTGTACCTGGTGGTGGTCGGCATGGTGCTCGACGTGCTGCGCAGCCTGGGGGTCCGGCTGGATCAGGAGTTGGAGTCGCAGTCCTCCCGGCCACCGCTG
>JBDTEP010000002.1:0-12951 GCA_039922455.1 Mycobacterium sp. | reverse complement strand
CCTGGGCGCGGGTGACGTCGCACATGCCAAATCGGTGGCCGCCCGGGTGACGGTGTTCTCCACGGTGGCCGCCGTGGTGCTGGCCGCGTTGTTGGCCGCCGGTGCCGCCGTGGTGCCGAGCCTGTTCACCACCGACGCCGTCGTGCTGGCCGCGGTCGTGGTTCCGTGGTGGTTTTTGGTGGCTCAATTGCCCATTGCCGGGATCGTGTTCGCCCTTGACGGGGTGCTGCTGGGTGCCGGTGATGCCGCATTCATGCGCACCGCCACCGTGATCAGCGCGCTGATGGGGTTCCTGCCACTGACCTGGATGTCGCTGATGCTGGATTGGGGGTTGGCCGGAATCTGGTCGGGGCTGACCACTTTCATCGTGTTGCGGTTGGTGTTCGTCGGGTGGCGAGCGTATTCGGGTCGCTGGTTGCAGGCCGCCCGCCCGTAGGATCGGCTGGCATGAGCGGTCAGCGGGATCGGATGCTCCGCGGGGTGCCGTATTGCCCCGACGACCCCGATCTGGTCGCGAGTCGTCGGGCATGCCAGCGGTTGGTCGCTGCGTTCAACGACACCCGGCCCGACGATGACGACGGCCGTCGGGAGCTGCTGCGCGACATGCTCGGAGCATTTGGCGAGGGCTCGGTTATTCTGCCCCGATTCTGTTGCGACTACGGGAAACACATCAGCATCGGTGCCAACTGCTTCGTGAACTACGACGCGGTTCTGCTGGACTGCGCACCGATCACAATCGGTGACGACGTGTCGATCGGACCCCGCGTCCAACTGGTTACCGCCCTGCATCCGGTCGACGACATCGACGCCCGGCGGCAAGGCTGGGAGTCGGCGGCGCCGATCACCATCGGCGATAACGTCTGGCTGGCGTCAGGCGTCATCGTCTGCGCCGGGGTGTCGATCGGAGCCGACGCGGTCGTCGGAGCCGGCGCCGTGGTGACCCGGGATGTTCCGGCGGGCGTCCTCGCTGCGGGTAATCCCTGCCGAGTCATTCGGGCGATTCGGTAGCCGCCGATCCTGGCGTCCACCAGGAGACTGCCGAGGACGAAGGCCACCGTCAGGGACACCTTCATGACGCGCGTTTCTCAATGCAGCTGCGAACGACCGCGTTCCAGCACGGCGGCCCGATTGGCGGCGACGTCGTCGCCGGTCACCTGGCCCAACCACTGCTTGGCCGCCGATGCCTCGATCCACAACCCGGTTGCGGTCTGCGACTCGTCGATGCGGTGATAGGAGGCCAGCAGGGCCCGCACCGCCGCCTGGTTGTTACCGACGATCGTCGCCGCCGCCTTTCGTGTCGCGGGCAGCAACTCGGCGTGCGATACCACCTCGGTCACCAAGCCGGCCCGCAGCGCGTCGGATGCCGACAGATAGTCACCGGTCAGGCTCATCCGGCGGGCCAGCCCGACCCCGACGCGTTGGGGCAGCCGCACACTCAGCCCCCAGCTGGGCAGCAGCCCGACCCGGGCGTGGGTGTCGGCGAAGCGGGCCTGCTCCGAGGCGATCAGGATGTCGCAGTACAGCGCCAGCTCCAGCCCGCCGGTCACCGCGGCGCCGTTGATCGCACCGATCACCGGCTTGGTCAGCGGTGGCCACTGCGGTGAAATGTCCGGCAGTGCGGTGGAATCACCGAACTCCTTGAGGTCCAAGCCGGCGCAGAACACCGGATCGGCACCGGTGAGGATCACCACGTCGACATCGTCGTCCGTATCGGCCTCGGCCAGCGCGGTGAAGGTGGCGTCGCGCAACGCCCGTGACAGCGCATTACGGGACTGCGGGCGGTTGAGGGTCAGAGTGCGAATCCGGTCCTCGGTCTGGACCAGCAGAATGTCGTCGCTCACCGGGTCAGCGTAGCTGCGGCGCATGCCGGCAGGGTGTCAACGCCGAGATCGTAGGGTGCGGATGATCTGTGCTGACAGGTCCGGGTCGCCGAGCAGTCGATCGATCAGGGCGGATCGAACATCAATCGTCGTGCTGGGTAGTGCGGATGCTCAGCTGGATCCGCAGTGGGCTGAGGTCGGACCTACTGGTCAAAGCCGGCTCCGCGGTCCGTGGGCAGCAGCAACCGTGATTCACCGAACCGCACCGTATGCACCGCCGGTCGCAGTGCAACGCCGCTGACCACGGGTTCGTCGGTGCCCAGGTTGCGCGCGTACCGGGGATGGCATCCGCCGGCGATCAGCAGCCGGATTCGGGAACCGGCCGCGAAGCGGTGGGCGATCGCGTCCAATTGGATACGCACCGATCCGGACGCGTGATTCAGCCGACGGTAGCCGTCACTGACGTTGCGTGACCGCCCGCGGGAGTCGACCTCACTGACCCGGACGAACACGTCGACATGCGGGTTGTCGCTGGAGTGCGCCAGTTCCACCACGGGGTTGCCGAACGCCTCGACGTCCCCGGTCAGGGGGGCGCCGGTGAAAGCCAGCACGTCGGCGCGCCGCGCAAGCGCATCGTCGCGCTGATAACCACCGCCCGGGGCCAGCAACCGGCCGCCCACCGTCGGCGTGGGGTCGGCGGGGTTGTAGGTGAAGCTGGTCGATTCCGCCGGGTCGCCCACCGCGGGTGTCTCGGCCAACTGCCCGCCGGGGCGCAACCACCACGACCGGCCGGTGGTCGCAGGCGCCCAATCCGGAAGGTCGCGCCAGCCTCCGCCGCCGGTGACGTGCACCCGCACGGGGCTGCGCCGGGACGGCTCGGCCGCGCCGGCCAGGTGGGTGTCGAGCCAGTCCAGCGATTCGCGGGTCAGCACTCCGAGCCCGTTGATCGGCACCTCGGTGTGCGTCCACGGGCCGACGGTCAACGCCACGTCGACACCGCGGTCGCGCAGCCGCCGATACTGCATCAGGGTTTGGTCCAAGAACAGGTCCTGCCAACCGCTGACCAGCAACACTGGAACCTGCAACGTGTCCAGTGCGGAGTCGAATCGGTACGGCTGCCAGAACGGATCGTCGACGACCGCGTGCTCAATCCACGATTCGTACCATGGCGCGTCGGTACCCAGCAGTGCCCGACCGGCCGCCCCCAACGGCAGACCGGCGGCCGCGCGGGCAACCCTGCGCTGGCTGGTCAGCTGCCGGATGCCGGCTCGGAGGCGGCCGCCGCCTTCCTGGCGGGCCATCAGGTAACTCCAGCCCAGGAAGTCGTTGAGGGTGAACGACCCGGTGCTCCACGAGGACATGCTGAAGTCGTGCGGCCCGACGGTGACGACGGCCGCTGTCAGCTCCGGCGGTGGATCGACGAGCAGTGCCCACTGGGTGAACCCCAGATACGACAGCCCGATGGTGCCGAATTTGCCGGTGAACCACGACTGGGTCCGCAGCCACACCACCGTGTCGGCCCCGTCGGCGGCCTCGTCGACCATCGGCGTGAACACCCCGCCCGAGCCGAACGTCCCGCGGACGCTCTGCACGACCACGTGGTAGCCGCGCGCCGCGTACAGCCGCGCGAAGATCAGCGAAAACGGAAAATCTCGCCCGTACGGGCCGCGGACCAGCAGAGTGCCGATGGCCTTGGCGGATCCAGCAGCCGGTGCGTAGTGGTCGGCGCGCAGCACCACCCCGTCGCGCATCGGGACACCGACCCGCTCCACGGTGTAGCCGCCGCCGGGCGGCAGCCGCAGCACCCGCGACAGCGCGGCGTCGACGAGACGTCGGGACACCACCGGTTATCAGTACTTGTAGTACGGCGCGAGCTGGTTGGCCCGCATCAGGTTCTCCGTGGGGCAGTCAATGTCCGGGTTGGAGTACACCGGCGAGTAGTAGAGCGCCTGCTGGATCACCCCGTAGCTGGTCTTGAACGCGACCATGCATGAGAACCACCATCGGTTGTTCCACTCGGTGGGCTTCATCACCCAGTACTGCGCCGCGCGGTGCCCTTGGATGTCCATCTCGATCGCATCGGCGGGGATGTTCTCGTCGTAGCTGCGATACACGAACGTTTCCACGGCCATCTGGTAGTTGCCGGCATCGAATTCGCAGCGCACACCCTCCACCGGCTTGGGCGGGGTGAACGCCAGCCCCAGCTGCGCGATGACGTCGTAGGGGATGTCCTCGCAGGCGTCGAACGGGCGCGGGTTGGTGATGTTGACCGGTTTGCTCGAGGTGGGCGGCGGCGCCAGCGGCGCGGCGGTGGACCGGAGTTGTACTCCGGCTTTGCCAGCCACGATGCTGGGCGGGGATTGCAGCCCGACCATGAAGACCGCCATGACCAACGCGCTGAACGCGATGATCAGACGCAGTTTGGTGAGCATGACACTCCTTGCTTCGGCCCGGACTTCTGCCCGGGAGTGTACAAGTTGTGGTGTCGGCCACTGTGGCGAAGGCGAGAACACGTTCCAGTTTCATCCGCGATGGGCAGCCTGACCATGACCGTTGCGCCCGGCTGCGTTGTTGGAGCGACTCCGATTAGGCTCAATCCCCGTGACCCAACACGAGCCGACGGCCTCGCATGGTCCGACCCTGTGGGCGATCTCCGACCTGCACACCGGCCACATGGGCAACAAGCCCGTCACCGAGTCGCTGCATCCGGCGACCCCGGACGACTGGCTGATCGTCGCCGGCGACGTCGCCGAACGCACCGACGAGATCCGTTGGGCGCTGGATCTGCTGCGGAAGCGCTTCGCCAAGGTGATCTGGGTGCCCGGCAACCACGAGCTGTGGACCACCAGCAAGGATCCGATGCAGGTGTTCGGGCGCTCACGCTACGACTATCTGGTCGACATGTGCGACCAGATGGGTGTCATCACCCCGGAGCACCCGTTCCCGGTCTGGACCGAGGAGGGTGGCCCCGCCACTATCGTGCCGATGTTTCTGCTCTACGACTACAGCTTCCTGCCGGCTGGCACCGCCACCAAGGCTGAAGGTCTGGCCATTGCGCGGGAGAACAACGTGGTGGCCACCGACGAGTTCCTGCTGTCTGCCGAGCCGTACGGCACCCGCGACGCGTGGTGTCATGACCGGGTTGCCGTCACCCGCAAGCGGCTCGAAGACCTGGATTGGATGACGCCGACCGTGCTGGTCAACCACTTCCCGATGGTGCGCGAGCCCTGCGACGCGCTGTTCTACCCGGAGTTCTCGCTGTGGTGCGGCACTGTCGAAACCGCCGACTGGCACACCCGCTACAACGCGACCTGTTCGGTCTACGGCCACCTGCACATCCCGCGCACCACCTGGTACGACGGAGTGCGCTTCGAGGAGGTCTCGGTGGGCTACCCGCGGGAGTGGCAGCGACGCAAGCCGCCCCGGTGGATGCGCCAGATCCTGCCCGACCCGCAGTACCCGCCCGGCTATCTCAACGAGTTCGGCGGCCACTTCACCATCACCGATGAGATGCGCGAGGCCAGCGCGAAGTTCGCCGAACGGGTGCGTCAACGGCAGTCACGATGAGCAAGCTGCTGGACACGGTGCTCGACCAGGTGCGTTCGCTGGCCTGGGCCGAACGCTACGACGACCCTCCCGGACTAGCCCCACTGCCCGAGGAGGAGCCGCTGGTGGCACGTTCGGTTGCCAAGCGCCGCAACGAATTCGTCACGGCGCGCTACTGCGCCCGGCTGGCGCTTGAAGAGCTCGGTCAGCCGCCGGTGCCGATTCTGAAGGGGGAGAAGGGCGAGCCGCGCTGGCCTGACGGTGTCGTCGGCAGCCTGACGCACTGTGCGGGCTTCCGGGGGGCAGTGGTGGGCCGCAGCGCCGATGTGCGATCGGTGGGCATCGACGCCGAGCCGCACGACGTGTTGCCCGACGGAGTGCTCCAGGCTGTCAGTCTGCCCGCCGAACGCGTCGAGCTGGCCGAACTGGCGGGCGACCGGCACTGGGACCGAATCCTGTTCTGCGCCAAGGAAGCCACCTACAAGGCTTGGTTCCCGCTGACCAGGCGGTGGCTGGGCTTCGAGGACGCCCACATCACCTTCGATCCGGACGGCAGCTTCGTCTCCCGCATCCTGATCGACCCGGCCGCACAGTCCGGGCCTCCGCTGACGGAGCTGCACGGGAGGTGGTCGGTGACCGCCGGCCTGGTGCTGACGGCGATCGTGCTGTGAGCACGCCCCCGGAGGCCGGCCTGGTCATAGTCGACAAGCCGGCCGGAATCACCAGTCACGACGTGGTTTCGCGCTGTCGCAGGTTCTTCGGCACCCGCAAGGTGGGCCACGCCGGCACCCTGGACCCGATGGCCACCGGGGTGCTGGTGATCGGCATCGAACGGGCCACCAAGATTCTCGGCCTGCTGACCACGTCGGCGAAGTCCTATGCCGCCACCATCCGGCTGGGCCAGACCACCTCCACCGAGGACGCCGAAGGTGAGGTGCTGCAGACGATTCCAGCCACGCACGTCACCGATTCCCAGATCGCCGCCGCCATTGCCGGGCTACGCGGCGATATCGCGCAGGTGCCGTCGGCGGTCAGCGCCATCAAAGTCGCCGGCAAGCGGTCTTACCAGCTGGCCCGGGAGGGCCACGCGGTCGAGTTGCCCTCCCGGCCGGTGCGCATCGAGCGCTTCGAGATGCTTGTCGTGCGTCGCCACGGGCAGTTTGTTGACCTTGACGTCGAGGTGGATTGTTCAGCGGGCACCTACATCCGGGCGCTGGCCCGCGACGTCGGGAATGAGCTGGGGGTGGGTGGACACCTGATTGCCTTGCGACGCATCCGCGCAGGTGATTTCGGTCTCGATCAGGCGCGCACGCTCGATGAATTGGGGGAGACCCCTGCGCTGAGCTACAGCCTGGATGACGCCTGCCTGCAGACCTTTCCGCGCCGTGACCTGACTGTCGACGAGGCGCTCGATGTCAGCCATGGCCGGCCACTGGCTCCCGCTGGCATCGACGGCGTCTATGCCGCGACCGCCCCCGACGGGCGGGTGGCGGCGCTGCTGGAAGATGCCGGGGATCGGACGAAGTCCGTGGTCGTTATTCGTCCGGCGACGCTGTAGCGTCCGCCGCGGTATCCAGCTCGGCGATGGGGATTTTGCGCATGGCAGCGCGAACTCTTCGGAGAGCAGGGACGGATCGCCGGCCACCTCGGCTGACCGGCGTGTCGGTCAGGGCTTAGACCACCCAGATCGCCTGTGCCGCAGGGCTACCCAGCTCGATGATGGCACCCGCGTCACCAACCGAGTCGGGGCTTTCGGGTGTTTCCAGGGCCACCGAGATGGTTCCGGCGAATTCGCGGCGGGTCAGCACCCGCAGCCGGGCATCGAGGGCGATGCCCACCTGATCGAAGTAGCGCAGCATCTCCGGGTCATCGTCGGAGATGCGGGCCACGGTCCCCTCGTCGCCGTCGGCGCATGCCCACAATTGCCGCGCCGGGGGAGTGGGCACCTGCCCGTCGACGGCCGGAATCGGGTCGCCGTGCGGGTCGCGCTGCGGGAATCCCAGTTTGGCGTCGATACGCGCGATCAACAGGTCGGACACCGCGTGCTCGAGTACCTCGGCTTCGTCGTGCACCTCGTCCCAGCCGTAACCCAGCTCGCACACCAGAAAAGTCTCGATCAAGCGGTGCCGGCGCACCATCGCCAGCGCGGCCCGACGGCCGTCGTCCGTCAGCGTCACCGCGCCGTACTTCTCGTGGTCTACCAGGCCCGCTTCGGCGAGTTTGCGAATCGATTCCGAGGCGGTGCTGGCCGACACGCCGATCTTCTCCGCCAACATCTTGGTGCTGACTTTGTCCAGTGACCATTCCTGGGCGGTCCAGATGACTTTCAGATAGTCCTGGGCGACGGTGCTCAGCCCATCCGACTGCTCCCAAGGGCTCACCCGCAACAGTTTAGGCTTGCGGGTGTGCAGCGGTGGCGGGGGCAGGATGAGATCCCCACAGACTGGGGTCGGTGCGTGCTCACCATCGGGGTGTTCGACGGTGTGCACCGCGGTCACGCTGAGCTGATCGCGCATGCGGTGAAGACCGGTGCGGCCCGCGGGGTGCCGACCGTGCTGATGACCTTCGATCCGCACCCGATGGAGGTCGTCTACCCCGGCAGCCACCCGGCGCAGCTCACCACCTTGGCACGCCGCGCGGAGTTGGTAGAACAGGCCGGCGTGGACGTATTCCTGGTGATCCCGTTCACCGCCGACTTCATGAAACTCACCCCGGACCGCTACATCCATGAGCTGCTGGTCGAGCACCTGCACGTGGTGGATGTGGTGGTGGGCGAGAACTTCACCTTCGGCCGCAAGGCGGCCGGCAACGTCGAGACGCTGCGTCGCGCCGGTGAACAGTTCGGTTTCGGGGTGAAATCGGTGTCGCTGGTGGCTGAGCACGCCGAATCGGACGTGATGCAGGCGGTGACGTTCTCCTCGACCTACATCCGGTCCTGCGTGGACGCCGGCGACGTCGCCGCGGCGGCCGAGGCGCTGGGCCGGCCGCACCGGGTCGAGGGCCTGGTGGTTCGCGGTGACGGCCGGGGGCAGGACCTGGGTTTTCCGACCGCCAACGTGGCGCCGTCGGCGTACGCGGCCATTCCGGCCGACGGGGTGTATGCCGCGTGGTTCACCGTCCTGGGGCACGGCCCGGTGCCCGGCACTGTCGTCGCCGGTCAACGGTGCCAAGCCGCGGTGTCGGTGGGCACCAACCCGACCTTCTCCGGACGGGCCCGTACCGTCGAAGCGTTCGTGCTGGACCAAACCGCCGACCTGTACGGACAGCGGGTTGCTGTCGACTTCGTCAGCCGGATTCGGGGGCAGGAGAAGTTCGACTCCGTGTCGGATCTGGTGGCGGTGATGAACACCGATGTCGAAAAGACCCGCGAACTGCTGGCCGGCGACTGACCGGGCGTCCTATTGGGCCTTGGATTGGGCTCAGGCGCCACGACGCTGCTAGAGTTCGCGCTCGGTGTGCTGCAGTCCGCGGTGGCCACCGTCAAAACATTCGCGGGACCGATTGATGGAGATTTCTTCGTGGCACTGACAGTCGAGCAGAAAAAAGAGGTCCTGGGCAGCTACGGTCTGCACGAGACCGACACCGGATCGCCGGAGGCGCAGGTCGCGATGCTCACCAAGCGGATCGTCGACCTCACCGAGCATCTCAAGACCCACAAGCACGACCACCATTCCCGGCGCGGGCTGCTGCTGCTGGTCGGTCGGCGGCGTCGGCTGCTCAAGTACTTAGCCCAGATCGATGTGGCGCGTTACCGCTCGCTCATCGAGCGCCTGGGTCTGCGTCGCTGACAACGAACCGGGTCGGCGCCACCCGCCCCGTGTAGAGTGAGACCGTTCCGGGCCGTGAGGTCCGGACATCGGTGTGGTCCGCGCAGTCCGCGCGCGCCACTCCGGCACGTCACGACGGGACATCCGTTCCTGCGATCAGCCAGACCTGAGTCGGGCGGTCTTCGGTAGTGGCAGTCGGGTCTGAAAGTTCGTCTGAGGATCCGGCCGCTTCGATCGACGACCGTAGCCGCATCCAGGGTCTTCGCTGGTCCACGTCTGACGTTGCGAAACAGCAGAACGAATCAGGAAGGCCGCACTCGCGTCCATGTCTGTTACTGAAATTGACCAAGGCGTATTCGAGTCCACAGCCGTCATCGACAACGGCAGCTTCGGAACTCGCACCATCCGCTTCGAGACCGGCCGGTTGGCCCAGCAGGCGGCCGGCAGCGTCGCCGCCTACCTCGACGACGAGACGATGCTGCTGTCGGCGACCACCGCCAGCAAAAACCCCAAGGATCACCTGGACTTCTTCCCGCTGACCGTGGACGTCGAGGAGCGGATGTATGCCGCTGGACGGATCCCCGGCTCGTTCTTCCGTCGGGAGGGCCGGCCGTCCACCGACGCCGTCCTGACCTGCCGGCTGACCGACCGGCCGCTGCGCCCGTCGTTCGTGGCCGGTCTGCGCAACGAGATTCAGGTCGTCGTGACGGTGCTGAGCCTCAATCCCAATGACCTGTACGACGTGGTGGCAATCAATGCCGCCTCGGCCTCCACCCAGCTGGCGGGCCTGCCGTTCTCCGGCCCGATCGGTGCGGCGCGGGTAGCCCTGATCGACGGCACCTGGGTGGCGTTCCCGACGGTCGAGCAGCTCGAGGGCGCGGTCTTCGACATGGTGCTGGCCGGCCGCACAGTGGAAGCCGCCGGCGGGGGCACAGACGTGGCGATCATGATGGTTGAGGCCGAGGCCACCGTCAACGTCATCGAGCTCATCGACGGCGGCGCGAAGGCGCCGACCGAGACCGTGGTGGCCGAAGGGATAGAGGCGGCCAAGCCGTTCATCGCCGCGCTGTGCAAGGCGCAGCAGGAGTTGGCCGAAGCGGCCGCCAAACCGACGGCCGACTACCCGCTGTTTCCCCCGTACGGCGAGGACGTGTACTACTCGGTCGCCTCGATCGCGACGGACGAGCTGGCCAAGGCGCTGACCATCGCCGGCAAGGCCGAGCGCGACGACCGCACCGACGAGATCAAGGCCGAGGTGCTCCAGCGGCTCGCCCAGACCTACGAGGGCCGCGAGAAGGAGATCAGCGCGGCCTATCGCAGCCTGACCAAAAAGCTGGTGCGCCAGCGCATCCTGACCGACCACTTCCGCATCGACGGCCGTGGAATCACCGACATCCGGGCGCTGTCCGCCGAAGTCGCGGTGGTGCCCCGGGCGCATGGCAGCGCGCTGTTCGAGCGTGGCGAGACCCAGATCATGGGCGTGACCACGCTGGACATGATGAAGCTGGCGCAGCAGATCGACTCGCTGGGGCCGGAGAAGTCCAAGCGCTACATGCACCACTACAAC
Organism: Mycobacterium sp.; assembly: GCA_039922455.1. Taxonomy (GTDB): domain Bacteria; phylum Actinomycetota; class Actinomycetes; order Mycobacteriales; family Mycobacteriaceae; genus Mycobacterium. Next base: position 2,251 of record JBDTEP010000002.1, on the reverse strand, counting down.
TTCCCGCCGTACTCCACCGGTGAGACCGGCCGGGTCGGTTCGCCCAAGCGCCGCGAGATCGGCCACGGCGCCCTGGCCGAGCGCGCACTGATGCCGGTGCTGCCCAGCGTCGAGGAGTTCCCCTACGCGATCCGGCAGGTGTCGGAAGCACTGAGCTCCAACGGATCCACCTCGATGGGGTCGGTCTGCGCATCCACGTTGTCGCTGCTCAACGCCGGGGTGCCGCTGAAGGCGCCGGTGGCCGGCATCGCGATGGGCCTGGTCTCCGATGACATTGAGGTCGATGGCAAGACCGAGCGCCGGTTCGTGGCGCTCACCGACATCCTGGGCGCCGAGGATGCGTTCGGCGACATGGACTTCAAGGTCGCCGGCACCAAGGACTTCGTCACCGCGCTGCAGTTGGACACCAAGCTCGACGGCATTCCGTCCAAGGTGCTCGCTGGTGCGCTGGCGCAGGCCAAGGATGCGCGCATGACGATCCTGGAGGTGATGGCCGAGGCCATCGACGAGCCGGACGAGATGAGCCCCTACGCGCCGCGGGTCACCACCATCAAGGTTCCGGTGGACAAGATCGGCGAGGTGATCGGGCCCAAGGGCAAGATGATCAACTCGATCACCGAGCAAACCGGTGCGCAAATTTCCATCGAGGACGACGGCACGGTCTTCGTTGGCGCCACCGACGGCCCGTCTGCGCAAGCCGCGATCGACCTGATCAACGCGATCGCCAACCCGCAGCTGCCGAAGATCGGCGAGCGGTTCCTGGGCACCGTGGTCAAGACCACCGACTTCGGCGCGTTCGTGTCGTTGCTGCCGGGGCGCGACGGGCTGGTGCACATCTCCAAGCTCGGTAAGGGCAAGCGCGTCTCCAAGGTCGACGATGTTGTCAAGGTGGGCGACAAGTTGCGGGTGGAGATCGCCGACATCGACAACCGCGGCAAGATCTCGCTGGTGCCGGTGGAGGACTCAACCCAAGAAGCGGGCTCCGCTGAGCCTGTCGATGCCGCGGCCACCGAAAGCTGACACCGGGGCGCCGTCGCGCGCCACACTGCGACGCACCACCTTGCCGGGCGGATTGCGGGTGGTCACCGAGTACCTCCCCGCGGTCCGTTCGGCGTCGGTGGGAGTCTGGGTCGGAGTCGGGTCGCGCGACGAGGGCGTCACGGTAGCGGGGGCGGCGCACTTCCTGGAGCATCTCCTGTTCAAGGCCACCCCGACCCGCACGGCGGCCGGGATAGCCCAGGCGATGGATGCCGTCGGGGGTGAGCTCAACGCCTTTACCGGCAAAGAGCACACCTGTTACTACGCCCACGTGCTCGACACCGATCTGGAACTGGCCGTGGCCTTGGTCAGCGACGTGGTGCTCAACGGGTGCTGCGCTGCTGAGGATGTCGATCTCGAGCGGGACGTGGTCCTCGAGGAGCTCGCGATGCGCGACGACGACCCGGAGGACGCGCTGGGCGATGTGTTCTTGTCGACGATGTTCGGCGACCATCCGATCGGGCGGCCGGTGATCGGCAACGTCGAGTCGGTGTCGGCGATGACCCGAACTCAGCTGCGTTCGTTTCACCAGCGCCGCTACACCCCGCAGCGCATGGTGGTGGCCGTGGCCGGCAATGTCGACCACAACACTGTGGTGGCGCTGGTGCGAGAACACTTCGGGCATCGGCTGGTTCGCGGTCAGCACCCCAACGAACCGCGCCGCGGCGCCGCCCGGGTGCCGGGCACGCCCGGCCTGACGGTGGTCAACCGCGACGCCGATCAGACCCATATGTCGCTGGGCGTGCGCGCCCCGGGAAGGAACTGGCTGCACCGCCCCGCACTGGCGGTTCTCAACACCGCCCTCGGCGGCGGATTGAGTTCCCGGCTGTTCCAACAAATTCGGGAGTCCCGCGGTTTGGCGTACTCGATCTACTCGTCGGTGGACACCTTTGCCGACGCCGGCGCGCTGTCGGTCTACACCGCCTGCCAGCCGGAGCGGTTCGGCGAAGTAGCGGCGGTGACCGCCGAGGTGCTCGCCGAGGTGGCCAGCGACGGCATCACCGAGGACGAATGCCGGATCGCGAAGGGATCGCTGCGCGGTGGATTAGTGCTGGGCCTGGAGGATTCCGGTTCGCGGATGAACCGGCTGGGCCGTACCGAACTGAACTACGGCCGGCACCGGCCCATCGCCCGCACCCTGCGGGAACTGGGTGCGGTCACCGTCGAAGAGGTCAACGCGGTGGCCCATCGGCTGTTGCGTGGGCCCTATGGG
>JBDTEP010000001.1:0-4526 GCA_039922455.1 Mycobacterium sp. | reverse complement strand
CCGTGGCCTGCGCTGGACGACCTGGCGGCGATCACCGAACGGGCCGGCTATGACCTGGTGCAGCGGTTGACCGCCCAGCCCGATTACGTGCGGGCCGGTGCGGCGTGGATCGATCCCCGGGTGCGCCCGCACGTCGCGGCGCTGGCCGATCCGGACACCGGTTGGGCGCGCGACGTCAACCCGGTCGGGCTGCCCTGGCAGGAGCCTGACGAGGTGCAGTCCGCCGGCCGGGTGGACCTGCACACCGCAATCGACGTCGACGGACGTGCCACCGAGACCCGCAGCGACCTGGGGAGCGCCTTCGGGGACTGGGAGTCGATCCGCGAACAGATTCACGAACTGGCCGCTCGTGCGCCCGAACGCGTCGACACCGACGTGTTGGCGGCGCTGCGGTCAGCCGAACGCGACCCGGCCGGCTGTACCGATGGCGAGTATCTGGCGCTGGCCACCGCGGATGGTCCGGCCTTGGAGGCTGTTGCCGCACTGGCGGATTCACTGCGCCGCGATGCCGTGGGTGATGACGTGACCTATGTGGTCAACCGGAACATCAACTTCACCAACATCTGTTACGTCGGCTGCCGGTTCTGTGCGTTCGCTCAGCGCAAGGGGGACGCCGACGCCTTTTCGCTGTCCAACGCCGAAGTCGGCGAACGCGCCTTTCAGGCGCACCTGGCCGGCGCCACCGAGGTCTGCATGCAGGGTGGGATCGACCCGGAGCTGCCGGTCACCGGATATGCCGACCTGGTGCGCGCGGTTAAGGCGCGGGTGCCGTCCATGCACGTGCACGCGTTCTCCCCGATGGAGATCACCAACGGGGTGTCCAAGAGCGGCTTGAGCGTCCGGGAATGGCTGATCAGCCTGCGCGAAGCCGGCCTGGGCAGTATCCCGGGCACCGCCGCGGAGATCCTCGACGACGAGATTCGTTGGGTGCTGACCAAGGGCAAGTTGCCGACCTCGATGTGGGTCGAGGTGATCAGCACCGCGCACGAGGTCGGGCTGCGGTCCAGCTCGACGATGATGTACGGCCACATCGATTCGCCGCGACACTGGATCGGGCATTTTCGGGTGCTGAGCGACATCCAGGACCGCACCGGCGGTTTCACCGAGTTCGTGCCGCTGCCGTTCGTGCACCAGAGTTCGCCGCTGTACCTGGCCGGCGGGGCGCGGCCCGGCCCGAGCCACCGGGACAACCGTGCGGTGCACGCGTTGGCACGCATCATGCTGCACGGCCGGATCCCCAACATCCAGACCAGTTGGGTGAAGCTGGGCGTTGAGCGCACCCAGGTGATGCTCAACGGTGGCGCCAATGATCTGGGCGGCACCCTGATGGAAGAGACCATCTCCCGGATGGCCGGCTCCGAGTACGGGTCGGCCAAGACCATCGCCGAATTGGTGGGGATCGCCGAGGGCATCGGTCGCCCGGCACGGCAGCGCAGCACCGACTACTCGCCGCTGCCGGTCTAGCGCCGCGTCTTCCCGTGCGGTGGCGCCTTCTCCGCGAGCGTGCGCGTCCCCGGCCGACACGCCGGGAAATATCCCGGGATCACGCACGCTCGTCCGGGCGATATTGGCGCCGAGCTGGCCTACAGCTGGGCCGCCAGTTCGGTGCCCTGTTTGATAGCCCGCTTGGCATCCAACTCGGTGGCCAGCGCGGCGCCGCCGATGACGTGCGGTTTGACGCCGCGCTCGCGCAGTCCGGCCTCGAGGTCGCGCACCGACTCCTGTCCGGCGCAGATCACCACGTTGTCCACGGCCAGCACCTGCGCGCGCGACTTCTTCGGCCCGAAGCTGATGTGCAGCCCGTGATCGTCGATGAAGTCATAGTTCACCCCGGAAAGTTGTTGTACATCTTTGGCTTTCAGCGACGCTCGATGAACCCAGCCGCTGGTCTTACCCAGCTTGCGGCCCTGCGCTCCCTCGGTCCGGGCCAACAGGTAGACCTGACGGGCCGGTGGCGACGGGGCCGGTGGCTGCAGCGCGCCCCGGGCATCCCAGGGGTCGGCGGCGCCCCATTCGGCCTTCCATTCTTTTAGTCCCTGCGGTGCATGCGTCGGGGAGGCGGCCGCATTCTCGACCACCAGGAACTCGCTGACGTCGAAGCCGATACCGCCGGCACCCACCACCGCCACCGACGGTCCTACCGGCCGGCCGGCGATCGCTTCGGCGTAGGACAACACCATCGGGTGGTCGATACCGGGGATCTGCGGAATGCGGGGCTGCACGCCGGTGGCCAGCACCACCTCTTCGAACCCGATCAGGGTGTCGACGTCAGCGCGGTTGCCCAGTCGCACCGTCACTGCGTACTTGTCCAACATGGCGGCGTAATAGCGGATGGTTCCGGCGAACTCTTCCTTACCGGGAATCCGCTTGGCCAGGTCGAATTGGCCGCCGATGAACTCGTTGGCCTCGAACAGCGTCACGTCGTGGCCGCGCTCGGCGGCCGCCACCGCCGTCGAGAGCCCGGCCGGTCCGGCGCCCACCACCGCGATACGCCGGCGGTGCCGCGTTGGGCCGAGGATCAGCGTGGTCTCGTGGCCGGCACGTGGGTTGACCAGACATGAAACCTTCTTGTGCACGAAGGCGTGGTCCAGGCAGGCCTGGTTGCAGGCAATGCAGGTGTTGATCTCGTCGGCCCGGTTGCCGGCGGCCTTGCGCACCCAGTCCGGGTCGGCCAGCATCGGGCGGGCCATCGAGATCAGTTGCACCGAGGTCTCGGCGAGGGCCTGTTCGGCGGTCTGCGGCATGTTGATCCGGTTGGACGCCACCACCGGGATCGTGACGTGATCGGCAACCGCACTGCTGATGTCGATGAACGCGCCGTTGGGCACCGACGTCACGATGGTCGGCACCCTTGCCTCATGCCAGCCGAACCCGGAGTTGATCATGGTGGCTCCGGCCGCCTCGACTTCGGTTGCCAGCTCGAGGACTTCGTCCCAGCTCTGGCCTTCCTCGACGTAGTCGGCCATCGACATCCGGTAGCAGATGATGAAGTCGGGTCCGGCCGCCGCGCGGGTGGCCGCCACGATCCCCACCGGGAACCGGCGCCGGTTGGCCGCGGTGCCACCCCACGAGTCCCTGCGCTTGTTGGTGCGCGGAGCCAGGAACTGGTTGAGCAGATACCCTTCGCTGCCCATGATCTCCACGCCGTCGTAGCCGGCGTCGCTGGCCAGCGAAGCGGCGTGTGCGAAGTCGTTGATCGTGCTGTCAACCGCGCGCGCTGAGAGCCGGCGCGGCCGAAACGGGTTGATCGGCGCCTTGATGCTTGACGCGCTGACCGAAAGCGGGTGATAGGCATAGCGTCCGGCGTGCAGCACCTGCAGCAGGATTTTGCCGCCGGCGTCGTGCACCGCGGCGGTGATGCGCCGGTGGCGGCGTGCGTCGGCGGTGGTGATCATCTGGGAAGCGAACGGCAGCAGCCAACCGGACCGGTTCGGGGCGTAGCCGCCGGTGATGATCAGGCCGACGCCGCCGCGGGCACGTTCGGCGAAGTACGCGGCCAGCTTGCCGATGTCGCCGGCCCGGTCTTCTAAGCCGGTGTGCATCGATCCCATCACCACCCGGTTGGACAGGGTGGTGAAGCCCAGATCCAGCGGGGACAGCAGTATCGGGTACGGGTTGGTGGATTCTCTTGTCACAGTTCCGCCTTCACTTCAGTGCCCGTTCAACTCAAGGCTGCCTTGACCTCGTCGAGCCAGTGGACTGCGCTCTCCTCTGCCCGAATCCCGCCGCGCAGCACCAGGTACTGGTGCAGCGCGGGCCCGGTCAGCGAGCTGGGATCCGGGAATTGCCGTTTCTCCAGAGCGCCGTATACGTCCAGTCGCGCGGCGCGCTCGGCGCGCAGCGTTGCGGCCTGCGTACTCACCGCGGCGGCGTCCCCGTAGCAGGCGCCGCGGATCTTGACCGCCAGCTCCCGCAGCCGGTTGTCGACCACCGAGCCCCCGCGGGCGGCGAGCGGTGCGGCGATCCAACGGGCCAACTCGGCCCGGCCCGCCTCGGCGACGGTGTAGACCTTCTTGTCCGGGCGGCCCTGTTGGGCCACCTCGGTGGCGTTGACCCAGCCGTCGGCTTCCATGGTCCGCAGCGTGCGGTAAATCTGCTGGTGGGTGGCGCTCCAGAAATACCCGATCGACCGGTCGAATCGATGGGCGAGTTCATAACCGGAGCCGGACTGCTCGCGCAGTGACACCAGGATCGCGTGGGGAAGAGCCACGGGCGTGAGCATAGGCAGCCCCGAGGCACCTATGCAACTAGTTGCACTGAAACTGAGCGCATAGCCTGGTGGGCCGTGGTGCCGCGGTACCGCAAAGGCCTCTACTATCAGGAATCGATGAATCCGCTCTGCGTTGCCGCAGCCCCGTGAGTCCCATGCGCGGCGGCAGGTCGGCCTCGTTGCCGACATTCCCGTGGGACACCCTGGCCGAGGCCACGGCCGCGGCCAAGGCGCACCCGGACGGCATCGTCGACCTGTCCGTCGGCACCCCGGTAGACCCCGTAGCCCCGATCATTCGGGCGGCGCTGGCGGCGGC